>JBCCZN010000074.1:0-12186 GCA_039187375.1 Pseudomonadota bacterium
ACGCGCAGCGCCTCGTCTAGGGGCAATTGATACAAACGCGGCTCGCTATCGCGCTTGCTGAGGATGTAGATGGCATTGCCCCGTGCGTCGACTGCCATACTCTCGGCGTCACGCGCGCCATCGGGGTATATCAATGTCAATTTGCGAGCGACAGCCGTTCGTTTGTCGTTCGCTGCCGGTTCGGGCACAAACCACAAGGCAATCGTGTCACGGCGCGCCAGATTGTCGCCAATGTCTGCAACGACGATCCAACTCTCACCGTTCAGACTAAAACTATCAAGATCTTCCCAGTCACCGTTGCTGGCGTCACGGACATCCACTCTCGCGTAGCTCGTCTCGACGCGGTCGCCATCGGGCAGATCAACGGCGATAAGATCCGCCGGATTGCCTTGATCATTGATCATCCACAGTCGCTTTGCGGTGCGGTAGGAGATCGCCATGCCTGACGCTTCCGGCAGCATGGAGAAATTCAGCTCACCCAGAGACTCGGGACGGGCCAGGGGAGCTAATGCCGGCGCAACGGGCTGGGAGGCGCAGGCGGATGCCAGCGTCAGCAGACCGACGATGGCCGCAACCGGCGAATTCAAACGTCGTCTATTCAACGTAGACCTTGCCGCCTTTCATCACGAATGCCATTTGCGTGAGCACCGCGATGTCCTCCAGTGGTGACTGCGCCGTGGCAACAATATCAGCATGTTTGCCCTTTTCGATTGTCCCGAGCGAATCACTCATGTCTATGAGGTCAGCGGCGTTGACAGTTGCCGACACGAGAATGTCCATCGGTGCCATGCCGGCGTTGTGCATCAGGATGGCCTCGCGGGCATTGGTGCCGTGTCGGGAAACACCACTGTCGGTGCCAAACGCGACCTTGACGCCTGCTTTATGGGCTTTTTCGAAATTGCCTGCCATGTCCGCACCAACGCGTATTGCTTTTGCCTTGATTGCCGGGGTCATGAAGTCTGCGTTTTTTGCGATTTGCACCACGGTGTCACCGGCGATCAGTGTGGGCACAAGATAGGCTCCGCTTTTCTTGAACAGTTTGATCGCTTGCGGACCGGTGTAGCTGCCGTGTTCAATTGAGTGCACTCCGGCTTCGAGTGCTGCAACAATGCCGGCTTCATTGTGCGCGTGGCTGGCCACGCGTCGACCCATTCTCTCGGCGGCGAGAACCACTTCACGTAGCTCGTCCATTTCCATTTGTTGGCCGGTTCCAGTGGCGCGGTCGGTTAACACGCCGCCGGTCGAGGTTATTTTGATCAGATCGGCGCCGTATTTGATCGCATGGCGGGTTGCGCGGCGGCAGTCATACGGACCATCGCAAACGGTCGGCTGCGTCCAGTGTGTCATCAACTCGGGTTTGACGCCGCTGATGTCGGCATGGCCGCCCGTGATGCCAACCCCGCCGGCAGCGATGATACGCGGGCCGTCGACCCACCCCTTATTGATCGCATCGCGCATCGCATACATCGGCTGCGGATTACAACCGACATCGCGCACTGTCGTGAACCCGGCACGCAGTGTTTTCATCGCATAGTGCAAGCTGCGCATTTGCATCAGCTCATCAGACATCTTGAGCGTGTCGCGGTCATTGTTAGGGCCGAGCTCACCCTGAAGGTGCACGTGCATGTCCATCAGACCCGGCATGACAAAGTGATCGCGTAAGTCGATTACACGCGTACCTGCATCAAATTCACTGATCATCAGGTAACCGCTTTCGATCGCAAGGATGCGGCCATCTTCGACGATGATGGTCTGTTCACGGACGGGCGCTTCGCCTGGCACCGCCAGCAAGGTACCGGCGTGAATCAGTGTTTTTTGTGCATGCGTCGGCGCGCTATAAAGGCCAGCCAAAACAATAACAAACAGCGCAAGTGTGCGGCTCATTGAGCATCTCCGGAAACCATGCACGAACTGTGCATGAGTTAGCGCGTTGTGGCCAGTCGGTCTTGAAAAAAATGCCATCGCATCCATCTCTGTTTGTGTCGGAAGGAGGGTCTCTGACGAGAGCTCCAGGGCGGATCGGCCCCCGACTTTAGTGATTGCTTCTTATGGAGAATACGAGATGAAAACGATTGACTTGACCCCGCTGTACCGCAGCACCGTTGGTTATGACCGTCTGGCGAGTTTGCTGGATACCGCGCTACGTTCAGACACGGTCGGAACGGGCTACCCACCGTACAATATTGAAGTGACCGGCGAAGAGCGTTACGCCGTCACACTCGCTGTTGCCGGATTCGGTGAACAGGATCTGGAAATTAATGTCGAGAATGGTGTGCTGAGCGTTCGCGGACGCAAGCAGGACCAGGCCGAGCGCCAGTTCCTGCATCAAGGCATCGCCAACCGTACATTCGAGCGTAAGTTCAACCTCGCAGAGTATGTCGAGGTGGTCGATGCTGCACTGGAAAACGGTCTATTAACGATTTCACTGCGCAAGGAGCTGCCCGAGGCGATGAAGCCTCGTAGCATCGCGATCAATGGCAAGCTTGCCACGATCGAGGCCGACAAAGCGGCCTAGCGCACAGTTCACCTGAGCCGGTAACAGGCCCTGGCAGCTGCGGTTGCCAGGGCCTTTTGTTATTCAGAAGCCTCGACAACAAAAACGCCACAACAAAAAACGCCGGCTTTGCGCCGGCGTTATTTTGAGTGGTGGAGGCGGCCGGAATCGAACCGGCGTCCGCAAGCCCTCCGCTCTGAGCTCTACATGCTTATTTCGTCTTTAATCTCACGACCGGCAACCCGACGAAAGGGGCGCACCGACCGCCAGTTCAGTTAAGGTTTTAACTATTGGGCCCCAAACATGCCCGCCAGCGATCTTGTGTGAATAACCCTCGGATCCGCACGCACAAGCACATATCGGGCGAAGGACAATCTACTGGTGTTTAGGCAGCGATTGCGTAGTTGTCGTCGTTTGCAACTATAAGTTTACAGCTGGTTTTACGAGGTAATCTGTGCCTCGGCATGCACCCAGAGGTTCGCGACCCACGTCGAAGCCATGTCGCCCCCGGTACATCACTAATATGCGCCCCGATTGCCCGTTTTTCAACGCTCGAGTGCACGTTTCAACCGTGCTTCAGGATGCGTTGTTTCTGTCGTTGCCAGTCACGATCCTTGGCGTCGGCACGTTTGTCGTGCTGTTTTTTGCCTTTGGCGTAGCCAACAGTCAGCTTCGCGCGGCCATTATTCCAGTGTAGATCCAGGGGTACTGCGGTGAAGCCCTTGCGCTCAACGGCGCCCACCAGACGATCGATCTGGTCCCGGTGCAGCAATAGCTTGCGGGTACGTGACGCCTCCGGTTTCACGTGGGTGGAAGCGGTCAAAAGCGGTGTAATGTTGGCATTGAACAGCCACGCCTCGCCATTGCGCAGTTTTACGTAACTCTCGGCGATTTGTGCCTTGCCGGCACGCAAGCTTTTGACCTCCCAACCTTGCAAAACAATGCCAGCCTCGAGTGTGTCCTCGATGAAGTAGTCATGGCGCGCCTTGCGATTCACCGCGATGACATTGTCCGGGGTTTTGGATTTCTTCTGCTTGGCCATGGCGGATTACGTTAGATAACGGTCAACTGTGTGTCGTAAACCTTTGAATCATACAGTGAGTGGGGAGTGTCTGCCGTAGCGAGACCAAGTTGTCAGCTGTGCCCAATTCGCGCACACTTCCGCTCCAATTCCAAAAACGGCCAACTGGGGAGTTATGGCCATGAGCACACAATCGGGCACATCATCAAGCGGCCGCAGCTCACTGCACGGGCAGTGGTCGTCGCGACTGGCATTCATTCTTGCCGTGACAGGCTCTGCGGTCGGGCTGGGCAATATCTGGAAGTTTCCCTATGTTGCGGGTGACAACGGTGGCGGGGCGTTTGTCCTGATTTACCTGTTGTGCTGTGTGCTGGTCGGTCTGCCGATCATGATGAGTGAGATCATTATCGGTCGTCGGGGCCGCCGCAACCCGATTGAGACGATGACGTTGCTGGGTGAGGAAGAGGGGTCTTCGCGACGCTGGGGTCTGGTCGGGCTGATGGGTGTGGTCGCCGGCGTGCTGATCCTGTCGTATTACAGCGTCATTGCTGGATGGTCGCTCGACTACGTAATCGAGAGCCTGACCGGCGCCTTTCACAAACAAGACGCAGAAGGTGTTGCGGCTGTGTTCAGTGGTCTGACCGGCAGCTGGTGGCGTGTATTGATGTGGCATTCAATTTTTATGCTGCTGTCGGTGCTGGTCGTAGCGCGTGGCGTTGAGAAAGGACTCGAGAAAGCGGTCAAGTTTATGGTGCCGGGCCTGTTGGCGCTGATGCTGGTCTTGCTGGTGTATTCGATGACGACCGGATACTTTTTCGCTGGGGCCAAATTTTTGCTGACACCGGACTTTTCCAAGGTGACACTGGAGTCTGTGCTGTTGGCTTTGGGCCAGGCATTTTTTAGTCTGAGCATCGGCATGGGTGCGGTGATGGCGTACGGCGCCTATTTGCCGCAAAACACCTCGATTGCGAGTGCATCGATTACCGTTGTCATCGCGGACACATCCATTGCGCTGCTCTCTGCGCTGGTAATATTCCCTATTGTATTTGCCAATGGACTGGATACGGCCCAGGGTCCGGGGCTGGTGTTCGTCACCTTGCCGCTGGCATTCGGTGGTATGCCCGCTGGCGTCATTTTTGGCACGTTGTTTTTCGTGTTGCTGAGTTTCGCAGCACTCACCTCTGCAATCGGCTTGATGGAGCCGGCTGTGGCGTGGATTGTTGAGAAATTCGGCGTTACGCGTCGCGGTGCAGCCACCGTGGTGGGTATCGGCGTCTGGGTCGTCGGTATCGGTTCAGTTCTGTCTTTCAATGTCTGGTCAGGGGTGTCTGTCGGTCGCGGGACATTTTTCGACAATGTGGATTACCTGACCAGCAACATCATGCTGCCATTGGGTGGTGTGCTCATCACGATTTTCGCCGGTTGGATCATGAGCGCTAACTCCACATCATCAGAGCTCGGTACCAATGGCACGGTGTTTAAGTTGTGGCGCTTCCTTGCCCGTTTCGTTGCACCGGTCGGTGTCATCATCGTCCTGCTGAATGGCACCGGCATTTGGGATTGGTTCAAAGCGCAGTTGGGCGGTTGAGTCGAACGGATGCGGCGAGTGAATCGCAGCGCATTGGTGCCGTATTCGGCCGAACAGATGTTCGCGCTGGTAGACGGCATCGAGGATTATCCAGCGTTCCTGCCCTGGTGTGATCATGCCGAGGTGCATGAGCGCAATCAACAAATGGTGGTCGCAACGCTCGGTCTGAGTCGCGGCGGGGTCACACGGCGATTTACGACACGAAACTACAATCAGGCACCAAAACGGATTGAATTAACACTGGTCGATGGACCATTCAGCCATCTGCGTGGCGAATGGTCGTTTGACCAATTAGGTGATGACGGCAGCAAAGTATCCCTCGACATCGAGTTTGATGTGTTATCCGCCATGCTCGGTGCGGTGCTAAGCCGAGTGTTTGAACAGACCTGCAACGAACTTGTCGATGCGTTCACCCGACGTGCCGCCGACGTCTATTGAAGTGACGTTCGGTTACTCGGCGTCCTCTTCTTGCGGTTCACGAGAGCTACGTTTGAGAGGCGCTTCGTCGCGCTGCTCCAGTCGCGACACGACCCCATCCTCAAAATAGACGGTCAGAAACGCCTGTGTTGTAGGAGAGCGGCGCCCAATACGTTGGTAATACACATAGTCCCACCGATCTGTGTGGAACGGATCATCGACCATTGGTGAGCCCAGCAGAAAGCGGACCTGGCTGGGCGTCATGCCAACCTTGACCTGATCGACGTCGCCTGCTTCGGCGATATTGCCCTGTTGAATATTCAGGCGATATACGCAGCCGGAGCCGGCAGCGCCGGCGACTAGCAATGCGACCAGCAGCGCTCGGCGAGCTATTTGTGCGATCTGAATTTTCATCGATTCACCGTCGATCCGAGTGGCGGAGCATGATACCGTAACCACAGTTTTTTTGGTGGAGCTGATCGACATGGACAGCAAAATGCAACGCAACGACCTGCGCAAAGCTGGCCTGAAGGTCACACTGCCACGACTGAAAATTCTTGAGATCCTGGAACAGGCCAAATCGCGTCATCTGAGCGCAGAAGATATTTATCGCGAACTGCTGGATTCGGGCGAGGATATTGGACTGGCCACCGTGTACCGAGTGTTGACTCAGTTCGAGACAGCAGGGTTGGTATCGAGACAGAATTTCGAAGGTGCGCATTCGGTATTTGAGCTCGACGATGGCGAACACCATGACCATATGGTGGATGTAGACACTGGCGATGTGATCGAGTTCGTCAGTGATGAAATTGAGAAGCTACAGCACGAAATTGCGGAAAAGCACGGCTACATCCTGCACGACCATAGCCTCGTGCTTTATGTGAAGAAAAAGGACGCCTAATCCGCGGTACGCCGGCTCGCGGCGGGGCGGTCGGCGATTAGCTCGCGCGCATGGTCTCTGGACGTCGCCGTAATTTCGATACCGGTCAACATTCGCGCCACTTCCTCTATGCGACTGTCTTCAGCTAATGCGCTGATTCGGGTTCGCGTCGATTTGCCGTCTGTGATCTTGGCCACCTTCATATGATGATGGGCCTGGCCTGCGACCTGGGCCAGGTGGGTCACAGCCAGTACTTGACAGCTGGTAGCCAACTCGCGCATGCGCACGCCGACTTTTTCTGCAATCGCGCCGCCAACGCCCGAATCTACTTCATCAAAAATCATGCAGGCAACGCCATCCTCTCGGCCAGCGGCGACCTGAATGGCAAGGCTAATACGGGATAGTTCGCCGCCCGACGCAACCCGTGCAAGTGGCTGTGGCGCCTGACCGGGATTGGCGCTGACCCGGTACGTCACGCGGTCCTGGCCATGAACGCCCGGGTTCGGCGAATCGTGCCGTTCGACATGGATTTCGAAAACACCGCCCGCCATGCCCAGCGTTTGCATCGACGCTGTGATTTCTTCGGCGAGCTGTTCGGCGCTTGCCTTGCGCGCCTCGCTCAGTGCGTCTGCCGCGGTTTGCAATTGCTCGTTCGCATGATCGACTGCCACCTGCAGTTTCGTCTCTTTCTGGTCTGCGTCTAGCAACAATTCGTACTCGCTTTGCAACGTGTCCACGACGCTGGGTAACGTGCTGGCTTCGACCTGATGGCGGCGCGCTAATCGTTCAATATCGGCAACGCGCTGTTCAACATACTCATGTCTTGCTGGGTCCGCCTCGAGTTGATCTCTATAGCGTCTCAGGCTGTCGGCGGCTTCGCTGATACTCGCTTCCGCTTCGCGCAGCAAAGTGGTGGTGTCGCTCGCTGTCACATCCAGAACCGTCACGCGTTCGACCAAACGCATCGTGTCCGCCAGCAGTGATTGGGCGTTTGCCCCGTCTCGCTCGTACAGTGCATCAATCGCGTCGCTTGTGAGCTCCATTAGCTGGCCGCTGTTGGCCAGTCTGTCACGCTCGCTGATCAACTGTTCGTATTCGCCCGGAGCAGGGTTGACCGCGTTCAACGCTTCGATATTGAAGTTCAATATCTCCAGACGTTCCTCGCGTTGTGCCTGCGCTTCGCGCAACGAATCTAGTGCGGTGGTGGCATCGCGCCAGGCCGCGTGGCGTTGCGCGACGTCATCACACAACGGCGCAAGCTTGCCACGTGCGTCAAGCAGGTTGCGCTGGTTTGTCGACACCATAAGGTGCTGGTGCTGATGCTGCCCGTGAATGCGCACCAATAGCTGGCCCAGCTCCCGCAAACTCTGTGCGGCGACTGGCGAGCCGTTAATGAACGCTTTTGAACGGCCGTCCGCACCGATGACGCGGCGCAATACGCAGTCTGAATCGGCGTCCAGAGACTGATCGTTCAGCCAGGCTTGTGCTTGCGGCATCTGCGACAGATCAAAGGTCGCCGAAATATCAGCACGCTTCGAGCCGTCGCGCACGACACTACTTGAGGCGCGTTCGCCAAGCGCCAGCCCCAGCGCATCGATCAAAATCGATTTACCCGCACCGGTTTCACCGGTCAATACGTTCATGCCGGGTGCGAACTCCACCTCAACCGCGTCGATGATGGCGAAATTGCGTATGTGAATGTCGCTCAGCATTAGCCGTCGCCGCCGCGGCGACGAACCCGCGAGTCAGCACCCCAGTTCAATTTTGAGCGCAGCAATTCGAAATAGTCATACTGTGGCGGGTGAATGAGCGTCAGCCGTTGCGTTGCGCCAGTGATCTGCAGCGTATCGCCCTTACCAAGGGTGCAGAAAGACTGTCCATCGACGCTGATCTCTGCAGGCGTGCCGTATCGCTGTGTACGCCTGACCTCGATCATACTCGCAGCGGGCAGCACTATCGGACGATCGCTGAGCGTGTGCGGACAGACTGGCACCAGTGCGATAGCGGCCAGGCCTGGCTGAATGATTGGTCCGCCGCAGGATAATGCGTAGGCCGTTGAGCCAGTAGGGGTCGCGACGATTAGACCATCACCTGCATGGTTGTTCACAAAGCTGCCATCCACCCGGGTTTCAAAGTCGATCATGCGGCCTGGTTCACTGCGTCCGAGTACGACATCATTCATCGCCAGCGCGCTGCGAATGATCTGGCCGTCGCGGTACAAGTCAGCATGCAGTAGCAGGCGGGTTTCGCTCAGTGCCTGGTCGTCGAGCACCGCTCGCAGCGAACGTGCCACCTCATCCGGAGAGATGTCGGTGAGAAAACCCAGTCGCCCCAGATTGATGCCCAACAGTGGAATGTCGTGGCCGACAGCCAGTCTCGCGGCGTATAACATCGTACCGTCGCCACCGATCGCGATAAACAAATCGGCGGCCTCGGCCAGCGCCGCCTCAGGCAATCGTTTCGCTGTGATCTGCGCAGCGGCATCGCTGACGACCACCTGTACGCCTGCTTCGGTCAGCCAGGCGGCGACCTTTTGCATCTGTTGCTGGACGATGTCTTCGCCCGGGTGTCCAAATAATGCTGCTGTCGCGATCATTACCTCTAGTGTGACGGCTACGCCGGTCGTCGGCAATGTTGGATTTTCGTCACGTTTTGGTTGAAAGGCGCCGCAGAATTGTGGAGGCTAGCTTTACGGGGCATGTGTCAGAGAGCGAGACAAAAAGCAGGCGGCGAGGCAGCGTGATGTCAGGCGACAATTCGACGGAACAACCGAGCGCGCGTGCGCAGAAACTTCTGCGTGCCCTAGTTGAGCGTTATGTGGCCGACGGCCAGCCGGTGGGTTCGCGCACGTTGTCGAAGGATGCAGGACTAGAACTTAGCCCGGCGACGATCCGCAACGTTATGTCGGATCTGGAAGAGATGGGGCTGATCCGCGCGCCGCACACCTCTGCGGGGCGCGTACCAACCGCTCAGGGGTATCGCTTCTTTGTGGATACCCTGATGCGGGTACGGCCGATCGATGCGGGGACCGTCCGTCAGCTCCACACGGCATTGGCCAATGGTGGTGGCGAGCAGTCGGCGATCATGACGCAGGCATCCAGCCTGCTGTCACAGTTTACGCATATGGCCGGCGTCGTCACTGTGCCCCGTGCCGAGCGCACGACGTTGCGCCAAATCGAGTTTCTACCGCTGTCCGATACCCGCGTGCTGGCCATCCTGGTGATCAATGCCAGCGAGGTTCAAAATCGTGTGCTCGTCACGCAGCGTCCCTATAGTCGAGACGAATTGCAAGTTGCTGCCAACTTTATCAACGATCGCTGTGCCGGTATGGAGCTCAGTGCCATTCGCGACGTGATCGTCGAGGAGCTGGAGCAGGCGCGCACGACGATGAATCAGGCAATGATCGATGTGGTCAGCATGGCGCAGAGTGCGCTGGAGCCGGGTGCGAGCGCTACGGCCGACGCACAATATATTATGGCCGGTGAGACCAACTTGATGGATTTCAGCGAGTTGTCTGATGTCGAGAAATTGCGCCGATTATTTGATGCGTTCAACCGAAAGCGAGATCTTCTTGATTTGCTCGATCGCAGTATCGCGGCGAGCGGCGTGCAGATCTTTATCGGTGAAGAATCTGGCTTCGAGATTCTGGACGACTGCAGCGTCGTGGCGTCTCCTTATGTCGTCGAAGATGAGGTGGTTGGCGTGGTTGGCGTGATCGGGCCAACTCGTATGGCCTATGATCGCGTCATCCCAGTTGTTGATATCACGGCAAAATTACTCGGCTCGGTCTTGAATACCCGCCACGAGACCCCATAGCCGCTACCAAGTAGAAATAGTGCAGCGCAGCGCGTTGCGAGATTGGGAGCGGTAATGAGCGAAAATACCGAACAGCACGGTGAGCAGTCTTCGGAACACGCGGACAGCGAAGGCGTGATCAGCGACGTCGATGCGAATGATGCCGAACAGCCTGCGCAGGACCAGGGACAGTCGCATGATGACCCGCTGGCATTGGCGCAGGCCAAGGCACAGGAGCACTGGGACAAGTACGTTCGAACGGTAGCGGAGCTGGATAACGTACGTAAGCGTGCGCAACGCGATGTCGAAAAGGCGCGTAGTTTCGGTATCGAGCGATTCACCAAGGAGCTGCTTGGCGTCGTTGACAGCCTGGAGGCCGCTTCTGCCAACAAGGTTGCCGAAGCCTCAGCGCTTTTGGAGGGTAGTGAGGCGACGTTGCGTTTGCTGCACAGCACACTCGAGAAATTCGGCGTTGAGTCGATCGAGCCTGCCGGTGAAGTGTTTGATCCGCAGGCGCATGAGGCGATGACCATGGTGCCGGCGCCGCACGCCGAGCCGGGCAGCATCATTGATGTGATCCAGAAAGGCTATTCCCTGAATGGCCGGCTGATCCGACCGGCACGTGTCGTGGTCGCTGCCGATACACCGGCAGCGTCGGACGACGCTTGAATTGACGTCAGTTAACCCCATTTTTATGCCAACGATTTATTTTGAGGGCTTGTTATGAGCAAAGTAATTGGAATTGACCTGGGAACAACCAATTCCTGCGTTGCGGTGATGGAGGGCAAAACCGCACGTGTCATCGAGAACAGCGAGGGCGATCGTACGACGCCGTCGATAGTGGCGTTCACCAAAGACAGTGAAGTACTGGTGGGGCAATCCGCCAAGCGACAGGCGGTAACAAACCCGACCAATACTCTGTTCGCGGTCAAGCGACTGATCGGTCGCCGCTTCGAAGACGATGTGGTGCAGCGCGATATCGACATGGTGCCGTACGCGATCGCAAAGGCAGATAATGGTGATGCCTGGGTAGAAGTCGATGGCAAGAAAATGGCGCCGCCGGAAATTTCAGCTCGCGTGCTGATGAAAATGAAGAAAACCGCCGAGGATTACCTGGGCGAGACGGTCACCGAGGCGGTGATCACAGTACCTGCCTACTTCAACGATTCGCAGCGCCAGGCGACCAAGGATGCGGGCAAGATTGCTGGCCTGGACGTCAAACGAATTATTAACGAGCCGACAGCAGCAGCGTTGGCCTACGGTATGGACAAGCAGCGCGGTGATCGTACCGTGGCAGTCTACGACCTGGGTGGCGGTACCTTTGATGTATCAATCATCGAGATCGCAGAGGTTGATGGCGAGCATCAGTTTGAAGTGTTGGCGACCAATGGCGATACGTTCCTCGGTGGCGAAGACTTCGATTTGAAGGTGATCGATTATCTGGCCAGCGAATTCGAGAAAGAGTCTGGCGTGGATATCCGCAAGGACCCATTGGCGATGCAGAGACTCAAGGAAGCGGGCGAAAAAGCCAAAATCGAGTTGTCTTCGCAACAACAGACGGAGGTGAACCTGCCCTATATCACTGCTGATGCCAGTGGTCCGAAGCACCTGAACATCAAGCTGACCCGAGCGAAGCTGGAGTCACTAGTCGGTGATTTGATCTCTCGCACCATTGACCCGTGTAAAACGGCGTTGAAGGACGCTGGTCTTGCGGTCAATGATATCGATGACGTCATTCTGGTCGGTGGCCAGACGCGCATGCCGAAAGTAGCCGAAGAGGTCGAGAATTTCTTTGGCAAAGAGCCGCGCCGGGACGTGAACCCAGATGAGGCCGTCGCCATTGGTGCGGCCATTCAGGGCGGTGTGCTGTCCGGCGATGTTAAAGACGTACTGTTGTTGGACGTCACACCTCTGTCTCTCGGCATCGAGACGATGGGCGGTGTGATGACCAAATTGATCGACAAAAACACAACGATTCCGGCCAATGCCGA
>JBCCZN010000075.1:0-12177 GCA_039187375.1 Pseudomonadota bacterium
CGCGACGAGTACAGAGATCGTGAAATGGCAGCTGCCACGTTGACGTTGGTAAAGGCAGAGCTGCAACACAATCTCAGCGAGCTAGAGAGAATTGTGCCGCTGCGTCAGGGTATGTTGGAGCGCTACATTGAGGCATTGGATGCACTTCGGAACGAGAATGTGTTTCCGCAGAATTTTCCGGACTTTCAGTCTCCCGACATAACCAGTCTGGCTTATGAACTGGCGCAGGACTCAGGCGCGGTGACCGTCGTACCACCAGAGGAATTGCTGGTCATCGCCAGGGCTTATGAGTCTCTACGAGAGGTATCGGAAAACGATGATTTCCTCGATGCCAGAAACGCACAAATACGGTTCAATGATGGCGAGCAGTACCTGTCCGGGTTCATCTACTACGTGTATCGCGCAGCGGCAAATGAGCCGGCTGCGATTGAGGACATCCGCGAAGCGCTTCGGCTGCTGGGTGACTAGTTAGTGACTGCTGGATCGACGACTTAACAGACCGCGCGCGCGCACGTCCGCGGTGTAGCGATCACTGACCGGCACCTGCAACCCGTTCGACAGACTGAGTTGCCAGCGTCTCGCACCTCGGGAGGCGGAAACGACAGCCTCTGATGCAACCCACCAGGAGCGGTGAACCTGAAGCCCAAGTGGGCCTGGCATTTGTTTTGTCGCATCGCTGAATTTGCACAAGACCATCACATCGCGCTTTTCTGTGTAGATCTGTACATAGTGTTCTTGCGCACCCATCGCCAAAATTCCCGAAACATCGGCGATACCAGTCGATTCCAGAAACGGAGGTAGTTCAGTGGTTTCGCTGACAGCCACTGGCGTGGCCATCGGAGTGTTGTGGTCATCGACGAGCAGCCACAGAACGAAGTGGACCGGTAGCAACAATGAAACAATAGTGGCGTATTCGGCAAGCCATGCGAGCACCGGTGAGATGGCACGCAATGCATCGTCCTGGAATTCGGGGCGGATTGGCAAATGAGGTTCGATCATGACCTCTAGTAGCGAAAATGGTAGCAGGCCGACTAGCGAGACCAACACGACCTGCTTCAACCAGGTGGGCGAATTGGGCAATACGCTGGCGCGCTTGATTAAAACATAATCCGCGACATACAAACCCAGCAGTAGCGTGACGACTCGTATGCTCCAGTAAGCGATCTCCTGCCCAATCGAAGCATCGATTAGGGGATCGTTGATCTGGTTGATCACGACGAATGCCAGCACCAGCGCAACCAAACGCAGATTGCGCGGATTGCCGAGTAATTCACTAATGAGACGCTGACGATTCACGAAATAATCGGACACTTGAAGAACGCGTGCGTTCCATCCATGAAACAGGCTGATACCAAGAGGCAGCGTTGCCTAAGATCCGCCCGATTCTAATAGGGGTGTAGCGATGCGAAAAAGACAAGTGTTTTTCAGTTCGGTGTTGGTGTTGGTGTTGGCCGGCTGCGACGAGGATGGTGCATCAGGCGATACGCCAGCACAAGCTTATACGGACTTCTTTACCGCAATGCCGCAAAGCGCCGCGTTTCCGCCGGATAATCCGGGCAGTGCGGAGAAAATTGACTTGGGTGAAAAGCTCTTTTGGGACCCGATCCTGTCAGGCCGGATGGATGTTGCATGCGCGACTTGTCACCACCCGGATCATGGTTGGGCAGATGCACGTTCCACCTCTAGCGGTGTTGGCGGGTCGGGGTTGGGCGCCAGCAGGGTAGGTGGTCAAGGAACCCGCTTCCATTCCCCAAGCGTATTGAACGCAGGCTTTACCGGTTTAACTCAGTCGCCCGCTGGGGCGGATTTCGTCTCGGGCGGCTACTTTTGGGATCTCAGAGCGGACACACTTGAAGAGCAGGCGCTGGAGCCTATACGCAGTGCGGTTGAAATGCGTAGTGAGGATTTTGTCGAAGACGAGATAATCCCGGAGGTCATTCGACGTCTTGGCGCAATTGACGAATATCAGAATCTGTTTGCAAATGCGTTTGATGATGATGAGCCCATTAGCGAGCTGAATATTGCCCGCGCACTGGCCACCTACCAGCGCAGTCTCATAAGCCGACGCACTCGATTCGATGCCTTTCTGCTCGGCGACAGTGCAGCGCTGACGCCTGCCGAGGTTGTCGGGCTAAACAAGTTTATCAATGGTGGTTGCGCTAATTGTCATTCCGGGCCGATGTTATCGGATAACCTGATCGATCAGGCTCGTCCCGTACAAACGGATAAGCCTGCGGTCCGCACGCCAACCCTGCGCAACGTACAATTGACGGCGCCGTATTTTCACGACGGTAGTCTGCGTACTTTGCGGGATGCCATTGCATTCTACGAAGAGCGAGGCGATCTGGACGTCATACTCGATGAGGATGATTTCGGCGATATAGAACGTTTTCTTCAGACCCTGACGGATAGCCAATTTCCAAACCGTGTCCCGGTGAGTGTGTCAAGCCAACTACCGGTCGGTGGCAATATTCTCTAAAATTTTTCAAATCTCTTGGGACACTGAGCGATGATGTGACAGAACTAGATCAGGCATGGTGTGCTGTAGCGTCGGATGGCGTGGCTATCCACTATGTCGTCTCAGTAGACTTGATCAGGGGGATCGTATGTTGAGAACGTGGGTTATCAGTGCGTTGGTACTGTGTTGTATCGGAATGCCGGCAACCGATGTGCAGGCACAGCTTTTGGACCGATTGAAAAATGCCACTAAACGCGGCGTCGAGAAGGCAATCGACCGAGAGGTCGAAAAACGCGCTGATGAAATGACGACCGATGCCATTGATGCGGCTATTTGTGCGGTGACTGATCTGGATTGCATCGAACAGGCTCGGCGTGATGGTCGCGATGTGGTCGTGACAGACGAAAACGGGGATGTACTTCCGGCGGATCAACAGGCGCAGGTGATCGCGAATGCTGATCGCAGTGCGGCACCGGGCACGTCGGCAGCACCTGGTGGTGATGGCGTCTGGGCGAATTACGATTTCGTACCCGGCGATCGACCCCTGTTTCTAGAGGATTTCGAAGAGGAATATGTTGGCGATGTGCCGCGGCGGATCGGATTTGTCAGCGGCAATATGGAGACGGTCGAGTGGCAAGGTGGCCAGTTGATGCGGATCACCAGCACCTCGGGATTTACCATAGACCTGCCGGAGGTGCTGCCAGAGCGTTTCACCATCGAATTTGATTTGTATGCGCCGCATTATTGGGCGAGCTTATGCCTCGCTACCGGTGTTCTGGACGATAGCAATGCCCCGTTTAGCTGCTTCCAAAGTCGCGCGAAGAACTACAGCAGCGCTTATTTTACCGTCTCTGACTATTTTCAAACGGGTATTCGTGGCGGTACAGGCGGTGTTAGCCATGCCCGCCAGACGCGTACGATGGAGCAGCTCACGCCAGTGCGTATCATGGCCGACGGTGACTACGTGAAGATGTACCTCAACGAGACGCGCGTTGTAAATGTGCCAAACGCGAATCTGGTTCGCAGTGACAAATTGCACTTGTTTGTTATCGGTGAGGTCTCGCAAGAGAAGCCCGTTTATCTGGACAATATGCGCGTGGCATCAGGTGGGCGAGAGATTCTCTACAAACGTCTGTTGGCCGATGGTCGCTTTGCAACCCAGGGCATTTTGTTTACCACCGGTAGTGCCCGTATTCGTCCTGAGTCGACGCCGACTCTGAAAGAGATTGCCCGTACGCTACAGCGCTATCCTGATCTGCGGCTCCGTATTGAGGGTCATACTGACAATACCGGCAGTGCTGCGACCAACAAGGCGCTCAGCAAAGCCCGCGCAAAGGCTGTGCGTGAACACCTGATGCGGGTTTATGGTGTCAGCGACAACCGGCTCGAGTCCGACGGGTTCGGACCCGATAAGCCGGTTGCGGACAATACGACCCCAGAGGGACGTCAACAGAATCGACGCGTCGAGCTCGTGCGCTTGGACAGCTGACGATTTGCTAATGCTGTGGTCTAGAACTGCGCCTCAACGATCAATGAGAACGTTCGCGGCGCGCCAAACTGCGCAAAATCCGGTACTGCACCACCGGGTACCGCCGGGTCGTTCGGGAATTGCGTGATGGTGTAAGACTCGTCCAGGAGGTTCTGACCTGACAAATAAATGCCGTAGTTGTCGTTGGTCCAGCCGGTGCGGAAGTTCACCAGTATGCGCTCATCAGACTCACGATCGGTTTGCTCACGGTCACCGCGGATAAAGCTCTCCGAGGTGTAGTTCGCGTTGGCATTGACGATCCAATTGTTCCGCCGCCAGGTTAGCCCGGCGTTCAGCGTCCACTCGGGCGCAAATGCAAAACGGTTGCCGGAGAAGTCTTCCAGCTGACCGCTTACAATTACGTTGAATTCTTCGAAGTTGGTGTCTGCGTAACCGACAGAACCATACACTTCCAGATCAGACGTCAGTGCGTAGCTGGAGTCGACCTCAAAACCACGCACACTCGAGGCACCAGCGTTTTGGATTTCTGTGTCAAAGATGTTGTCGGTTAACTGGACACGAACTTGTTGATCAGTCCAGTCGGTATAGAAAACGTTAGCATTGAGTTTCAAGGAATCATTCAGCCAGGTGCTACGAAATGCCACTTCGTAATTCCAGGTAAATTCCTGGTCAAATGAAAACGCCTCGGCACGCGCGGCGTTAATGCCAACACCGCCAGAACGGTAACCGCGGTTTAACGTGAACGAGAGGCTGCGATCGTCATCAAATTTATAGCCAATGCCGAGCTTCGGTAGAAACCCGTCGAAATCCGGCGAGTCGGCTGTCTCGCCAGGTGAGCTGGCGTCAACCGCGCCGGCAATAAGGAAGTTGTTAACACCAGCGATGACAGCATTTAACGGAGCCGGGAACAAAGCCGGATCAGGCAGCGTTGAGCGCACAGTAACTAGCTGATCATTAGTGTTGGATTGTTGCTCCACGTCATAGCGAAACCCGGAGTACAGCGACCATTTATCATTGATGCGCCATTCGGTATCGGCGAATAGCGCATAGGTTTCGATTTCTTGAGAGAAGTTGCTTGTTGTGCCAATGAAAGCCGGGTTCGGGTATTGCGAGACAACAAATCCTGCGGTTGCCGGGTCCAGACCAAACTGTTGAATCAATAACCCTGACAGATTCAGGTCGTTCTCCAGATTTAACGCGCGGACACCGTCGTTAAACGACCGCGGAGTTTGCGCATCGGATAAATAGACACCAAACACCGCGTCGAAGCTCTCCTGTGCAAACAGAAATTGGAGCTCTTGGGTCCAGGTTTCGTTCAGTGAGTCCAGAATCAACGTCGATACGGGAGCAGCACTTCGGTCGGTATCAATTAAATAGTCATAATCGACTTCGTTGTATCCGGTGATCGACACCAATGACCAATAGTCATTGATGTCGTAATTCACGGTCAGTGTCACGATATCGGTTTCAGTGTCGAATTGAATCGGAAAGTCGTTAAATCCGACCCGCGCATCCTCTGGAGAGGATACGCTGAGACTGTTAAATTCCTCGCCGGTACGACGCTCTTCGCGGCTGATGGACAACAGGAACTCGAGACCAGGAATCGACTGCGGTGTGTACAACAGCTTGCCGCGTGCAATAGCACTGTTAACCGTATTCAGGTTGCCACCGGTCGTTTGGTTAGTGCCAAACCCGTCTGATTTCGAGCTTTCAGCGGCGAGACGAAATGCCAGCTGCTCATCGACGATGGGGCCACCAACGGCAAATCCGAGCCGGCGTTGATTCTCTTCGGTTGTGTAGATTGCTCGTGCACGACCGGTCCAGTCGAAGCTAGGGTCGGCGGTATTCACGATGATTGCGCCGGCCAGAGAGGCACGTCCTTGCAGGGTAGACTGCGGGCCGCGGTAGATTTCAAGTTGTTCGACATCCCAAATATCGGCAGGCCCGGCGAAGCTAGCCTGGCGCGGCAGCGGTGAGCCATCGATATAGATCGTGGCCAGATCACTGCTACCCCCGCCACTGACATTCAGACTATTGATACCGCGGATCGAAAAAGTGCTGCCATCTCGTGTCGTGACGTTGGGGGTACGTTCAATAACGTCAATGAGGTCGATAATATTGCGCTCGACCAAGTCAAGCTCTGTGACGACTTCGACACTGTCCTGTGTATCTTGCAGGTCCCGGCTGACCTTCTGGCCGGTGACGATAATCTGATCAATTGTCTTGTCCTCATCATCAGCCTGTGCCTGTGCGACAAGAGGTTGGGTGAGCAGGAGAGACAATGCGGCGGCACGACAGGCCAGATTGATTGGTGACATGGGGCAGATCGCTCAATTAGAAATAAATCGACGCGGAAATGTAATGCGAATGCGAAAGATTCGCAAACAAATATCGGTTTTTGCGCCAATCAGCCGGTTTTTTTTGAAAATTTCCGGATTAATGCTGGCAACGTCACCTGCTCACCGATCTGGTTAGAGGAAAAATGCGTTAAGAATCTGCGTGACGTGTCGCTACGCTGACATAACACAATTGGCGGTTTTTGCTATGGATAGCGGAATTAAGCAAAACAGAACGGCTTCGATCGGTGTCGCGGACACGCTTCGCATCCTCTGGCCCTATGTCAAGCGCAACTTCATGGATCAGCTGCAAGGCATTTGGTTCATTGTCGCGTATCTGCTGTTTTTTCAGATTTTTATCCTGAAACTGCCGTTGATCTTCGCCGGTATGATCGGATTTGGCATTGCATTGGTGGCCGTTGGACTGATGTTCTTCATGGAAGGGCTGCGTCTGGGGCTCATGCCGCTTGGCGAAACCATTGGTGCGACGTTGCCGGCGCGCCGAGGTCTAGGCGTTGTGTGCCTCTTTGCGCTTCTGCTAGGCGCCGGCGCGACGTTTGCAGAGCCCGCTATTGCGGTATTAAAGGCAGCAGGCAGCACCGTGGTCGCAGCCGATGCGCCGCTGCTGTATAGCCTGCTCAATGAGTATGCCGGCCAACTGGTGATGTCGGTCGGTTTCGGAGTGGGGCTTGCCGTATTACTCGGTGTCGTACGCTTCTTCTACACAATACCTCTGAAGTGGATGGCAGCGCCGGGCGTTTTGTCTTTGTTGCTGCTGTCGTATTTCTATAACGCCAATCCGGTGCTGCGAGATGTTTTGGGACTTGCCTGGGACTGCGGTGCCGTGACAACCGGTCCGGTAACCGTACCGTTGGTCCTTGCGCTGGGATTGGGCGTTTGCAGGGTAGTGCATTCCGGTGACGGTGGCGGTCATTCCGGATTTGGCATCGTGACACTGGCGTCCTTATTCCCGATTCTTGCGGTTCTATTGCTCGGCGGTTATCACTACGTGGGTGAATCCTATCGTGGTGCGGTTAATGGTCAGCCGCTGCCGGTCGTGGCCACATCAGACGATCTGGCGGAATCAACGGTGACGGAATATCGCGAGTCGATGCACCGTGAAGATCTGGAATCTTATTTGCAGACGGGGCAGTTGCCGGACGACGTTCGCGTCGAGTTTTCCGGCGGTGAGCCCAAACTGCAGGATGGCGTCATCGTGATTAATGAGCCGCAGATCCGTGTGTATCGGGAACACGCATCGCAAATAGATGTATTCGAAGCACCGCACTGGGAACAAAGTACGCCACTCATTTCGCAGGTCGGTAGCGCGATTGTCGATGCGCTGCGGGCAATCGTACCTTTGTGTTTGTTCTTGTATCTCGTTCTGAGACTCATCGTTGGTGAACGTCTGCCCAAGAGTAACGACATCGGCATTGGCGTCGTTTTTGCCTTGTTGGGCATGGGGATATTCGGTCTGGGTATTACGCTGGGACTGACCCCATTGGGCGGTCAGCTTGGCGCAAACATTCCTGCGACTTTTGCCTCGATCGTGCCGCGCGGCGGTGAGTGGCTGACAGGTCCGTTGTTCAGCGAGTTTGGCGGCAAGTTGGTGGCGATTCTGTTTGCATTTTTCCTGGGTTATGGCGCAACGCTTGCTGAGCCTGCTCTAAATGCACTGGGTGACACGGTGGAACGCGTCACCGCCGGTGCATTTCGTAAGGCATTGCTAATGCAGAGTGTGGCGGCAGGAGTCGGTTTCGGGATCGCTGCCGGTATCGTCAAGTTGGTGTTTGGTTTACCGCTATTTGCGTTCTTATTGCCAGCTTACGCGCTCGCTTTGGTGTTGACCTTCCTCGCCCCGAATTCCTACGTCAATTTTGCTTGGGATAGTGCAGGCGTGACCACGGGGCCGATCACGGTGCCATTGGTGATGGCGATGGGACTGGGCGTTGGTGCAAATATTCCTAGCGTGAGCGATGGGTTCGGCATTCTGGCACTCGCATCGGTAGGACCCATTCTGACTGTGCTGTCCGTTGGGCTGATCACACAGGCACGGGATCGGGTCGCTCATGAAGCGTCGCAATCGGTCTCCGTGACCGATATCCCGGTCGTTCACGACACGGTGGAGGCTTAAGAGGTGCAACCAATGAACCGGGGTGAGCAGTGCGCCATCACAGCAATTCTGCCTGAGGTACGTTTTCGGCATGTCATGGATGAGGTCATGGTGCCAATGGGCTTGCCGGTCTTGACCTGGAGAGCACGCGGCACGCTGCTAAAAGACAGCTGGTTTCAGCGCTTTTTGCCCGCGGTGAGTCCGGGCAAAATGATGCTGCGCACCGTTGTACCGCAAAGCATGTCGCAATTGGTTATCCGAAATGTAGCCGCCAGTGCGCGGTTGCATCAACAAGCGACGGGCGCTGTCTATTCGGAGCGTTGTTACAACCTTGCGCATGGCGCTCGATCGGTTCTGTTACCGAAGTTCTCAGACGACCTCGTGACGTCTGAGCAATCACTGACACAGGATGAGTTGAGCCTGATTTGTTGCATTGTCGATAAGCAACATACGGATCGCATCACGCGAGCGGCCATTTTGGCAGGTGCGCATGGGCCTGTCGTGCAACTGGTTGAAGGCCGAGGCTTGCGGGATCGGCTGGGTTGGTTGCGAATCACCAAATTGCACGAAAAAGACCTGATACTTGTTCTGTGCGCGAAGTCCGAAGGCGCATCGCTATTTCACGAAATGGCGACGGCCGGTGAGCTGAGTAAGCCGGGTCGCGGTTTCATGTATCGACTGAATGTTGATGAGGGCATCTTCAATCTGCCCAGTCGTTTGTCAAGTCATCACTACGCTGCCAACGTGCAACAGATCATCAATGCCATTGACCATCTAAGTGGACACACACATTGGCGCGACGGTGGGTTTCGTGCGGTAGGCGCAGGGATTCAGAGTAGCGGTCTGGTGTCGGAAGATGAACCCGATAGCGAGCGTCTTGACATGCAGTGTTTGTCGGCAGTCCTACCGCGTGCTGATCACGATGTGTTAATCGAGCATGCATTGGACTGCGGGGCGAAAGGCGTGAACTTCAGCTTCGCTGCCTTGGAAAATTTACCGTCCGATGAAGTCGGTCCGGCCAAGATTCAGCAGGATTATGCCCTATTACAGTGCGTTGCTAGCGCCTCGGTTATCTCGCAAATACACGATAGCCTTGAGGCGAATCCGGAGTTAATTGCGTCTTCGGATTGGCTGTCCTATGCCACACCCGTAGTCGATCGTGCGACCTATGTTTACACCCCAGGTCAGAAAGACAACCGCCGTTCCTCGGCCAGGCAAACGGATCGGCCCCACGCCTGATATGGCTTGAGTTTCCAGCGTTTGACGCGAATCCGATCGGGCGAAATCCAGATCAGATGCGACGGGTTGTGGCCGAAACCGGCCGGAATGGACCTATTTGTTTGTCCAAACGCGTGTCGTCGATCGACTTGAGTCATAATTGAGTTCTGTTCTTACAGAGATCAAATCTATGAGTCAGATTGGTGTCATCGGCATGGGTGTCATGGGGCGCAGCCTTGCCCTGAATTTCCTTGATAAGGGGATATCCGTATCTGCCTGGAACCTTGAGGCGGATTTGCTGCAGCAGGCTGTCGCAGAGAGTCAAGGGCGACTTGAGTCGGCAGAGTCTCTCGAGCAGCTGGTTGGTCAGCTGGAATCACCCCGACGAATTCTGATGATGATCACTGCCGGTGCGCCTGTCGACGCGGTGATGAGTCAGTTGGCGCCGCTGCTTGACGCAGGCGACATCGTCATTGATGGCGGAAACTCGGCGTTTAGCGATACGCAGAGACGCGAACGCGAATGGGCAAGCCTTGGCCTTCATTTCGTCGGTATGGGCGTATCCGGTGGCGAGGAGGGTGCCCGTCACGGACCGTCATTGATGCCCGGTGGCAGCGTGCATGCGTATGAACATCTGGCGCCCTTGTTGGAGTCCATCGCCGCGATCAGTGAAATGGGGCCCTGTGTCACGCATTGTGGCCCCGATGGTGCAGGCCACTTTGTCAAAACAGTGCACAACGGTATCGAATACGCCGACATGCAAGCGATTGCAGAAACCTATGACGTCTTGCATCGAATCGGCGGCTATGACAATCAGAGATTGGCAGAGACGTTTACCCGTTGGAATTCTGGTGCATTGGGGTCGTTTCTGGTCGAACTCACTGCCGAGATATTCCAGCGTAAGGATGATCATGGCTTTCTGGTCGACCGCGTGCTCGATCGCGCTGAGCAAAAGGGTACCGGCCGATGGACGGCCGCCACTGCATTGGAGCTTGGTGTGTCAATCCCGTCGATTGCTGCTGCTGTGGATGCCAGAATACTCTCGAGTGTCAAATCGCTACGCGAACAGGCGGCGACAGTGTTTAAGTCGCCGGAGGCCACGAGTGTTCCCGATGATCTGGATACACTCGTACATGATGCGCTGTACGCAACCAAGGTCATCGCATATGCACAAGGACTGCGTTTGATCACAAGAGCGAGTGCTGTGAACGATTGGGCGGTCAATCTGCGTGAGATTGCGCGCATCTGGACGGCAGGCTGCATTATTCGTGCACGATTCCTGACGGTCATCATGACGGCGTTTGAGCGTCAACCGGATCTCACGCATTTGATTCTGGATGAGGCGGTCACAGACATCCTGCGCAACAACGTGCCCGCATTGCGTGCGGTGATTGGGCTGGCTGCACAGGTCGGGGTCCCGGTGCCTGCGATGAGTGCCAGCCTTGCCTATTTCGATAGTCTGCGTACCTCACGTTTGCCACAGAATCTGACACAGGCACAACGCGATGCGTTTGGCGCTCATGGTTACCAGACAGTCGATGATCCAGACGGTGAAGCGGTGCATAGTGACTGGTAACCGATAGGAGAGCGCATGAATCTAGCAAGAGTTGTCAGCGTTGGAATACTGGCGATTGGGTTGGCGTCCTGCCAGCACTTTGAGGCAGAGCGTGAGACGACTCAACCGAACATATTGTTGATCATTGCCGATGATCTGGGTTTCACCGATCTGAGCAGCTACGGTAGTGAGATTCGCACGCCGAATATTGATGCGCTGGCGGCACGCGGGCTGCGCTTCTCTCAGTTCCATACCGCACCGCAATGCGCGCCGACGCGGGCGATGCTCTACAGCGGCAATAACAACCACGTTGCCGGGGCCTTACCCGACCATCGCGAAGCGTTCCTGTCGGATCAGATCACGCCGTTCCCCAAGCGTCTGCAAATGCTTGGCTATCGAACACTGATCGTTGGCAAGTGGCATTTGGGTCATGATGCACATCAGGCTCCCAACCATGCAGGTTTTGATCAGTCATTCGTGCTGACACATGGGGCGACCCACCAATTCAGCACTCTGGGGCTGACGCCACGTGGCACCCGTTATCGTGAGGATGGCCGCGTCGTGGACTATCCGACCGGGGAATACACCACAACGTTATTCACCAATCGCATCATCGATTGGATTGGGAGCGCTAAGCAACCGAACAAGCCATTCCTCGCAGTAGCGTCGTATACCGCTCCACACTGGCCCTTGCAGGTGCCAGAGGCAGATCTGGATCTTTATCAGGGCGTTTATGATGCCGGCTACGACGTACTGCGTCAGCAACGCCTGGACGGCGCGATTGCGGCAGGTGTTGCCCAGCCGCAAACTCTGCCAACCCGGGATCCGAGCGTCGCGGCCTGGGATAGCTTGTCGCCGATGCAGCAGAGAATCGAGTCGCGCAAGATGGAGCTGCTGGCTGCCATGATCGAGGTACTCGATCGTAACATCGGACGGCTCATCGTACATATTCGCACCGCAGATCAACTCGACAATAACCTGATTATTTTACTCTCGGAAAATGGTGCA
>JBCCZN010000076.1:0-12146 GCA_039187375.1 Pseudomonadota bacterium
AATCGTGCATTCGTGGCTCGCCAGTTCCGCCAAGTGAATAATGTGCCACTCGCGGTGGACTCCTCCAAGGACGTCTTGGGAGCCGTCGACATGCACCGCTATTCCGGCGAGGACGTGCGCATATTGTTTCTGACACGAGATCCGCGTGGCAGTACCTGGTCGAAAATCAAATACACCAAGGATCATCCCGAACGCGCACAACACATCGACGACGCAGCACGCCTGTGGTCACGAATGAACCTGCGCTACATCCGACTTCTGAAGAACATTCCACCTGAAGATCTGCTGCACGTGCCGTATGAGTCGTTGTGCCATGATCCTGAAACCACGGTGCGCAGAGTGGAAGCGTTCCTGGGCTTGCCGCATGACGAGAACATTCTGAAACCCGATCCGCAGCAGACTCACATGGTGGCCGGCAACAAAATACGGTTCAGCCTGCAACGGTTTGTCATTCGAGAAGACACAGCCTGGCGCAAGAATCTGACAGACGCTGAAGCGCAGCGGATTATGGCGATCACAGAACCGGTTGCCAGCCAGTTGGGGTACTTTCCGGATTCAGCTGAGATGACCGACTTTGGCAGTGACACCGCAAGTGCGCGTCAAGACAACAATCGGCGCGCCTCGGGCTGAGCGTTCAAGATCACTAAGCAAATTTCAAAACGGTTCGAAGTACTGCCTCACCGGTTACGCTAAGGCGTGCACGTATCGTCGTCGCCGGTTCTTTGATGTGATAGCGCGGACTGTGCCAACCCGCAATGGGATCTTCACTGCCGCGCCAGGTCTCGACAATACTCTCGGAAGGTAATATCAATTGATGCGTGTCACCGTGCAGGCGCAAATTGACGGTTATGCCCTCGATATCCACCTCGCAATCCGGTGCGCAATGAAAATACAGATCCAGTGTGTGGGTCTGCCGGGCATCGATCGTATCGACCAGCTGTAGCTCGCGGGCTGCGTGTTGCAGCGTAACCTTGCGCGTGTGCATAACCGGATCAGAAAGCTTCTGATAGCCATCGTGGGTTGCGGCCACCTCGGTATAGTCCGCCTCGGTCCGCCAAGCGGTGCGCACGCATTCTGCCCGCTGTCCCCAGAGAAAAGGCCCCTGAATCTCGGATTGATCAGTGTCGTCAACGCATAGCGTGTTGTGCGCAGCCGTCGTGCGAAAATAGTGACGCCATGGTTTAAAGGTATAGTAATCGTAGGTACCCGGGTCAATCAGTAGCGCGTGACCGCCAACTCGCACCGCAATACTCAGTGCATCGGCATGGCCGTGCGCTGCGAGGCTGCCAAGTCCCAACGGACCGCAATCAAACAGGACACTCAGCGCATCGGACGCACCCGCCGTGCCGTGTTGCAACAGGCAATAACCCGAATCATCAAAAGTCTGAGACTTTAATTCCGCAGACGCCGAGTCTCGCTCAGCTAGAATGGCCTGCTTTGTTGATCCAAACAACCAACAACACGATTCTGTTTGTCGATTGACATAGCGAGCCAGTGTTTGCGATTGCAACGCACAGGCACCCATCGCAAGCACAGCGTCGATATCGTACTGATCATTACCCAGATTCAGGACGTAGCCATCATCCTGATCACCGAACATCGGCAACGGCCCACCCTGTGCCAGCTTGGCCGGAAAACTGTACATGGACTCCAGGCGAGCCTTGTAGGTGTCGGAGACGGACAATCCGGTGGCCTCACCACAGTGCATCACAATCAACAAAAACTGCAGCACAAAGAACTGATAACCAATCGCCTGTTCCGGCGTACAACCATCGTCGTAGGCAAAATCCGCTACCCATGCTTCCAGACGTCGCAGAGCATCCTCGCGTAGTGCCTGAGCCGCAGGAAAATCACGGAAGTAACTGCAGGCGACAAACACGCCAGCCAACTCGCCGACCAGATGATTGTTGGCCGAGGAGCCCGGCGAGTATTTTCTTGAGATCTCCCAAACGTGCAGATAGGCGTTGTGATAAATGCGCTGCCAGAGCGCCGGCTCAATCGCATCACTGTCTTTCAATAGGTCGAGCGCAGCGACCCAGTTGATAATGCGGATGCCAAGCTCAAGCGGGCTGCGCCAGTTCATGCCATAACCAAAGCGGTTCGCGCTGATCCAGGAGTCGAACTGATCGGCGGCCGCATTGGCGAATTGCGCATCGCGACTGACATGCCAGGCTCGCGCCAGCGTCACCAGGTGATGATGCCGACTGGGCTCCCAAACAAGCTTACAATCGCCAAACACATCAAAGTCACGGTAATTCGTGTCCTGGATCAAACGCATCGGGCCACGCTTATCCCCTGAATGATCGCGTTGCCAGTCAATGGGATCACCCAGGAACTGTTGCTCCAAATCAAAGAAACTCAAGCGATGCGCCGCCACATGCTCCGCTTCGCGCAGCAGTTGATGCTTGGCCGCAGCATTGCGCTGAAAGAAATCTTCCAGCGTCTGGGTGTTAAAAAACGTATGTCCCGGTTTGAAGTCGGCCATTGAGGCCGGTCCGCCAAGCGACTGCGCATCGGGATACCAACCTTTGGAAAAACGCACTCGATCAACAACGTCACTCGCCGCATGGCCCAGCCTTGCGACAATCTCTGCCGCGCTCATCGCTCGCAAACGGCGCAAATACCAACTCAAGGATTGCATCTGTACAGGTCCATATCGTTACGGTTCAAGATGACGGATAAACCGCCCGGTTGGCCAAAACGGTAGCCATCTTAACGGCAAATTCGACCAGTTTTGTGTCCCAAAGAACAAAGACTGGCCAGCGTGCACCTGTCCGCGCCAGCGTTGTTTGTGCTTGCTGCCATGCGCCAGAAAGTCGTAGGTCGATATACTCTCATCGATACAACGGCGTATGACCATCATACGTAGAACATTGCCACTACCACTGGGCGCATCGGGTTCAAACCCCTCCTGAATCGACAGCAAGCGGTCATTAAAACCATAGCCAAACTGCATGGCGACCGGTTTACCGTCCACGTCAAGACGGTAAAACTTAAGCCAGTTGTTCTGTAATGCAACTGCTGCGAAGCGACGGTAAAACGGCTGCAACAGCGGCTGCTTGACGAAACTGCCCGGCTTGCCAACGATCTGCCAACGTCGCGTGTGCAAATGAAATAACGTATCCAGCCAGTCATCGAGTTGATGCGCGCGATCTTCCGTCATCTCCAAAACACGATAACGACCACCGAGTGCTTTTTCCTGACGCCTAAAATTACTCGCCGTAGACTTTGATAGCCTCTGTCGGTAAAGCTCGATGCTCTCTGGCAAGCTAACCGATAGATATTCAAATTCGCGTGCGTATGAGAAGCCACCACAGAGCGCTGCCAGCGCTTCGCCCCGCGCGGCGGCCCCGGTTTCTGTTTGCGTGTAGGGAAGCCAGATCCAGTCAAAATCCGTTCGCGCATCGGCTAGTGCGGCGTACAAGACATCACGCGCCGCCAATGCATCACGTCTGACCAACACGTCCTGATGTTCAGCGCCAGTTTGCCAGTCACCCAAAACGCGCAGGCAACGATAGTGCTTGCAGCCCAACAGACGGTGGCGCGCAACATAGAACGGCGCAATGGCTGCCAACGCGCCATGCGCATCGCGCACAACAAGCACAAATAACTCAGGCAAGCTTGGCAGGACATCAAGCCAGGACGAAATCCACTCGAAGGTCAGAAAAATGCTGCTCGCTTCGCTGTTTTCAAGCAGCGTATTCCACTGCCCAGCTAACTGGTCAAACTGGCCTCGCGTCTCGATCTTTTCGACGCTGAATGACAAAGGGATTTCCAACAGGGGGATAGATGCCAAGTCAACCAGACACGCTGCCGTCCAGCAAGTACCTGACGCACACTCGCAAACGGACGCAGATCACAAAACACGCGAAATTACTGACAGACCAATGGCTTCGGCAACACACTGAATCTGAAGCGAATGTTGTTCGTATTCAGGACTGTGAGCCGCATCGCGATTTAACCAAATATCGCTTGTTTTCAGCCACTAAATTGCTCAATGTACGCGGTGCAATCGGTGATGATTATTGAGATGTCCGCAACTAACAACACAATCCATAGCACAACCGCGACTTCCGCTGACAGTGCGTTCCAGTCAGTACCGCGCGTCAGTCTATTCGGTATGCCTGTGGCACCGTCGACCATGTCCGAAACGCTGGATCTGTGTGGTGAGGTGATCACCAGTCGACAAGTGATGCACATAGGCGTTATCAATGCCGCTAAGGTGGTCAATTCACGCAAAGATCCGGTGTTACGCGACTCAGTACTGGCTTCGGATATCATCTATGCCGATGGTATGGCGGTGGTCTGGGCTTCTCGATTTCTGGGTCGGCCGTTGCCAGAACGTGTTGCGGGTATCGACATCATGATGGGGTTATTGGAACGCGGAGACCAACACGGTTATCGGGTGTTCCTGCTAGGCGCCAAAGAGGCTATTTCCGAAGAGGTCGAGCGCCGAATCCAACGTGATTATCCAGGGGTTAACGTCGTCGGTCGACGTAACGGTTATTTCAACGACGACGAAGAAGCCGCAATTGTTGATGACATCGCTGCGTGCAACCCCGACATCCTGTTCGTCGCCATTACCTCCCCCAAGAAAGAACGTTTCCTTGCAAAATGGGCCGACCAGATCGGCGCTCACATCTACCACGGTGTCGGCGGCTCATTCGATGTCTACGCAGGCTTTGTCGAGCGCGCGCCAGAGCGCTGGCAAAAGCTGGGCCTTGAATGGTTATACCGGGTCAAGCAAGAGCCACGTCGGCTCTGGAAACGCTATCTCGTCACCAATGTCGGTTTCCTTTGGCTGACCCTGAAAGAGCGTTTTGTTCGCACCAAACCAACGCAGATTGGCAACTCCAGCGCCGGGATGTAACCGGTGAAGCCAACACTTGTCTACATCCTCGCGACCAGCTACTCGGGCTCGACGTTACTCACTTACCTGCTAGCCAATCATAGCGGCGTTGCGACAGTCGGTGAGCTGAAAGCGCCCAATATGGGCGACGTCTCCGTCTATCGCTGCTCGTGCGGTGAACTCATCCGCGAATGCGGCTTTTGGCAGACCGTTACAGAGAAGTGTCGTGCGCAGGGCATCGACTTCAGCGTTGACGATTTCGATACGATAGTGGATGGCCACGACGCCTTTGGCAAAAAGGTACTGCGCGCCAAAGTACGCAACCCGGCATTCGAACGCTTGCGTGATCTAACCATCGCGCTCTATCCGGGTTTGCGAAAACGGCTACGTAGCAAACTGCATCGTAATTTTGTGCTCAGCAATGTCATTTGCGATACCGCAGGTGGCAGTGTGTTCGTCGACGGCACAAAGGACGCAACACGTCTTCGCTATTTCATTGACTCAGGGCTATGGAACGTTAAGACGATTTATCTGACGCGTGATGGTCGTGCGGTCACCAATTCAATCAAGAAACACCTGAATATCGATATCGAAGCCGCAACAGCGCGCTGGATGAACACGACGCAACAACTTGAACACATGCGTGAGCGAATCAACGCAGAGCCTGTATTCGATCTCAAATACGAAACACTGTGCGAGTCGCCATCCGAGACATTAAACCAGTTGTGGCAATGGATTGGCCTGCAACCGGAAGCGGTTCAGGAGAAAAACTTCAAGTCAGGCGATTTTCACCTGCTTGGCAATTCGATGCGTCTGTCGTCTGTAGGTGAAATCCGAAAAGACACCTCATGGCGCCAAAAACTGGCCCAGGACGAAATCGACCATTTCAATACCCATGCTGGTGAGCTGAATGCGCACCTGGGTTATCTGTAGAACTGTATGAAACTATCGAATATCAAATCGCCTGAGAAACGCGCCCGCTACGCAGCAAAAGTCCGCAAGCGCATCGGCGCACGCTTCAAATCACCCGTTCGTACCGTACCCGTGTTTATCACCGGTATTCAGCGCTCCGGAACAACCATGCTGATGAATACTTTTCATTTGCACGAGGCAACCGAGGTGTTTGACGAGGAACCGAATTCGCGGGTATTCATCGATTACCGTATCCGCAGCGATGAGATCCTGGATCAGTCCATTCGCAACAGTCGCTACCCTTTCGCGTGCTACAAGATCATCAGTGACAGCCATATTCTCAATGAGTTTCTGCAGCGCTATCCGGAGAGTTTTGTCATCTGGGCCTATCGCAGCTGCACTGATAACGCCGATTCACAATTGAAAAAATTTCCCCATGCTACCGATGCGATCCGTCGCGTCTGCGACGGTCGGCCCGGCGGTGGCTGGTTCGCTGAAGGCTGCTCGGAACAAACCAAACAGACTCTGCGGGCGCTGGACACCAGAGAATTCAGCGACTTCGATTTTGCTTGTCTGGTCTGGTGGGCGAGAAACGTCCTTTACTTTGAAGGCGGTCATGACCAACAAACGAACGTCCGCCTGTTGAGTTATGAGAACACAGCGAGAGATCCCGCTACGATCATGGAAGCTGTGCAGGCCTGGGTCGGCATGCCGATCTCGCGTGAAGCGGGCCGCTTCGTACATGCACGCTCCGTTGCCAAAAAGGACTTGCCGACACTACACCCAAGCGTCGCTGCCCTTTGTCAGCCACTGGAGGCGCAACTCAACGACAAAGCTGCCACGCAGTGGTAGCAGCGCAAAGACTAGTCATGCTGATTCAAGCACTGCTCTGACACGACGCACACCCACCTCAGGTGAAAATTCGTGCGCAAACAGCTCGCGAGCTTGATCCGCCCAGTCGTCCAGTTTGGTACGCAAATCACTGTCGGTCAGTACCGCTGAGAGTTCTTGCTGTGTCGTCACCGTTGCGCCAGCGGAATATCTGGCGATAAAGCCGCCGGGATCAAACGTGGTCACGATAGGTGTACCAACTGACAGCGCCTCCAGAATCGTTGCGGGAAAACCCTCGAGTTCGGAGGTGTTGAGTAATAAATCAGCGCGCTGGTACAACGCCTGCATCTGATCCGCAGCAACGCGGCCCAGTAAACTCAGATTCGGCACCGATTGGGCCCGCTCAATAATGTCCTTCTCAAATGGACTTTCAGCATTGGCCGAACCTGCCAAATAGAAATCAACCTCACCGTGCGACTGCGCTAAATCAACCAACCACTCAGGTCGCTTGATGGCAACCAAACGGCCAACCCAGAGAACTTGTAATCGTGCCGACTCGATCGGTATCGGCGATTCAACAGCTGCCGGGGTCGCATTCAGACGACTAGGCAATCGGATCACCGGCGCATTACTGATGGAAAAATTCTGCGCCAGCAACTGCGCCTGACCGGTGGTCTGAGCCACCACAATATCCGCCCGTTTCAAACCGAACCGATACAGTATGCGCTCCTGCACTCGACTCAAAAACGGCAATTTGGTCAGGCAATCACTATCACTACCGGCCAAAAATATAAACCGCTGTCGCGGGCGTGCGCCATGGCAAGCGATCACGCCCCAACCGGTCAATACGCCCGCACCCATTTGCAGCACACTACGTGCATTGACTGCTCTAAGCGTTTGGATCAGCTTGGTGCCGCGAGGGTGTACGAGCCGCAGGACAGGAAGCCCTTCATCATGGGCGAATGTCTTGTAGATATCGACACCATCGATGGTCTCGACATCATTCTGACCTTCGTCATAGACCACAAATGCCACTGACAGACCGCTCTCGGCGAGTAATTTTGCCAACGTAACCATGTCGGTCTCAATGCCGCCGATATAACGCGGGTTCGGTACGCCGCGGAAATAGTCCCAGCACTTCAGACCAACGATGCACACGTCATAGCGAAAATTGTCCGCTTGAGAGGTACTCATGCAGGTTCGCTGCTGCCCTTGAACAGATTGGTCCGGAACAAAGAGATCGCGTGTGATAGGCCGCTGCATAACACCGCAAGCTCGGCGTTACTGGCTGCGGCCGGCAGATGTACACGTTTGAGCAAATAACGGTTAGCACCCGGTGCATTGAGTCCGTAGGCAGCGACGAATGCTGCCTTGTAACCGGAGTCTTGCGCAGCTTTGGCCGCCTTCTGACTGGCACTGCCCTCCGGAAAGCACAGGTAGTCGATCGGTGTGTTCAACAACGACTCCAGATGCGCTTTAGAGGCATCCAGTTCATGTCGTCGTAGTTCAGCGGTCAAGCTACCGAGACGATAGTGATTCACCGTATGACTACCGATCATTAATCCATCGGCCTGCGCCGCACGCAAGTCATCCGCATCCATCACCCCACACCATTGCTTCAATGCTGGCATCAAGTCCGCACGCTCATATTCTTCTATCAGCGCTTGCAGGGCGGCGAGTCGTTTAGGCTCTTCGCTGAACAGGGACCGACTCATACGGGTCACTCGGCGAGCACTATCGGCGCGCTGTTGACGTGTTTGCATTTCGACTGGCAAATCCCGGTCCGCCAATCGCAGCGAAGCGACCGAGGCGTCGGTATTGAGAAGCGCATAGTCCAGACGATCCCACCAATACGGCAAATTGTCTTCAAGTCGCCCAGTCGCCATGAATACGATGCCCGGCACGTTGTAGCGCTGTAATACCGGAAATGCCAACTCATAGGCACTCTTGTAGCCATCATCAATCGTGAACAGCGCCGCCGGTTTCTCAGTGTGCTTTTTGCCCTCTAACACCAACAAGGCCTCATCCGGCGTCACAAACTCATAACGTTGAACCAGATAAGCGAGTTGCTTGTCGAGCTGCGCATCGGATAACTGCCAACGACCTGGTTCGGGCGAATCAAAGCCGGTATCCGGTTTGACACCATGGATGAACAGCACTGTCAGGTGGTTACGATGGCGAAATCGCCAGTAGCGATTCAGACCGGAATAATGCAGCAGGGCATAGAATATTTTACGAGCCAATCGACGCATGACCAATCCTTGTGCAGCTCGGCAGGTCTTGCGCCCCTGCGTGCCACATTGTCTACTCCATTGTGCGCTATACGGCGCCCTTACCCGTTAGCACGACAAACACGGTCTTGAACAAGATCTTGATATCCAGCCACAGAGACCAGTTTTCAATATACTCCAGATCCAGTCGCAACCAATCATCGAAGTCCAGATCACTACGGCCTGAAATTTGCCACAAACAGGTCAATCCGGGTCGGACACTGAATCGTTTACGTTGCACACCCTTATCAAACAACTCAACATCCCGAATCGACATCGGCCGCGGGCCGACCAGACTCATCTCTCCACGCAGCACGTTAATCAACTGTGGCAATTCGTCAATACTGGAGCGGCGTAAAAAAGCACCCAATTTGGTGACTCTGGGGTCATTCTTCATCTTGAAGTTTGGCCCTTCTGCCTCATTCAGATGTTCGACCTCTTTCATGCGCGCTTCCGCATCGACGACCATGCTGCGGAATTTAAACATCGGAAACTTGCGCTTGTGTAGACCGATTCGCTGCTGTACGAAAAACACCGGACCCGGGTCATCCAATTTAATCGCCAGCGCAACGATCGCGAATATGGGCAGCAGTAGCGGCATCGCCAGCAATACCAGCATGACATCGACAACTCTTTTCAAAAACAACGCACTATCGTCACGCGCGACCGGTTCAAAGCTGATCAATGGCACCCCGTTGACCAAGGTCAAGCGTATTCTCGCCGCCTTGAACTCATAAAAATCTGCCAAAAACCGAAGCCGGACGCCCTCTTCTTCACACGCTTCGACGATGGCTTCAACATCGACCAGCATCTTGCGCGGCACCGCGACGATCACGTCCTCAACAACGTTGTCACGCAAAACCTGACTAATCTCATCGACGTGCCCAAGGATTTCATCCCCCTCGCGTCGACCCGCCGATTCGCCCTTGGGATCGAGAAAACCGACGATATCCACGCCCCAAACCGAAGACTCATCCAGCTGCGCCGCCAGTTTTCGCGCACGACCACCCGAACCAACAATCAGGATTCGCGACTTGTGTTTGGCCGCTGACGGGTTGGTGATCTGCCACCAAATGATCGCCCGGCGTAACCCGTTGAGCGCAACAACCGAGGTGACAGAGAAAATAACGATGACAAAGCGACTAATGCTCTCCAGTTTGAACAGGAAAATGAGCATCAACGCGATCAGAACGGTGATCGCTATTTCCCAGACAATTGACATCGACTGCGAGCCAACCGTTTGGCGTCGAATGTCAACACGACGCGCAAAAATCACACGGCATGCAGCGAAAATACCCACGACAACCGGTAACAACTGCATGTTGCCGCGCACGTTCAGACTGTTGTTGGGGACAAACCACTCGTGCAGCTGCATCGCCAGCAAGTAGCACAAGCCGACGGCGGTAACATCCAGTACAAAAGTCAGACGCTTAACGTAGGACGCCCGCCTATTAAAGACCCCTGAAGTCTCGCGGTAGGCGCTGGCGTCGCTGACTTCGGTCGAGCTACCGTCGCGTTTATCAGTCGCGCGCTGGTTCACTGCAACCAATCAGGCACATACGACAGCCTGAGGAACGAACGAAATTCATGGAAGGCGGCGTTGGCAAAGTTGCTATTGCGATCCCAGTACGATACGTCCAATGACACCTTGAAATGGCGGCCTAGAGAGGTGCCGATCTCCGCAATACCAGACAACTCGGTATCGGATCGATCAATATCACCGTATTCCCGATCGACGTAGAGGAACCTCAAACTGTAATACGAGGAAGCACCCAAGGGACGCCGCAAAGACACGCGTGTTCGTGTGGTGTCATTACCAAGATCACTCTGGCCCTCGAAGTCTTCATCATTCCAAAGAAACGTAAATTCCAGTGTGGTGGAGGGTCCGGCGTAGGTGTAAGTCAGCGTCGCATTGGTATCGCGAAAGACCAACGGAGTGTTTGTGCTCAGCAGTGTCCGACCGATCGCACCGGTTGAGTTTTGTAGTGCCCGAAAAATATCACCCTGGTCTGAGTATTGCGTCCTCGCCGACATCGTCAGATTACCGTTGCGCGACGTCTGGCGCAGCATATTGACCGACAAGAACAGACCATCGTCTTCAATCAAACCAGTATCAATCCGGGTATACCCTGCGCGCGCATTGAGCGTGGTCCGTGCGCCCTGTTTTTGCCAGCCCAGTGTCACCTGGTCACGGTCGATTGGCTGGATCAAGCTGTCTGTCTGAATTTCTTCCTGCGACACACGCAGATCAACCTCAGACCCGCGCCCGACGGTACGTACGAAATCAACGCCGTACAGAAAGCGATCGCTGTCGTTAGGCTGAATCTCAAAATCCGTTCGGAAATATTGCGCTCGCAAGCGGATATTGTTCCTGCCGTTGGGCAGCAGGCGAATGATCGGCCCTGTGCTGAATACATTCACGTTTTCGCGATTGTTGGCCGCAATCGGACGGAACTGATCGTTGGAGATCTGACCGAAGTTATCGCTGACTCGCCAGGTGACGCGCTCAGGCACTAGCGTGAAATCAAAATCCGCGAAAGCACCGCCGATCCACTCATTGTCGACACGATCGGTATCGTAGAGGTAATAATCGAAATCAAGGAACGCGCCCCCATCGACAATGTCGTTTTCCTCTTCATACTCCAGCATTAGACCGACGGTGCCAATCACCACCTCTTCCGGCGGTTCTACCTCGCGCAACAGGTTTTGCGAATAGCCAACACTGGTTTGCAGCTCGCCGTTGAGTTCAGTTGCAAACGCATTCGACGCGGACAGGCCGACTAGCAACACGGCACTGACAAATGAAACTAACTTGATCATGACCGCTCCCCTGCGTCCTCTTGTTGTTCTTGTATTTCCTGATCGTCTTCCGCAAAGGTATTGACGTAACCATAACCATAGGCCTTGGTGCCGGCACCCCTGCGAGCCTGATTCAAGATCAGATTGACCGGCTTATCCTCATCGATCGATGCCAGCGCTGCTTTAACCGCCTCCTGTGGCGTGGATTCAGCGCGCACGACAACCACCACCTGGCCGGCTAGTTCGGCCAACACCTTGGCTTCAGTGGTCTGAAGGATTGGCGGTGAGTCAAACAATACGATTTGGCCGTCGGTCAGCGTCCCCAACAATCGCGTCACCTTTTCCATCGCTGAGCTGGCAAGCAATTCGGTCGCATTCATGCGCGGTTTCCCAGCCGGCAGGATCGACAGACCCTTCAAATCCGTTGGCAGAATCAGGGAACGTGGGTCCAGACTCGGGTCTTCCAAAGCGTCGAGCAGACCCAA
>JBCCZN010000077.1:0-12119 GCA_039187375.1 Pseudomonadota bacterium
CGAGTTCGAGGAGTTGCCCAGTTTGTCAGGTTCCGACGACAAGATCGGCGCCGTCGCTGCGCAGTACCTGGCACTGCGCGGTCCATTGGTCGAGCGCGGTTTGGGTCGCTTGCGTGCGATTTCACTCGACGAGCGGGGTGCATGGCGCTTCATTCTCGGCAATGGCATCGAGGTGAGACTGGGCCGGCGAGACGCGCGTGAGCGGGCAGAGCGCTTTTTGCAAGTAGCCAGTGCATTCGTGCTGCGCAATGAAACCAAGATCCGCTATGTCGACATGCGTTACAGCAATGGCTTCGCAGTGGGTTGGCGCAGGCCGGAATTTCGCGATGAGGTGCACGCCAGGGAATTGGCGTCGCTCCGCGTCGTTCAGGAGGGGAACTGAATGGCACGTAAGCCTGATCAGAATTTGATCGTAGGTCTGGATATCGGTACGTCGAAGGTTGTCGCCATTGTCGGCGAGATTGCCGAAGACGACACGATCGAGATTATTGGCATTGGCTCGCATCCGTCACGCGGCTTGAAGAAGGGCGTGGTTGTCAATATCGAGACGACAGTGCATTCGATTCAGCGTGCCGTCGAGCAGGCAGAGCTCATGGCCGGTTGCGACATTCACTCTGTGTATACCGGGATCGCCGGCAGTCACATTCGCAGTTTGAACTCCCACGGTGTGCATGCCATCCGTGACAAAGAGGTGAGTCAACACGATGTGGATCGCGTCATCGAAGCGGCCAAGGCGGTCGCGATTCCCGCCGATCAGAAGATCCTGCACATCCTGCCGCAGGAATTCATCATCGACAATCAAGAGGGGATCCGCGAGCCGATTGGTATGTCCGGCGTGCGCCTTGAGGCCAAGGTGCACATGGTCACCGGGGCGGAGAGCGCAGCGCAGAACATCGTCAAATGTGTGCAGCGTTGTGGCCTGGATGTCGACGGCATCGTGCTCGAGCAGTTGGCGTCGAGCTACTCGGTGCTCACCGAAGATGAGAAGGAGTTGGGCTCCTGCATTGTCGATATCGGCGGTGGCACGACAGATATCTCGGTGTTCCTCGGTGGTGCGATCCAGCATACCGCTGTGATTCCGATTGCCGGTGACCAGGTCACCAACGACATTGCGGTGTCGATGCGCACCCCGACCCAGTACGCCGAGGACATCAAGATTCGCTATGCCTGCGCACTGGGTCAGCTCGCGAACGAGGACGAGACCATTGAAGTGCCGAGCGTCGGTGATCGTCCGCCGCGACGACTGGCCCGTCAGACCTTGGCCGAGGTCGTCGAGCCGCGTTACGAGGAATTGTTCTCGCTGATTCGCAACGAGTTGCGCCGCAGTGGTTTCGAGCAGTTGATCGCGGCCGGTCTCGTGATCACCGGTGGCAGTTCCAAGATGGAAGGAGCAGTCGAATTAGCCGAGGAGGTGTTTCACATGCCGGTCAGGCTCGGCGTGCCGCAGCACGTCACCGGTTTATCCGATGTGATCCGGAATCCGATTCACGCAACCGGTGTGGGCTTGCTGCTGTATGGGCAGGAGAGTCTGCACGAGGCGACCGCAGTGAGCGCAGGCGGCGGGCGCATTGGTGAAATCCTGGCACGCATGCGCGCGTGGTTCGGTGGACAGTTTTAGGGCGGTGCGCACTTCGCATCGCAGTGTTTTGAAGTTAGGAAAGTTGTCAGACAGACAAAGGTGAGCGATATGTTTGAGTTTGTAGATGAAAACAAGGAAAACGCTGTCATCAAGGTGATAGGTGTTGGCGGCGGCGGCGGTAATGCCGTCATGCACATGGTGGAAGGCGGTATTGAAGGTGTGGAGTTCATTTGCGCCAATACTGACTCTCAAGCGCTGCGGCGCACGGCTGATTGCATGAGCATGCAGATTGGCTCCAACATCACCAAGGGACTGGGCGCCGGTGCCAATCCGGAGACCGGTCGGCAGGCGGCGATGGAGGATCGTGAGAGCATCCAGGCGGCTTTGGACGGTGCCGATATGCTGTTCATTACTGCAGGCATGGGTGGCGGTACCGGCACTGGTGCAGCGCCAGTAGTCGCGCAGGTTGCCAAGGAGATGGGCATCTTGACGGTCGCGGTCGTGACCCGGCCGTTTTCGATGGAAGGACCGAAACGTAAGAATATCGCCGATGTTGGTATCAATGAGCTTGGCAAGTACGTCGATTCACTGATCACGATTCCGAACGAAAAGTTGTTGAACGTCTTCGGTCCGGATATGACGTTGCTCGATGCGTTCAAAGCGGCTAACACTGTGTTGCAGTCTTCGGTGCAGGGCATTGCGGAGTTGATTACACGTCCGGGCATGATGAACGTGGATTTCGCCGATGTGAAAACGGTGATGAGCGAAATGGGTATGGCGATGATGGGTTCGGGTTCCGCCAGTGGCGAGGACCGAGCGCGCGAGGCCGCCGAGGGGGCATTGTCCAGCCGATTGCTCGAGGACGTCGATATCACCGGTGCGAACGGCATTCTGGTGAACATCACCTCCGGGTTGGACCTGTCAATCGGCGAATTCCAGACCGTTGGCGAGATTATCAAAGGCATCGCCTCAGAGGATGCAACCGTGATTGTTGGCACGGTGATTGATCCGGATATGAGTAACAGTATTCGCGTCACCGTTGTGGCGACCGGTTTGGGTCAAGGTAAATCGCCGAAGCTCGAGATCGTTGCGCCGCAGGAAACGCGTGCACAGCTCGATCGCGGTCAGGCGGCTGATGCGATGTATCAGCAGCCGCGGACCGGCACCGATGACGGGTTACCCGATTACGGCATTTATGATCAGCCGACCGGTAAACGACGCTCTCAGTCCGGTGGCGTGGCCAGTGAAGCAGCGCCGGAAGGCCACCTCGATGGCAGCTTGCAGGGCAATTTGCTCGATATTCCGGCGTTCTTGCGCCGGCAGGCCGACTAAACGCTCAACGCAGTGTGAACCGCGCTAGCAAGCTCACCGCTGGCGCGGTTCACCTTTTGTTGACCTTTTTTTGCGTTTTCCGGAACTTGCGGACACAATTGGGGTCTGAAATTGCGTCCCACACAGGGTGGAAGGGGTCCATCGAGGGACAGCGCAAGACATCATGTTGAAACAAAGAACACTCAAAACTGCGATCCGCGCGACTGGCGTCGGACTGCATTCGGGCGACAAGGTGCTGCTGACGCTGCGCCCTGCTGCGGTGAACACTGGCGTGGTGTTCCGACGTACCGATCTGGATTCGCCGGTAGACATCCCGGCGGACGGACGTTGCGTGCGAGAAACCATGCTCGGCACCAATTTGTTTGAGGGCGAGCATAAGGTCGCCACCGTCGAGCATTTGCTCGCGGCGGTATCGGCTTTGGGTATCGACAATCTATACGTCGATGTTAGCGCGCCGGAAATGCCCATTATGGACGGCTCCTCAGCGCCATTTGTGTTCCTGATTCAATCAGCCGGCATCGAAGAGCAGTCGGCTGCCAAGAAATTCCTGCGTATCCGTCGTACGGTGCGCGTTGAAGAGGGTGACAAGTGGGCGGAGCTAAAGCCGTATGATGGTTTTCGGATTAACTTCGGTATCCATTTCAACCACCCCGTCTTCAATAAACAGCGCCAGCACATCAGCCTGGATCTATCGTCTTCGGCGTTCCTGCGCGATGTCAGTCGCGCTCGAACCTTCGGTTTCATGCGTGATATCGAAGCGCTGCGTGAGCGTGGTCTGACTCTGGGCGGCAGCATGGATAATGCAATTGTGCTCGATGACTACCGAATCCTGAACGAAGACGGATTGCGCTATGAAGACGAATTCGTCAGACACAAGGCGCTTGATGCGGTCGGCGATCTGTTCCTGCTCGGTTACAACTTGATCGGTGAGTATTCAGCCTTTAAATCGGGCCACGATTTGAATAACAAACTCGTGCGCGCGGTTTTGGCGCAGCAGCACTCTCATGACATCGTAACCTACGAGGACGAAGTCGCTGCACCGGTCCGGTATCCGGCACCGGTTACGGCGTAACCCGCACACTCAGGCAATCTACCTCGAGTCCGGCGGCTGCGGCCGCTTCCAGACATAGCTGCTCGCTGAATCTCAAGCGTGTTGCCCAGGCTCCCGTGGTCACGGCGACGCGCAGTGTGCGCTGATCGCACTCCGCGCTCACGATGGCGTCGGCCAAGACTGCCGGCAACTCAGCCGCCAGCGCGTCGCGCAAATTGGCACGCCGGCGCGCTTCGCGAGCCAGCTCGGAGAGTTGGTTGTTGCCAGCCAGCACGGATTTCAGGTCTTTGGCACTCATCTAACAGTCCATTTATGTGAACCGGTTCTCAACCTGCGCATTAAATTGCGCCGGATGAGACAGGGTTGGCAGCCGCTGCCGCTGACTCACTGTAGCTTGCTCCTCTAGTCGAGGGCAAAGCTGCGCGAAAGCGAGCGACGCAAAGCAAACGGTCTACCGGTGTTGGACAGAGCCAGTCCAGCAACCCATGACGGCAGTGCTGCGATGATTCGAATGCTCCGCCTGTCAGCGTAGAATTGGCCACGCTGCAGCGGATATTGGGATCCGACTTTGTCTTTGCGGCTTTTTTTGGTACAACAACAGGCTTCGCCTGCCCCAACGCAAAGTACTCTTTGAATGAACATTGTTGTCTTCAGTTCGCGCTCGCGCGGCCCACGCCAGTATCAACTGACGTCTACCCCGGTCGTAGCGGCACTGTTGGCAACCGTGACGGTATTTTCAGCGCTGATATTCGGCGCCGGGTACACGCTAGCGGCGCGTGGCGCGAATCTGCAGGACGATGCGTCGATGGACGCGATGCAGCTTGAGCTTGTGGCTCAACGCGAGCTGCTCGAGCAGGCGCGCCGGGACGCTCAGGAGACGCTGGACGCGTTAGCCATCCGCATCGGTCGGACCAACGCCCATGTCGTGCGTCTGGATGCGCTTGGGCAGCGCCTCACAGAAATGGCCGGCCTGAACGAGGGTGAATTTGATTTTGACGCCGAACCGCCGATTGGTGGTCCGGAAGAGACCGCATTCGTTGACGATCAAGACGAAGTCGGGCTGCTGGCTCAGTTGCAGGGCATCGACCAGCAACTGGATAGTCGCGGTCAACAGCTGGCGGTGCTGGAGACCATGCTGCTCAACCGCAAGGTGGGCGAGAGCACCACACCGGCGGGACACCCGGTCAAAGGCGGTTGGATTTCCTCCCATTTCGGCACGCGTACCGATCCCTTTACGGGCAAGCAGGCTCGCCATAAAGGCGTGGACATCGCCGCGCGCGCCGGTGCCGAGATCATGGCCGTGGGCTCTGGTGTGGTGACCTATTCCGGCAACCGTTTCGGTTACGGTCTGATGGTTGAAATTGATCACGGTGATGGCTATATCACTCGGTACGCACACAATTCAGAAAATCTGGTTGACGTGGGTGCTGAAGTTCGTAAAGGGCAGGTCATCGGCCTGATGGGGTCGACTGGTCGTGCTACCGGACCCAATCTGCATTTTGAAGTCCTGAAAGACGGCAAGCTGCTGAATCCGGTATCATTTATCCGTGGCCGCAAGTCGGGCCGTTAAGCCGGACCGCTAGCGAGCAAGCCACAGACGCCGACCACCCTACAGCAGGAGTGTCACTCCCCTTGTTCGCCACAATATTCGGCAGCCGTAACCAACGGCTCGTCAAGCAATACGGAAAAATCGTCAAACGCATCAACGGTATGGAGCCGGAGATGCAGGCTTTGTCGGATTCAGCAATCCGTGACAAGACCGCCAGTTTTCGTGAGCGTCACAATCAGGGTGAATCGCTCGACAAGCTGATGCCCGAAGCGTTCGCACTGGTGCGTGAAGCCGCGGTTAGAGCGCTTGGCCTGCGTCACTACGATGTGCAGATGATTGGCGCAATGGTGCTGCATAACGGTGACATCAGCGAGATGCGTACCGGTGAAGGTAAGACGTTGATGGCAACGCTCGCTGCGTACCTGAATGCACTCGATGGGGAGGGTGTGCACATTGTGACCGTCAATGAGTATCTGGCGGCGCGCGATGCAGAATGGATGCGGCCGGTATACGAAATGCTCGGCTTGTCTGTGGGTGTGGTGCGCGCCGGCATGACTTCGGTCGACAAGCGCGAGGCCTACAATGCCGACATCACTTACGCGACCAATAATGAGCTTGGCTTTGATTACCTGCGGGATAATTTGGCGTTCTCTCTCGAAGATCGGGTACAGCGAGAGCTCAGTTTCGCCATCGTCGATGAGGTGGACTCCATCCTGATCGACGAGGCGCGCACGCCGCTGATCATCTCCGGTCCGTCCGAACAGCGCACAGACCTATACGCAAAAATCGACAAACTGGTGCCGAAGCTGCAATTACAGGAAGCGGAGGACGCCCCGGAAAACCCGATGGCGATGCCGCAACAGGCACTGAGCGACGCCGAGCGCGGTGATTTCACGATCGATCGTAAATCACGGCAGGCGTTTCTGACCGAGCAGGGTCATGAAAAGGCCGAAGATCTGATGGCGCGTGCTGGGTTAATCGAAGAAGGCGCGAGTCTCTATGACGCGGCTAATATTCGATTGGTGCATCACCTGACGGCCGCATTACGTGCCCACCACTTATATCAGGTCGATGTCGAATACATCGTCAACAACGGCGAAATTGTCATTGTCGATGAGTTCACCGGTCGCACGATGCCGGGTCGCCGCTGGTCCGATGGGTTACATCAGGCAATTGAAGCCAAAGAGAATGTGCTGATCAAGGAAGAGAATCAGACGGTTGCGTCGATTACCTTCCAGAATTATTTCCGCTTGTACGACAAATTGTCCGGCATGACCGGCACGGCGGATACCGAAGCCTTCGAATTCCAGCAGATCTATGGCCTGGAAGTCGTAGTGATCCCGACGCATCGTCCGATGGTGCGTGATGATCGTCCCGATCTGGTGTTTTTGACGCAGCAAGACAAGTTCGATGCCATCGTCGAGGACATCAGCGAATGCCGTGAGCGCAAGCAACCGGCGCTGGTAGGCACGACCTCAATTGAGATTTCCGAGCTGCTCAGCCGCGAGTTGAAGAAAAAGAACATTCCACACGAGGTGCTTAACGCCAAACAGCACGAGCGCGAGGCGAAGATTGTCGAGCAGGCTGGACGGCCTGGCTCGATCACGATTGCCACCAACATGGCTGGTCGCGGTACCGATATTGTCCTCGGTGGCAGTCTTGAGGCCGAATTGCGGGACTTGGGTGAGGATGCGCCTGAGCGCGAACGTGAGGCATTAAAGGCCGACTGGCAGAAGCGCCATGACGCGGTATTGGAGGCCGGTGGTCTGCATATTGTCGGCACTGAACGCCACGAGTCGCGTCGAATCGACAACCAGTTGCGTGGCCGCTCAGGTCGCCAGGGCGATCCGGGTTCAAGCCGCTTCTTCCTGTCGATGGAAGATACGCTGATGCGCATTTTCGGTGACCCCGATCGCACCAAGGCATTGCTGCAACGCGTCGGCATGCGCGAGGGTGAAGCGATCGAAAGCAAGTTGCTCTCGCGTCAGATTGAAAAGGCACAGCGCAAAGTCGAAGGCCATAACTTCGATATGCGTAAGAATTTGCTTGAATACGATGATGTTGCCAACGAGCAGCGAAAGGTCATTTATCACCAGCGCACCGAATTGATGGAAGCTGAGGATATTGCCGAGTCGATTACCGAGATTCGTGCCGAGGTCGTTGACGGGTTGGTCGGCGAGTTCTTCCCGCCGAATAGCATCGAAGAACAATGGGATGCTGCGGGGCTGAGTACCGCGCTGGCCTCCGAGTTCGGTATCAGCGTGGATATTGATCAGTGGCTGCGTGCCGACACCAAACTCAATGCGGATGGCATACGTGACAAGGTGCAGGCGCTAGTCGATGAGGCCTATGTCGGACGCATCAAGGAAATCGGCGAAGACACGATGAAGCAGGTCGAGAAAGCCGTGATGCTGCAGCAGCTAGATCAGGACTGGAAGGAACATCTGGCGGCGCTTGACTACTTGCGTCAGGGCATTCACTTGCGCGGCTACGCGCAGAAAAATCCGAAGCAGGAATACAAGCGCGAGGCATTCGAGATGTTTGCCGGCATGCTCGACAGCGTCAAACGCGAGGCAGTGGCCAAGTTGGCGCGCATTCGTATCCGTAGTGATGAAGAAATCGCACAAATGGAAGCGCAGCGCAGAGCCGCTCAGGCACTGAAATTTCAGCACGAGTCCGCAGCACCAGCTGGTGGTGATGCACCGCCACCACAGCAGCCGCAAACTGCCGAGACCTTCCGTCGCGAGCAGCCCAAGATTGGTCGTAACCAACCCTGCTATTGTGGTTCAGGCAAGAAGTTCAAACACTGCCACGGCAAGCTGTCCTGATCTGCTGCGAGCAATGAACAAACCCAGCATCCGCGTTGCGGCCGGCGTACTTCGGCGCAATCGACAAGTGTTGATTGCGCAACGCCTGGATGGCCAGCATGGCGCCGGGCTATGGGAGTTTCCCGGCGGCAAACTCGAACCGGGCGAATCTCCAGAGCATGCATTAGAGCGTGAGTTACTCGAAGAGCTGGGTGTGGTCGTGACCGGCCCGATTAAACTGCGTGAATATACCTACACCTATCCAGAGCGGCATATTCACTTTACGTTTTTTTTGATTGATGACTGGCAGGGCGAGCCGCGTGGTGCTGAGGGTCAGGCCGTGCGTTGGGTTGAGATCGACCAGCTGCAGCGCGTCGAATGGTTACCAGCCAACATCAGCATCATGGCGTCGCTGGCCGAACATTTGGATCCGTGTGCGGATCGCTGAGCGTCGATCAGCAAATGCTGAGCTGAAAATCGACGTCCTCGTTGGTTTGTAACGCACGTCCACCCACACCGGACCAGGTCAAAAAGCGAATCGTAAAGCGATGCGGAGAACCGGAAATTTCCGGAAATAACTCAGAACGTTCAGTGAGCGTCACGCGTAACATGCGGCAATCGCAATCCTTGCCGAGTGAGTTCTGAAACATGCCGTTGTTCGCACGACAATGCTGTGGCACGGCGCTTTGTCGGATGAGCCACATGATGTACTTAATGCCGCCGCACAATGGTCTCAAGTCTTTCAGCCACTCGTCGAGGTCTTCGCGTCGCGCCTCATAGGGACGTCGCAGCCAGTGACTGAAAACCGGCAAATCGAACTCACAGGTGCCGCCGGGGATTGCACTGCGGTGTTTGATCGCGCTTAAGAATTCGCTGTCGCGCAACTTCTGCAAATAGTGTGGACCGATTGTGTTGGTCGCTTCACGAATACCGGCGAGTTCGCGCATGCAGGCCTCAACACGCGATGCATCGACGCCGGGGTTATCGCGAAACCGGTGTAGTTGATCGAGTTGGCGATCCAGCTCTTTGAGTAATTCGCTGCGTACGTCGCCTCGGCTGAGAATCGCACAAATTTCCAACAGTCCGTCCACAGCCTGACGCGTTGACGCTTCGCTGCTGTCTGCGACATGGAATTCTGTTGTGCGGTAAAGAAACTCCAGGCGCAAAAAGGTGCGCATACGCTCATTCAGCGGCTGCTCATAGGTGTTGACCGCCAGTGCTGGCTGATCCCCAGTTGTTTCGGTTGCGACCCGGACCATGGTTGGTTTGCCCCGTCAGTTCCCCTGATTTTGCGTCCTGACGTCAGTAATCGCAAATAACTCAGTGATTTGAGGCCTGAAATTGGCGTGATGTCACAAAATACAGTCGATGCAGCCGTTCAGCGTGCCCCAGAAGCTGCTGCAGGCTGCCATCGTTGTTGACAATGTCGTCCGCAAGACGCCGCCGCGTCTGGTTATCGGCCTGGGCGGCGATCACGCCATTAGCGGTCTGAATATCGGCACCGTCTCGACTGAGCAGCCTGCGCATCTGCGTCTCGGCGACGCATTCGACGCTAACGATGCGGTGGACCCATTGACGCATTGCAGAGCCGGCCATCAAGGGCACGACCAGCACGTGATAGGCGTCTTTTGCAGGTTCGTTCAGGCGTTGCAGCGCCAACGCACCGATGCGGGGGTGTACGATTGATTCGAGTGTTTTGCGTTGTTGTGAATCGGCGAATACCAGGCGTCGTAGCGCGCCACGATCCAACTCGCCATCGTCTTGTACGATCGCCTTGCCGAATGCACTGACGACAGCCGCATGGCCATCGGTTTCGGGTGCAACAACTTCACGAGCTAGCACGTCGGTGTCGACGATGTTGGCGCCACGCTGCGCCAGTGCATCACTCACGACAGATTTGCCGGACGCAATACCACCGGTTAGACCAACAGTGAAAAAGGGGAGTGACACCATTGGCGATTACGTGGCCAGTCCGGTCGTCGTCAGATACCAGTTGCTAATTTGCTGGCCGAACATCAGCGTCAACCAACCCGCGATTGCGAGCCAAGGCCCAAACGGCATCGCTTGGCCTTGCTGTTGTTTTTTCAGCGCGATCATCAAGACGCCCCAGACGGTGCCGGCAACAGCCGAGAGCAGAATAATCATCGGTAGCGCTTCCCATCCCAACCAGGCGCCCAGTGCTGCCAGCAATTTGAAATCGCCAAAGCCCATGCCCTGTTTGCCAGTGGCGAGCAGGAATGCTTGATACACCAGCCACAGCACGCCGTAGCCAATGACGGCACCGACAATTGCGTCCCGCGGTTCAATAAACAAGACACTGGCGTCGGCTTGGGTTAACAGTGACAGCACCAGTCCGATCCACAGCAAAGAGAGCGTCAGACTGTCGGGCAATAATTGATGGTCAATGTCGATGCCGGACATCGCGATCAAAAACCAGGTGAATACGATTGTAGCGACCGCTTCCCATCCCGGCCCAAATCGCAGCGCCACCGCCAGGCTGAGTACGCCAGTGAGTGCCTCGACCATCGGATAGCGAATGCTGATACGTGCCTCACATTGACTACAGCGTCCTCGCAAAACGAGGTAAGAGATGATCGGGATATTTTCCCAGGCGCGAATGCGGTGCTGGCATTGCGGGCAGGTCGAGGCTGGTTTTGAGAGGTTGAAGACCTTGAGTTCTGGTGCTGGATCTTCGGCGCTCGCACCATCTTTCGCGTCGCGTTCGGCTTGCCACTGTTGCAGCTCCGCATCCCAGGCGCGCTGCATCATAATCGGCAATCGATAAATGACGACATTCAGAAAGCTGCCGACCAGCAGTCCAAACACCAGTGCCGCAGTCGGAAAAAACCAGGGAATGGTCTCAAGCGCCGCCCAGTTCATTGACGCTTAGTCCTGCGCATCGTTGCGTTGCTGAGGGAGTCGCGGGCGGTTCGGTTTTAGACCACCGAACCCATTTTGAAGATGGGCAGATACATCGCCACAACCAGGCCACCGACCAGGACGCCAAGAATGGCCATGATCATCGGTTCAATGAGACTCGACATGTTGTCTACCGCGTTGTCGACGTCTTCCTCATAGAAGTCGGCAACCTTGGCCGACATATCGTCGAGCTGTCCGGACTCTTCGCCCACGGCAATCATCTGGATCACCATGTTGGGAAACAGATCGGTTTTTTCCATCGCCTGTTGCAGTCGCATACCGGTCGCGACATCGTCCTTCATCTCAAGTACACCGTTTTCATAGACGATGTTACCGGTGGCGCCAGCCACTGAGTCCAATGCTTCAACCAACGGTACACCAGCTGAGAACATCGTTGACAATGTCCGTGCGTAGCGTGCAATCGCGGACTTTTCGAGGATGCCACCAATGACCGGCAACTTCAGAACGATGCGGTCGAGCGTCTCGCGCATTTTTTTCGAGCGCTTCTTGAAGTACATGAATGTGCCACCGCCGGCGATCGCGCCGACCAGAATCATCCAGCCTTGGGTCCTGACGAATTGCGACAGGTCGACCACCATTCGGGTGAACGCCGGGAGGTCGGCACCGAAGCCTTGGAACAAGTCCTCGAATGACGGAATCACGAAAATCAGCAAAATCACGGTAACGATGACCGCAACGACCAATACCGCGACCGGGTAGGTCAGCGCTTTTTTGATCTTTTTCTTGATTGCCTCGGTCTTCTCTTTGTAGGTCGCGATCTTGTCCAGCAACGTTTCCAACGCACCCGCCTGTTCGCCCGCCTCAACCAAATTCACGAACAAATCGTCAAAGTGCAGCGGATGGCGGGCCAGTGCTTCATGC
>JBCCZN010000078.1:0-11958 GCA_039187375.1 Pseudomonadota bacterium
CGGCCTATGGTGGCGAGATGAGTGCGCACCACTAGTTTCGTGACTTTTATTTCTGCGACAGTGGCATGGTGCCGTGGTTATTGGTTGCGGCGCTGTTAAGTCGAAGTGGACAGTCGCTGTCTTCGCTGGTCGAATCACGCATCGAGAAGTTTCCGATCTCCGGCGAGATCAACCGGCGCGTCGAGGATGCGACCGCCGTTATGCAGGCACTTTGGGATGCCTACGAGCCCGGTTCGATCAGTGCGAATCAGGTTGATGGTATCAGCGTTGAATACGCTGACTGGCGATTCAATCTACGTGCATCCAATACAGAACCGGTGATCCGACTGAATGTTGAAGCGCGCGGTGATCGTGATTTGCTAAACCAAAAAACCGACGAATTACTGAACCAGATTGGTGGCAGTTCAGCGTAATCTGGCTAAGCACTTAAGAAGCGTTTCAGACTATCGACTGCCCGATAAGCGGTTTTGCCGTCCCACATCTCAGGTGGTTTGCCGGTGCCTTGATTCGCACCATTCATCGCGGCGTCAACCTTGTCCTCCAGCGTCTGCGGCGTCACCAGCACGTTGGTGCCTTCGGTGATGGTGATCGGGCGTTCGGTGTTAGGGCGTAGGGTTAGGCAGGGGATCCCAAGATAGGTACTCTCTTCCTGTAGGCCACCAGAGTCAGTGATGATCAGTTTCGAGCCCATGACCAGTCGCATGAAGGTGATATAGGGCGCTGGCTCAAACAGTCTAATGCCCTCACAGTTGTCGATGTTATCTAATAGCCCGAAGTTCTTTAAGCGCGCCATCGTGCGCGGATGCGCTACGAACACCAGTGGGATGCGTTCGGCAATTGACACCATCGTCTCGACAATCTTGCCTAGTGGTGCCGCTTCGTCGACGTTGGATGGCCGGTGCAGTGTCACCAGCGCGTAGCCACTATCCGTTGGTACGGCGTCCGGCAGTGAGGCAGCTTCAATTTTGTCGCGCAACAACTCGATCGAATCAATCATGATGTTGCCAATACGCTCAACCCGATGGTCCGCAGCACCTTCATCGCGTAGATTGTCATCGGCATCGGGTGAGGGGGTCCACAACAGATCGGCAATGGCGTCAGTTGCCAATCGATTAACTTCCTCGGGCATGGTTCTGTCGTTACTGCGCAGTCCGGATTCCAGATGCACGCAGGGGATATGCAGCTTGGTGGCGACCAGTGCGCAGGCCAGCGTCGAGTTCACATCGCCAACCACAACCACACAGTCGGGTCGGTGTTCCTGACAGATTTTTTCATAAGCGATCATTACACCACCGGTTTGCTCCGCGTGTGACCCCGAACCCACCTCGAGATGAAAATCCGGTTTGGGCAAGCCCAGTTCATCGAAAAACGCGCCCGACATGTTGTAGTCGTAGTGCTGACCGGTATGCACGATAGCGGTCTTGGCCCAATCGGTGGTTTTCAGCGCATGAAACAGCGGTGCGATCTTCATGAAGTTCGGCCGTGCTGCGGCGATGAGATGTATACTTTTCTGATGCATTTGGGTCTATCCCCGGTCAATCCGGCTTATGACAAAGCGGCGAGTGTAGCGACTGCGCGTGGTCTTGTCGTGAACGGTGTCCTAAAAACACCGGTTCGGTGCCCGAAAACGGTGCAACGCCGATGACTATCGCCATTAACGGTTATACGTTCGCCGCCGTAGGCTTTGCGCTGCTAGGTTTGTTGGTGCTGGTGTTCTGGCGTGACAGACAAGCGCTGTCGTGGCTGATCGCCGCCATCGGCCTGTCACTGGCATGGTTGATCGCGGTGTTTTTGCAGTCCGGTGATTCGGACCCGTTTCTCGAATGGCGTCTGTTGCTGGAGCTGGCCCGCAATGCCGGGTGGCTGTTGTACCTGTTGGCATTGTACGCCGCACTGCGAGCCTCCCCACGTCAGGTTGTTCTGATTCGCCTGTTGGTGTTCGCCACACTCCTGTTTGCGGCCTTGATTTGCGATATTTTCGGACCGGTCATTCCCGGCGCCAGTCTACAGGCTGGTTATGCCTATCTGGGTATTGCCAGCGCGATTGGGGTGCTGATGCTGGCTGAGCAGGTCTTGCGCAATGCGCCGCGCAATGCCCGCTGGGCCATCAAATATCTGTGCTTTGCGCTGTTCGTGACGTTTGGATTCGACCTGTTTTTTTACGCACGTCTGATGCTCGACGGCGAACCCAATGCCACACTGGATCAAGCGCGCGGTTTTGTTATCGCATTGAGTCTCGCGCCGATGGCGTTGGCATTGCGGCGCAACCCGCAGTGGTCACTGGATGGTGTGGTGTCACACCAGGTTGTGTTCTATACGGCCGCGCTGACCGGCGTGGGTTTGTATCTGGTGGTGATCGGCATTGCCGGCTCCTACATTCAAGCATTTGGCGGCAGTTGGGGGGACGTTGCTCAGGTCGTATTCTTCGCAGCCGCAGCGGTCGGTCTGTGTGCAGTATTGTTCTCCAGTACGATACGTGCGCAGCTCAGCGTCTACCTACGCAAGAACTTCTTCCGCTTCAAATATGACTACCGTATCGAGTGGTTGAGATTCAGCAAAACGCTATCCGATAACGCGTTGAAGACCATACCGGAGCGGGCGATCAAGGCGATTGCACAGATCGTCGATAGCCCTGGCGGTGTCTTGTGGGTGCGCTCTGGTGTGCAGCAGAGCTTCCTGCCCGAGGCGGCCTGGGAGTGTTCATTGCGGCCGGATGATCGGATTGCCGTGACGGAGCCGGTGATGGATGTGATGCTAAAGCGCGGCTGGATCATTAACCTGTTCGAGCATCGCAGAAATCCAGAAATCTACAACGATGCGCCGGTGCCGGCATTATTCCAGCAAGCCGGCGTGTGGTTGTTAGTGCCGTTGACAACAAATGAGCGACTACAGGGTTTCGTGTCGCTGTTGGCACCCGAAGTAGTTCCGACACTGAACTTTGAAGACCACGACCTGCTGCGCACGATGGGTGGCCATGTCGCGACCCATATGCGGCAGTTACAGGCTGAGCAACGCGTGACAGAGGGTCGCCAGTTCGACACTTTTAGCCGCTTGTCCGCCTTCATGATGCACGATATCAGCAATATTCTCGCGCAGTTGTCTATGGTGGTGCAGAACGCCGAGAAGCATAAAGGCAACCCCGAATTTGTCGATGATATGGTGAACACCGTGTCCGGCTCCGTGGCGCGCATGGAGCGGCTGCTCGGACAGCTGCGCGGTGGCGATTCCGATGTTGAGAGAGTCGTTAGTCTGGCGGAATTGGCACAAGACGCGGCCGAACGCTGTCAGTTGCGACGGCCGGCGGCGCTGGTGGGCCAGCTTGATCGTAGTTTGCTGGTCAAGGTCGATCGTGGTCGCTTCGTCAGAATTCTCGAACATTTGTTAAGAAATGCTCAGGAAGCAACGAACGATGACGGGTCAGTCGAGATCAGTTGTTCGGCTTTGTCCGGCTTTGCGGTCGTCCGTGTTAGCGATACCGGTATCGGGATGACACCTGCGTTCGTCAATGAGGTATTGTTTAAGCCGTTTCAAAGCACCAAAGGATCTCAGGGGATGGGGATCGGAGCATTTCAGGCGCTCGAATATGTGCGTCAACTCGGTGGGGATATCGATGTCGAGTCTGAGGTCGACGTCGGCACAGTGATCAGCTTGATGCTGCCCAAGACCGATGAAGTGTGAACCGCGTCACGTAGCCTGACTGTATTGCCGCAACGACAGCCTGAGCATGTCGGATGCATAATCCGGTGAATGGACTTACTGGCTCCGCCCGCTCGTAACGCGATCGGTGAGGCGACTTCAAAAAACTATGACTCAACACCCGAAAAGCGTGGTTCTCAGCCAGGATTACGAGCTGTTTTTTCAGGATAGCGGCAGCATTGAGGCCTGTCTGATTCGCCCGTGCGACTGGTTGTTGGCGTTTGCTCGAGAGCACGATGCGCGCATGACGTTTTTCGTCGATATCGGCATGGTTGACTGCATGCGTGCCTTCCAATCGGTGCCAGCTGTGCGCAAGATGTACGACGTCGTCTGTGCCCACATTGAGGCGCTGGGTAAAGCCGGTCATGAAATCGCGCTGCATATCCACCCGCATTGGGAAGAGTCTCGTTGGAGTGACAATGGCTGGGATTTTTCAGGCGCACGCTATCGGCTTGATCAATTCGCGACCGATCAGGCTCAGGACATCGTGAGACGGTACGGTCAGTTGTTGCAGCAATTAACCGACCAACCGCTGCAATCCTACCGGGCCGGTGGGTTTTGTATCGAACCGTTCGAGATCATTAAGCCGGAACTGGCGCGGCTGGGTATTTTTACCGACAGCAGCATCGTGCCGGGCGCTTGTCTTAAGGACAACGAAAAGGGCTTTGACTTTCGATATGTACCGGACAGTGCTTATTGGTTTTTTGAAGATTCTCCGCGGCGCGAAGTGGCTGCGGGTGAGTTCCTTGAAATTCCCGTGAGCACCACAACGCTGCCGTTTTTCCATTATTGGCAGCGCATGTTCGAGCGTCTGACGCGACGCAAGCCTCCGGCAGGGGAAGCGGCACAGGGGGTGTCGAAGCGCCTGGGAAGCAAGGAGATCATTCGTCGGTTGCTGGGCGCAGGTCGTGTCTCGGAACTATCGGTTGACGGCCCCAAGGCGCCGCAGCTGACATCCCAGGAGCATGATCAGACATTCGCCCCGTTTTGTCAGGTAATGGGACATCCCAAGCTCGTGACGCCGGCCGCACTGCAACACTTCGGTGCATTTCTCGACCACTACGCTGTTGAGCGTGTTGTCGCGATCGATACGTTGGCGCAGGAAATCCGATCTGTTGCCAATACGGCGACCACGCCGGCGGATGCTGCTGCGTGAGCGATGTTGCGCAGCCATCTGTGAGTGCGCCGACCGTCGATTGGCAGGCATGTCTTGCCGTGGTGTTGATGTTGTTTGGTATCGGTATCGCCTATGCTCCGACACTGCAGTGGGTTGGCACCCAGTGGGCCGCCAATGGCATTGTCGGTCATGGCTACCTGATCGCCGTCATCTCTTTCTGGTTGCTGTGGCGCGAGCGGGATGCGCTAAGTTCGGTTGCTCGGCTGCCGGTGTTGTGGATCATTCCGGTGACGCTGGCATTGAGTCTGGTCTGGTTGATCGGTTACGTCGCCAATATCGTCGCGCTGCAGAGCGTTGTCATCCCGATCATCGCGCTGGCGGCATTGCTGCAGGCCTTCGGCTGGCAGGTGGCGCGGGTGGCGGCGTTTCCATTGCTATACCTGTATTGCGGGTTGCCGGCGTTGCGCATGTTGCAGCCGATCTTCCAGGAAATTACGACCCTTGCGGTTGGCGTGATCTTAAAGCTGGTCGACATCCCTGCCGAATTGGATGGTAATTTCGTGTTCATTCCTCTTGGCAATTTTGAGATTGCCCAGGGTTGCGCCGGCGTCAGTTACCTTTTGGCAGGTATTGCCGTTGCGCTGCTGTATTCCTATTTGTTTCTGAATACACTGAGGCGCCAGCTGCTGCTGACCGGCGTGACGGTCCTGGCTACGATGATCGGCAACTGGATTCGTGTAGTACTGATTATTGCGATCGGTCATTACGCGGGTATGGAGCATCCGTGGGTTGCCGACCATCAATTCCTTGGCTGGATCATTTTTGCAGTCATGCTGGTGCCCGTGCTTGTGTTCGCGCGCTCGCTTGAGCCTGACGAGGTGCCAGAACGCAATGTGTCGAGCGTCAAGCGCCAGCGAACGCCCTGGATTGCCGCATTGGCTGCTCTAGCGGTGTTAAGCGTTGGCCCGGTTTGGGCGGCGTGGGTCACGCGCACAGCCATGCCCGCAGACGCGGTGACCATCCAGCTACCGACCAGCACCGCAGGTTGGCGTGGTCCAATGCGCTCGCAGACACTGTGGACGCCTCGCTTTGCCGATCCCGATGTTGCTCTGGTGCGAGACTATCGGCGTGCTAATGACACCATCAGTGTGTATGCAAACGTCTATCTCAGTCAGTCGCAGGATCGTGAGCTGATCTACTATGCCAATGACATCGCAGGCGACTGGCCGCGTATCGTGCGCAAACGCAATGAGCCGGTGATCGATACGGCACAGGGGCCATTTCGAGAGGTACAGGTCATGGCCGGCGCAACCCGCGCGTTAATATGGTACCGCTATGAGCTACGCGATCATGTCGTCACCGATGATCGAAAAGCCAAGATCGACCAGGCGTTCGCCGTGTTATCCGGCTACCCGATTGCTGGTGTATTGGCCTTACAGACGTTTTGCGATGCAGACTGCGACGATGCGCGAAAAAAACTGGATTTATTTACTCAAGCGACCCGTCTGGAGGCCCTCGAATGGGTGGTCACAGACTCCAATAAGGACCTCTTACGATGAGATTGAACAAACCGCTGGATACATGCTGTCTCATATTGATCGCACTGGCGATGATGCTCGCCGGTTGTGGCCTGACCACAAGCGATGAGGAGCGCATGCAGCGTGCTGATGAGTCGATGGCTAAGGGCGCATATCGCGCTGCCATGATTGAGTTGAAGAAGGTGCTCAGCGGTGATGAGGACAACGCTGAGGCGCGCTTGAAACTGGCGCGTGTGTCATTGGGCTTGGGCGATTTCGTCGCGGCTGAGGTCAATGTTGAGCGCGCGATTGAGGTCACCGGCAATACAGCTGGAACGCGGGCCTTGCAGTTCGACACGATGATTGCGCAATCGAAATTTGACGATCTCATCGCCACTATGGCCTTGCCGGAGCGTTTTCTGGACGACGCCAAGCGGTTGGAATATACGGCGCGCGCCCAGCTGGGACTCAGCCAACTGGATGCGGCGCGCGAGAGTTATGCCGCACTAAAGGCGAAGGCGCCGGGTTCAACGGTTGCTATTCTGGGTCAGGCCAGCGTGGAGGCCGCCAGCGGTAATGTCGATATCGCCATCGAGCAATTGACCGCACTGGTCGGTCAGGACCCCAAGAACGCGGATGCGTTGTTTCTGCTTGGCAGCCTCTATCAGCGTCGAGCGGATTACGCCAATGCGATCGATATCTACACTCAGGCCGAGGCAGCCCAGCCCAGTCAAGTTAATCTGCCACGCTACTTCGATACGTTGCTTGCGCTCACCGATTCGCATATTTCCAGCAATCAGCTAGAGGGCGCGCGCCGTTGGATGACAGAACTGGAGCGGTTGATTCCAACAGCACCGCCTACGTTGTATCTGCAGGCTAAACTGAAGCGTGTCGAAGGTGATTACGATGCCGCGGCGCGTTACCTGCAGGAGATGTTGCAGCTAACACCGGACAATCAGGCTGCACAGTTCATGTTGGGGCAGGTACAGCTGTTGCGTGGAAACACCGAACAAGCCGCCGATGTGCTTGGGCGCGTTGTGAGCAGCAGTCCCAATAATGTCGCTGCGCGCAAACTACTCGCGCAGGTGCGGTTGCAGCAGTCACGACCGGATGCTGCGCTGGAAGCGCTCTCGCCAGTACTGGACGCAAGCTCGAGCGATGTGGGGATGCAAAAATTGCTGGCTCTGGTCAGCATGCAACAGGGGGATGCGGCCGACCTGGAGTCACGATTGGAGGCGATTCGTAAGCTCGCACCGGATGATACCGGCAGCCAGCTTGGATTGGCGTCACTAAAGCTGCAGGCCGGCGATACCCAGGGCGCGCTGGCAATGTTGGACGCCATTGAAATCAGTGATGAGAATGTCACGGATATCGTTGCGGTGACGCTGGAAGCTATCGCGCAAAGCGGCGACGAGGCGCGTCTGGTCGCACAAGCCAGAGAATTCGTCTCTCAGTATCCGACCCAAGCCGTGCTGCGCACCGCTGCGCTAGCGGTCGCCAAACAGAACCCGCAGTCGGCACTGAGTCTGGTCGATCAATCGGCGCTGGCGCAGACGGACGCGAATGCAGCGCAGTTGTTGCGTGCCGATATCCTCGTTGGTGATGACACTGCGGCCGGCGCGGCGGCGTATCGCAAGTTGCTAGAGACCGATCCGGACAACACACAGGCGAATCTGCAGCTGGCACGGGTGCTGGTCAGCGACAACGAGCCTGAGCAGGCGCTGGATCGACTCAATGTCGCAATTGCTGCTGACCCGCAGGCCACACTGCCACGCTTGCTCGCGATCCAGATTCTAATGGATCAGGGTGATTTAAGTGCGGCGGAACAACACGTAAACGAGATTATTGCGCAGGGTACGACAACGCTCGAGCCCACGCTGTTTGTTGCGCAGGCGCTGACGACGCTGGGTCGTCTGGACGATGCGTTGGCGCAAACCGAGCGCGCCCAGAGCATGCAGCCACGCAATCCGCTCGTGCGCTACCTGAAGGCGCAGATTTTGCTGGGTTTGGAGCGGACCAATGAGGCGCGTGGAGAATTGGTCGAGGCGCTGGTATTACAGCCTGACTGGCGTGATGCACGCCTGCTGTTGGCCGTGGTGGAGCTGGAAGATGGCATGATCTCTTCGGCGGAGGACAATATTGCCCGCCTGAAAGCCGACCATCCGGAACATGCACCGGTGAGCTTGCTTGAAGGGGACTGGTTTGCCGCCCAACGTCGCTGGCAGGAAGCTTCCGCAGCTTATCAGCGGGCCGCCGCCCGGGGGGCGGGTGGCATCGCGGCGCTGCGCGATTATCAAGCACGCAATGCAGGCGGTCTTAGTGGCAGCACGACGCCGCTGACCGGCTGGTTGGCCGATAATCCGCAGGATGTCGGGATCCGCATGGCGCTGGCTCAGCATCAGCTGAATACCAATGGCATGGATGCGGCGGCTGACCACTATGCGGCGGTATTGGAAGTTGATGCCAATAATGCCATCGCGTTGAACAACCTGGCCTGGCACTACCACGAACAAGGCCGCGTGGATGACGCGTTGAGTCTGGCTATGCGGGCGGCACAAGTGGCACCGCAATCGGCGCAAATCGCTGATACGTTGGGGTGGATATACCGTGACGCAGGTCGCATTGACGAGGCGTTGTCAGTATTGAGACGTGCGGCAACGATGTCGCCGGGTGATCCTGAGATACAATATCATGTGGCGGTCGTGTTGGCGGACAAGGGGCAGGCGGATGAGGCACGCAATATGCTGCAAGCGCTGCTGGACAGTGGTGCGACGTTCGCTGACCGAGAGAATGCGGTCAGTCTGTTGCAGCAGCTGTAGGCGCCAACGACGACCAGCAAGGAGAGGGACTTGAAAACAAAACTAATCATCACGGTAATCGTCACGGTGACGATGCTGGTGGGCTGCGCCTCTGGCGGCAAGATGACGGCGGCAAGCTGCCCGATTCCGGCTTCCAGTGAGTCTGACTACCGCATAGGCACCGGCGATGTTTTGCGGATTGTCGTCTGGCGCAATGCCGAGCTCTCAGCGACGGTGCCGGTGCGCCCGGACGGACGAATTTCGACACCCTTAGTGGATGATGTGGAAGCGCAAGGTAAGACGCCGTCGGAACTGGCCTCCGTCATGGAAGGGGTGCTGGCAGAGTATCTGCGCACACCGGAGGTCAGCGTCATTGTCGAAACGCAAGGCGCCGCGAACCAGATTCAAGTGCTCGGCGAGGTCAATAGCCCGCAGTCATTGTCGTATCGCGAAGGACTCAATGTGCTCGACGTGTTGATCACCGTAGGCGGTCTGACAGATTTTGCTGCGGGCAATCGAGCAAATTTGATCCGCGAATTCAACGGCGCGCAAGCCGAGTGCCGGATTCGCCTCGCTGATATCGCTGACGGCAAACTCACAGACAACATCAATGTGTACCCGGGTGATGTGCTCGTGGTGCCGGAGTCGCGCTTCTAATGCAAGATCTGCTGCGAATGGTCCTGACCGAGGCGCGCGGTGCCTGGCGTTTTCGCTGGCACGCCATTTGTGTTGCCTGGGTCATTTGTCTATTGGGCTGGCCATTTGTTCTGAACATGCCGGACGTCTATGAGGCCCGGGCACAGGTCTATGTCGATGCCGACTCCCGGCTTGCCGACGTGATCGGTACCGTCGGCTCGGCACCGGAAGTCGGTGCCCAGGTGTTCGTCGTGCGTCGTGCGATGCTCAGTGGTCCGCAGCTGGAGAAAGTGGCCCGCGAGGCAGATCTTGACCTGCGCGCGAAAACCGAACTCGAGCAGCAACAATTGATTTATCAATTGCGAGAACGCATTCGCGTGACGGAAGGTCGCTCGCGAGAGGCACGCAATCTGTATACGATTAATTATCAGGATCACGATCGTGAAACGGCGATTCGCGTGGTGCAAATCCTGTTGGACTCGTTCGTCGAAGATGTCCTTGAGTTGAAAGATCAGGGTGCCGAAGATGTGTCGGCCTATCTGCAGGGCGAGCTGAATTACTATAAGGATCTGCTGACGCAGGCCGAGCAGCGCCTGGCGACATTCAAGAAGCAACATATTGGTTTGTTGCCGGGTGAGTCCGGTGGCATTTTCGAGCGGCTGCAACGCGAGCTGGATATTCAGTCAGAAAAACGCAATGCACTACGAGTCGAAATTGATCGCCGCAACGAACTGCAACGCCAAATCACCGCGGGTGCGCGCGGCGCCGAAGCAACCAGCACGATTACGACGGCTACGGACACGGCCATTTCAGAATTGACGCAACGTCGCCGTACGCTTTTGCTGAGCTTCACGGAGCGCCATCCGGATGTTGTCGCTCTCGATGAGCAGCTTGAGCAGCTGGAGAGCAAACGCGCCGAAGAACGTGCGGCTCTGGCGACGGGTGGTGCCAGCGCATTGGCGACGACGGACCCGGTGTTCCAGAGCGTGCAGATTTCATTGAACGAATCGAACGTGCGGATCGCGGCTTTGCAAAGTGAAATCAGCCAACGCGACTATGCAATCAGCCAGGCGCGTGAACAAATTTCAACCATTCCGCAGATCGAAGCGGAGTTTGCCGAACTCAACCGTGATTACGCCCAGTACAACTCGCTCTACAACGATCTGTTACTGCAGCGAGAAAGAGAACGCCTGGGTGATGTCGGCGACCAGCAGGATATCGTCAAGTTCAATGTGATCGAACCGCCATCGGCCGAAACCACGCCGGTTGCGCCAAAGCGCAAGATCTTATTGGCCGGCGTCCTGGTGATTGCATTGGGCGTTGGTGGTGCTCTGGCATTTCTATTGCACCAGATTAACCCGGTATTCCATGACGTGAGCGCCTTACAAAAGGTGACAGGCAGACCGGTGTTAGGTCTGGTCAGCATGACCTGGCTTGAGCGCAAACGGATGCAGCGGCGCGTAGCCTTCGCCTCGTTAGCGGCTGTCGCCGGTGCATTGGTGTTCGCGTTCGGTGTCGTGGTGATGTTCGATGAAACACTCTCGTCGACGATTCAGAAGTTCGCTGCGGACATTTAAGACGGGCATCGAAGAGAGAGCACAATGAGCAAGATCCAGGATGCGCTGCAAAAAATTCAAAAAGACCGGCAGGGTGTGACACCAAAGGCTCGTCGGCCCGCGGCGCCTGAGCCAGACACCGCCTCCCAATCAATGGCGGTTGCGGCCATCGTGAACGACGATACTTCTGATTCGTACCACGGCAAGCGATTAAAGGTGGATCAAAAGGCGCTGCGCGCTGCAGCGCTCATTGCACCGGAGTATCACGTTGATCTCTTCGCTAACCAGTATCGTGAGATCAAACGTCCGCTGATTGCCCATGCGTTTGGCAAACGAGCTACGCGAATCGAATTGGGGCATCTGATCATGGTGTGTAGTGCGTTGTCTGGTGAGGGTAAGACCTTTACCAGTATCAACCTTGCATTGAGCATGGCGCAGGAGCGTGACCACCAGGTGCTTTTGGTGGATGCCGATGTTGCGAAGCCGCACATCAGTAACCTGTTTGGCGCGTCTCGGGAGTTGGGTCTGCTCGACGCTTTGGAAGACCCGAGTCTGGACCCACGTTCCCTGATTCTGCCAACGGATTTGAAGGGTCTGTCGATCCTGCCGGCTGGGAAACCGCGCATGAATGCGACCGA
>JBCCZN010000079.1:0-11842 GCA_039187375.1 Pseudomonadota bacterium
GCATCGATGGGCGTACTCGCTGCGTAATCCAGATAAACAGGCTCAATCTGTGGCAATCCGAACATGGCTCGCTCCCTCCTTCAGGCGCCGTTGCGCCAGCGATCAGACTCGAGCGCCGCCAACAAACCGCGCAGGATGTTGGTCTCATTCTTGTCGGGCGAGGCTTTCATCAACAAACGACGGATTCGGCGCATCAAATAACGCGGGTTCTGTGGATCGAGAAAACCGCTGGCGAGCGCCAGACGTTCGATATGGGCATACAGGTGCTCCATCTCTTCACTAGTTGCCGGCGCAGACTCGGCTGTCACTGCTGCTTTATCCGGTGCCTGCTGCATGAACAGCTCATACGCCACAACCTGCACCGCCATCGCCAGATTCAATGAACTGAATTCGGTCGTCGGTATGCAAATCAGCGATTCGCACAAGTCCATATCGTGATTATGCAAACCGGTTTTTTCGGGTCCAAATACGATGGCAATGGGGCCGTCCAGCGATTTTCGCGCCGCCAGCGCCGCCGCTTCGCGTACATCAAGCTGTGGCCATTGGATGCTGCGCGTGCGCGCACTCGTGCCGACGACCCAATGACAGTCACTGACCGCATCCGCAAGTGTCGCGTGTACGGTGGCGTTGTCCAGCACATCGTTAGCACCCGACGCACGTGCCACCGCTTGCGCGCTGGGAAACGTCTTCGGCGTCACCAACGCCAAATCGCTGAGTGCCATATTTTTCATCGCCCTTGCCACGGCACCGATGTTGCCAGGGTGCGTCGTACCGACCAGAACTATGCGAATTGACTGCAAACCGAATCCTGTTACCAACAAAACACCAAAACAGCGTGATATTCTACCGCCCGCTGCGCGCTGGCGAACAGCGCGTCGCCATATCCCTCACCCTGTGTCGTTGGAATCTCCATGCATCCGTTGCTCAATGTTGCTATTCAGGCTGCCCGCAAAGGCGGTAACTCACTCATCCGCAGCCAGCGCCGCTTGAATGAGCTGAACATCGAGAGTAAGGGGCTCAACGATTTCGTTAGTGAAGCCGACCGGCAAGCAGAACGCGCCATCATCGACGAGATCCGCAAGCATTACCCGGAGCACGCTATTCTCGCTGAAGAATCTGGCGAACATCCTGGTAAGGATGTGACCTGGATCATCGATCCGCTCGATGGCACCACCAATTTTATCCATGACCTGCCTGTCTACGCGGTCTCGATCGGCGTTCTGATCGACGGCAAATTATCGCAGGCGGTCGTTTATGACCCGGATCGGCAGGAGCTGTTTACCGCATCCAAGGGCGACGGTGCCCAGCTCGAGGGCCGCAAGATTCGCGTTAGTGGTCGACGCCAGTTGATCGACTCGTTGGTAGCGACGGGGTTTCCCTATCGCGATCATGCTGACGACCGACTCGACCACCACATCAAAATGCTCAGAACCGTTCTCGATGCCACTGCCGGTGTGCGCCGCGGCGGCTCCGCAGCGCTAGATCTCGCCTACGTTGCCGCAGGTCGCCTCGATGCCTTTTGGGAATTCGGCCTGAAAGCATGGGATGTAGCGGCCGGCGCTCTGTTGATCCGAGAAGCCGGTGGCATTGTCAGTGGGATCGACGGCAGCGAGTCGTTTTTGCATGCCACCCATATACTGGCAGGCACGCCCAAGATTTACGCGGGCGTCGCACAGCTTTTCATGAGGCATCATGGTGACTGGCTACGGCAATTCGCCAGCGCCAACCAGAACAACTCGCCGGGCAGTTGATCCGCCCGGCATCGCTCAGGGCAACTCTTCGAGCTCGGGGTCGGGCTCCGGCGGCATCAGATCCTGGGCGCTGACACCCATCTCCAGTGCTACCGCACTCGCGACGTAAATGGACGAATACGTACCGACGATGATGCCGACAATCAACGCCACCGAAAACGAGTAAACCGACTCACCACCCAACACCAAAAGCGCCGTCAACACCAACAGCGTTGTCACACCGGTAATAATCGTGCGTGCGAGCATCTGATTGATCGAACGGTCGATAACGCCATCCGGTGCCTCACCGCGTAAGGTCAAAAAATTCTCACGAATTCGGTCAAACACGACAACCGTATCGTTCAGAGAATAGCCGACCACCGCCAGCACCGCCGCAATCACCGAGGCATCGACCTGCAGCTGGAATACCGCGAAAAAGCCGACAGTGATGATGACGTCATGGACCAATGCAGCCACGGCACCCATAGAAAAACGCCATTGGAAGCGGAACATGATGTAAATGAAGATCATCAGCAGCACGAAAATCATCGCCGTACTGCCAGCCTCGGCAACCTCCGCACCGATCTGCGGATAGACCACTGAAAAACTGCGTGCCTCAACGTTCGGCTCAGTTTGACGCAAAACGTCCAATAACTGCTCGCGCAGCGTATCGGTCTCCACCGATTCGTTCGGCGGAATCCGAATCATGATGTCGCGCTGGGTACCGAAGAAAATGACCTGTGCGTCTGAATAGCCATTGCCGGCCAGTTGCTGGCGTACCTGATCCACATTGACCGCGTTGGGATAGCCTGCCTCCAGCTCGATACCGCCGGTGAATTCAATGCCAAAGTTCAACCCCCGGACAATAATCGCAGCGATTGAGCCAACGATCAGCAGCGCTGAAATTACTGCAGCGGCACGCCGCCGCGACATGAACCGAAAATGGGTTTCTTTCGAGAGTACGCGCATCCGTTACACCGCCAGCCGTTCTACCTGACGGCCCCCGTAGATGAGATTGACCACCGCTCGCGTGCCGACTATCGCCGTGAACATTGAGGTCACGATGCCGATAGATAAGGTCACCGCGAAGCCTTTGACAGGCCCTGTGCCAAACAGGAACAACACCAATGCGGCAATAAACGTCGTGATGTTGGCATCTGCAATGGACGAAAACGCCTTTTCATAGCCGGCATTAATCGCCGACTGGGCGCTCGCGCCCCCATCCAATTCTTCACGGATACGCTCAAAAATAAGCACATTCGCATCGACCGCCATACCGACTGTTAGTACGATCCCGGCAATACCGGGCAGCGTCAACGACGCCTGCAGCATCGACAAAAAGCCCACAATCAGCACCAAGTTAGTGAGCAGCGCCAAATCGGCAATGGCACCGAAAACCCGGTAATACAAGGCCATGAAAATAACTACCGCGATGAAACCGATTTGAATCGCCTGAAAACCGCGATCGATGTTGTCCTGACCGCGGCTGGGCCCAATGGTCTGTTCACCGACAATGTAAACCGGCGCTGCCAATGCACCGGCTTTCAGTAGCAATGACAGGGTACGCGCTTCGGTTGAGGTCAAGCCGGTGATTCGGAACTGATTCGAAAATGCGCCGCGAATATTGGCAATGTTGATGATCTCCTTGACGTAGCGCGTTTCATTGGCCACACCATCGCCGTCCAAATCAGCCCGCTCGCTCTCGATAAACAACACTGCCATCGGTTTGTTGATGTTCGCCTGTGTGGTTTTCAGCATGTTGCTGCCTCCCACTGAGTCCAGACGAATATTCACCGCAGGCTGGCCTTCACTGAAGCCGCTCGACGCATCGATAATCTGGTCGCCCGACGCGATAATTTCGCGCTTCAAAGCATCTTCCCCACCCTCACGGTTTGGATAGCGCTGGCTGCCCGGCAATGTGCCCTGTTCGTCAACCAAGCGAAACTCCAGTGTTGCGGTGGCACTCAGAATTTCCTTGGCCAGACTGGGGTCCTGCACGCCAGGCAATTGCACGACGATCCGGTTCAGCCCCTGGCGCTGGATGACCGGCTCAGCAACCCCAAGGGCATCCACGCGATTGCGAAAAGTCGTCATGTTTTGTTCGATGACGAAGTTCTGTCGCTCGCGAATCTGCAATTCGGTCATGCGCACCAAAAACGACTTATCGTCGCGATCCGTTACACTGACGTCGCGATCGATGCGCCGTACGACCTGTTGTGCGGTGTCGAAATCGTCTGCCTCGCGGACCTCGACCAACACTGCGTTATCTGTGCGGGTGACCCGCCTGGTGACTCCAGCTTCGCGCAGACCGGCGGCGATTTCATCGACATACAGATTCAGGCGGTTGTCGATCGCTGCGGCTAAATCCACCTCGTACAACAAATACACACCACCACGCAGATCCAGTCCCAGGCTCATCGGTTCCAATCCCAGCGAACGCAGCCAGGCCGGCTGCAATGGGGCTAGTGTTTTTGCGCTGAGATAGTCATCCTCGGCCACCTGCTGCAATGCGGTGTCCGCGGCGGCCTGAGAATCGATCGAATCAAACAGATAGAAGCGTTTGCCATCGCGTTCGAATTCGCTCATAGCTGGCGTGCCGGCAGTTTCCAATGCCGCGCTAATTCGAGCCGGGACGTTAGCGGAGAGCGGCTCATCTCCGGCAGGTGAAATCTGAATGGCAGGTGCACTGCCATAAAAATTCGGCAGCGCCGTCAAAATGCCGAGCAGGACCACTGCCAGAACAAGCAGATACTTCCACAGAGGATAACGGTTCATTGTCGTGAGTCTCAGGCTGCCTCGTAAGTGCCCTTGGGCAGGACAGCCGCAATTGTGTGCCGTTGCACTTTCATGGTGACGTTATCTGCGAATTCAACCGTCACAAACTGCTCCGATGCCTCTTTGACAATGCCCACCAGGCCGCCGGACGTCAGCACCTCATCGCCCGTCTTGATTGCTGCAACCAGCTCCTTGTGTTGCCGCTGGCGCTTTTGTTGTGGCCGGATCAGCAAAAACCAGAATGCGACAAATAACACCACCATCATGATCAATGGCTGTAGACCGGCACCTGGAGGCGCCTGTGTCCCCTGTGCCCATGCTGTTGAAATGAGTAGATCCATGATTATCCCCACACCGTCAGCGCCGCGCCCACGGCGCGGCTAAAGCGCGCAATTATGCCACAGCCTCGCGCCCTGACTCGCTGCTGGAGAGAAAATCTGCAGCAAATCGAGCAAACTGGTCCGCGTCGATCGCATCCCGGATTCGCTGCATTAGGCTTTGGTAGTAGTGCAGGTTATGCAGCGTGTGTAACTGATGCGCCAGCAGCTCATTGCACTTAAACAAATGACGCAGGTACGCACGTGAATAATTCTGACAGGTGTAGCAGTCGCAGTTGGCATCAAGCGGACCCGTATCGTGCGTGTGCACCGCATTTTTGATCTTGACGGTACCGCCTGAAGTAAACAGATACCCATTGCGTGCATGCCGCGTCGGCATAACACAATCGAACATATCGACTCCGCGGGCGACCGCCTGCACGATGTCAGCGGGCGTACCAACACCCATCAAATATCGCGGTCGACCGGTAGGCATAATCGGTTGCAATGCATCTAGCACCAACAGTCTTTCCGCCTCACTCTCGCCGACCGAGAGCCCACCAATCGCATAGCCATCAAAGTCAAATTGCGTGAGACCTGCCAGTGATTCTTCACGCAGTTCGGGGTACATGCCCCCTTGGACAATCGCAAACAGTGCATCTCCCCGGCTCGGCTCGTGCTGCTTACAGGCGTCGAACGCGGTGCGACTGCGTTCTGCCCACCGCAGTGACAAACGCATAGACTCGGCCGCCGACTGCACCGTCGCCGGATGCGGCGTACATTCATCAAAGATCATCGTAATATCGGCGCCAAGATCATGCTGCACCTGCATCGATCTTTCCGGGGTCAACTCGATCCGGGCACCGTCAATCGGCGAGGCGAACGTCACGCCCTGCTCGGTGATCTTGCGCAACTCGGCGAGACTGAAAACCTGAAAACCGCCCGAGTCGGTGAGAATCGGTCCGGACCAATTCATGAAATCATGCAGGCTGCCATGGCGACGAACGATGTCCGTACCTGGGCGCAGCATTAAATGAAATGTGTTGCCAAGAATGATATCTGCACCCAGGTCTTGCACCTCTTCCGGGCGCATCGCCTTGACTGTGCCGTAGGTACCTACCGGCATAAACGCCGGTGTACGCACCGCGCCGCGAGTAAAGTGCAGCGTGCCGCGCCGTGCGCCAGCCGAAGTCGCGTGAAGCTCAAACTGCATGGTCCGCCCCAACGCCACGCTCGCGCCGCATGCGCAGATGTAACATCGCATCTCCGTAACTGAAAAATCGCATCCGTGCGGCCACCGCATAGGCATAGGCGTCCATAACCCTTTGATGGCCGACGAAGGCTGCCACCAGCATCATCAACGACGAGCGCGGCAAGTGAAAATTGGTAATCAGTCCGTCAACGACCTGAAATTCAAAACCGGGACGGATGAATAACGTCGTGTCCGCTGTGGTCGGTTGCAGGTGCCCCGCACCGAGCAACGCCGCACTCTCCAGTGCCCGCAGCGACGTCGTGCCCACCGCCACAACGCGACCCCCTTTGGCCCGGGTACGCGCGATCGCCTCACAACAGGCTGCGTTAATTTCAAACTGCTCAGCATGCAACGCATTTTTCTTCAATTGGGTATCGGACAACGGCGCGAACGTGCCTGCAGCAACGTGCAACGTGACGAACGCGTGCGCTACGCCGCGTGCCGCCAGCGCATCGAACACCGCCTGATCGAAGTGCAGACCAGCCGTTGGCGCGGCAACAGCGCCAGGGTGACGCGCATAAATGGTCTGGTAGCGCATCTCGTCGTCTGCCGTCGCATCCCGTTCCAGATAGGGCGGCAACGGCATTTCACCGGCGACTTGCGCCACTTCAGCAACCGGACTTTCGAATTGCAGTTGGAAAAATCGTCCGTCACGCGCAACCACTGTCGCGGTCGTGATCACCTCCCCGATACTGCTGATCAACTCCAGTGAGCTGCCAGGTTTCGGAGCGTGGCTGGCTTTGATTTGAGCGGTGACGGAATGGGTTCCGGTCAGACGCTCAAGCAGTAATTCGATCTTGCCGCCGGTTGCCTTGCGTCCATACAGGCGCGCGCGAATCACGCGGGTATCGTTGAATATCAACAAATCGCCCGGCTCCAGCAATGCTGGCAACCGGGCAAATGCGTCGATATCGAGTGCTTTAGTCGTGACGCTCAGTAATCGACTGGCCGAGCGAATCGCAGTCGGGTGTCTGGCAATCAGCTCAGCAGGCAGCGGGAAGTCAACATCATCAGGTGTCATCCCGCCGCATGCTAACAGAGCCGCTCATTCGGGCAAGGTCACATCCAATGTCTTGCCACGTTTGTCGCGCATGATCTTGACCTTCAGCGCCTCGCCACTGGCATACGAGTCCAGAATCCGAAGCGCATGCCCGACATCTTCGGGTGTGCGCCCGCCTATCGTTTTGATGACATCGCCATCCTCGAAACCGATCGATTCATCTTCCGGTGCCCGTACAACCAGCAGACCGGTTTCGGTACCGAAGTACTTACCCAGACCCTCGGATAACTCAACCAATTCCATACTACCCCAGGGACTGTGGCCGAACCGGAACATGAGGTTTGCGTTACCTCGACCCCGACCAGCGAATAGCGGTTGCGCTGCACGCCCGGGTTCTGCAAAAACAAAGCCTTCGGTGCCGTCGGTCTCGAACACAAACGTCTCCATGTCACCAGGAGCACCGCTCATTTCCAACACCTCCACCATCGGCAGGTCTTTGGGCTCTTGCAACACCAGCGTTTTTACAAGCGCTTTGCCGTCGCGCTGGACACCAACTGTCACCTCATCACCTGCAGACTTGTCTACCAAAACGTCGCCAATCAACTCCGCAGCTGGCATCACATTGAGTCCTGCGAGTTTGACGTCTGCCACTTTAGTCAGGATATCGCCGTCCTTGAGTCCTCCGTTCTCGGCTGCGCTGCCTTTCACAACCCGGGCGATCAGGACGCCGGCATCGCTATCGTTGCTGTCCGACAGTGACACACCAAGGACGGGCTTGCCGATGCCGAGCTGACGATGCAGCTCTTTGATGATGACCCGACGGTCGCTGGCCAGAGCTCGAGCGGCATCGCCACCGCCCACACTCAAGCGTGCGACCTGTTCTGCGGCTCGCTGTAACTCGGCCTCCGCGGCTTTCAATTCAGCCAGGCGCATCTCAAGCGCCTCTTTCTCGGCCGCCTTCGCTTCAATATCCTGTGCAGTCACCGACTGCGAGACACCCAGAGCCGCAACAGCCGCCATGCCCACCCAAAGTCGTTTCATCTTATTCACTATCAAGATCTCCAAACAATCGTTAAACCAGGGCTCATAACCAGATCGCTGGCTCACCCCCGCGCTTCAAATCCACCAGCGCGCTCATAACATCAACACGCGCTTTCCATAGCGCTCCGGCACTATCGCTGGACGCCGGCTGATCCAGCGCTGCATCAATCTGCTCCAGACGATCCTCAAGGGACACAACCGCTCCTGCTCCGGCGACACTGCGCACCGTGCCTTGGGAGGGCAACGCAGCGAGACGCTGCTCCAGCAATGCGGCCCGCGCTACCCAGACCGCCAAGTCTTGATCCTCGGCGGGCATCGCGACAGGAGTCTGAGCTACCGTCTCCGGCGCTGGGCGCGGTGTCGGATCAAAAGCGATGCCAAGCGCAAGCAGCACAGTCGCTGCGAGCCCGATGGGCAGCCAACGATTGAACCCCTGGGTGCGTTGCGCCACTTGAGTCCAGCGTGCCATTTGCAGCGCGCTCGGTTCACAGGCCGGCAAATCCCGCAATGCTTGCTCAATGTCGCCCGGTGACCGTTGGTTTGTTCGCTGCGTCGTCATAGGCTGCTCCGTGCAATGCGCATTGGGCCGATCGGTTGTATCGGCGTCGGTTCCTCAGGGTTTGCCTGCCGATTCGCCGAATCCGGGGCATGGGCTGATAAATCCACCCGCAGCGCCTGTCGCGCTCGCGAAAGACAGGATTTGGAAAAACTGACGCTGCGACCGCTCAGCGCCGCGATCTCCGCGTGACTATAGCCCTCAACATCGTGCAACCAGACGACACTGCGCGCACAGTCAGACAGTTTTTCTAGCGCACCGATCAGTGCATCACCGACCAGCGACGGCGCCTGATCGCTGGAAGACGACGCTTGCCATTGATCAAGATCATCGATTTCGACCCGGCGTTGTTGCCAAGCCGCGCGTTGATGCATCAGGCAGCGCGATACCGCGATCGAACGTACCCAGGTTGCAAAACTGGCCTCACCACGAAACTGACCGATATCGCGCAGCATTCTCTCCAGCGTATCCTGCGTAATGTCCTCCGCGGCGGTGCGATCACCGAGCATCCGGCATGCCAGCGTATACACCGGTGGGGCAAATTGGTGGCACAACGCTGCGGTGGCGCGCCGCTTACGTTGGCGCGCCGCTTTCAATGTGGCCTCAGCCACGCTCAGTCCGGCAAATCCGCTCATGTGGGATTAGATGCAGCAAGCGGCAAAAAGGTCGCAAAAAACTCTCACTTATTCGCATTCAGGCGATGGCAAGCTGGTAGATATCGGCTAAACTATGTCTCGTCTTCACGCAATACGCTGCCAGAGTGGTGGAATTGGTAGACACGAGGGATTCAAAATCCCTTGCTAGCAATAGCGTGTCGGTTCGAGTCCGACCTCTGGTACCAAGTATGCTCCCGATGAAATTCTGTTCCAAATGCGGCGAGCGCGTCGTGCGCGCCGTACCCCAAGGTGACACCCACGAGCGCTGGGTGTGCAATGCCTGCGGGATGATTCACTATCAGAATCCGAATATCGTTGTCGGCTGCGTCCCTGAGCGCGACGGCAAAATCCTGTTATGCAAGCGCGCGATTGAGCCGCGCTATGGCTATTGGACCGTGCCAGCGGGCTTCATGGAACTGAATGAGACGATGGCCGAAGGCGCCGCGCGCGAAACCATGGAGGAAGCCGGTGCCAGCGTAGAGATTGGCCACCTGTTTGCGTCGGTCGATGTGCCGCATGCCGGCCAGGTGCATGTGTTTTTCACCGCCAGACTTATCTCTGATTTTTCTCCCGGGCAGGAGAGCCTTGAGTGCAAGATGGTCGCGCCTGAGGACATTCCCTGGGACGATATTGCGTTTCCGTCGGGGACATTCGCATTGAAGAAATATATAGAAGACGCTGGACGTAATCGCGGCACCCATATGCACACCGCAGTGCGACGGATTCGCTGATGCGCCGCCGGGTCAATCACGATACGATTTAGCATTGGCTCAATAACGCAGATCGATAATCCATGGCCTTTGTTGTCACCCAAGCCTGCATCAAATGCAAATACACCGACTGCGTGGAGGTTTGCCCGGTGGATTGTTTCCACGAGGGACCCAACTTCCTGGTTATCGACCCGGATGAGTGTATTGACTGCACCTTGTGTGAGCCGGAATGTCCCGCCGAGGCGATATTTTCTGAAGATGAGTTACCGGCAGGCCAGGAACATTTCCGCGATCTCAATGCGGAGCTGGCCGCGGACTGGCCTGTCATCACAGAAGCGATCGATCCACCCGAAGATGCCGACGAGTGGAAAGATCGAGACGACAAAGAACCGCTGCTGGAGCGCTAACGCGCCGTTAGCGTATTGTCACGCCTGCAGCGCTAAACTGCGAAGCGATCAACAGCGTCTCTACTGAGGGCTGAGTCCCAGCTGTTGTGCCAGACTCTCAGCAGGCACATACCCGGCGAACAGCGTACCGTCTTCTGTCACGATTGCCGGTGTGCCATTCAAACCGATGTTGATACCCGCCTGGAAGTGTTCACCGATTGCACCGGCATCACAGTCGGCCTCGGCACCAATCGGCTCATCGCTTTTGGCTGCCGTGAGCGCCGAGTTACGATTGTCGGCACACCAAACTTGCTCCGCTTTGGTCCAAGAAGGCGTATTCGGCCCGCTGCGCGGATATAGCAAATAGCGCACGGCAATGCCCGCGTCGTTATACGCCTGCATTTCTCGATGTAACTTGCGGCAGTAACCACAATCAATATCGGTAAAGACCGTCACCGTGGCTTTCGGATCCTCAGGACTAAACAGGATGGCCGAACGGGTATCCATCGCCTCAAGCACCGCCTTGCGCCCCCGTGCCTGGCTGACCTGTGTGACGTTCTGGTTGCTGACTAGATCGATGATCTCGCCCTGTAGCAGGTAGCGGCCGTCCGCCGTCAAATAGGCGACCATCGCGCCCTGCTGGATCTCGAGCAGGCCGGGAACCGAGGATCGTTTGATGCTCTGGGCATCCACCTGTGGGAACTTACTGGTGATGGTCTTGCGCACCGCATCCAGCTCGGCGTCTTGCGCCATTGAGACGGAGGCCAGCACTGCACACAGCGTTGATACGAGAAGTCGGCAAGTCATGGACAGTTCCTGTGAAAAACTAGGCACGGATGATCCCATCGTGCGGCTATTGGGACAAGCGGGTGACCGTTTCGGTTCCCGTTACAAGAATAATTGACCGCCCAAACGCGGCAGACATTTCAGTCCCTGAGTTCTTGAGCCGCTGAATCGGCTCAGCCAGGCCGCTACTAGCCGCGGGGGTGATGACGCTCGTGCAGCTCTTTCATACGCTCGCGCGCCACATGCGTGTAGATTTGCGTTGTCGACAAATCGCTGTGCCCCAACAGCATCTGGACGACGCGCAAATCGGCGCCGTGGTTGAGCAGATGCGTCGCAAATGCGTGCCGCAATGAGTGTGGGGACAGACCTTCGGGAATATTGGCCTTTTGCGCGTAGCGTTTGATGATGTGCCAGAAAGCCTGGCGTGTCATGCGATCGCCGCGACGAGTGGGAAACAGATAATCCGTTTGACGCTCCAACAGGATTTCAAGACGCGGACCCTGGATGAAATCGTTCAACCAGCGCTGCGATTCTTCGCCCAGTGGGATCAGTCGCTCGCGATCGCCTTTTCCTACGATACGCAACACGCCTTGATTCAAATTGACCTGTGACTGCTTGAGACTGATGAGCTCC
>JBCCZN010000080.1:0-11772 GCA_039187375.1 Pseudomonadota bacterium
GTATTGTCGAGACGCCTGCGACGGCGGTGGCAACCTTGCTGCCAGACCAGTCGGGAGCCTCGATTTCCGGTCAGATTGATGGTCCGTCAGAGCGCAACGTCGCGTTGAGTTACGACGAGAAGGTTGCCGCAGCGCGTAACATCACCGGACATGATCCGGCGCGTGTCGCACAGGTTGTGCGTCGATGGATAGAGACCGAAGATGGATAACGGCACCGAACGTGCTGCCATTTTGCTCATGACGCTTGGCGAGCAAGAGGCCTCGTCAGTATTGAAGCACATGACCCCGAAAGAGGTGCAAGCCGTTGGCCTGGCGATGGCCGGGCTCAAAAACGTCACGCGAGAATCGGCCGACGATATTCTCTCCGAGTTCGTCACCAGCGTGGATGATGAAGCCTCCTTTGGTGTCAGCACTGATGACTATATTCGCAAGGTGCTCACCAATGCGTTTGGCGCACAAAAGGCCGATGCATTCATCGACCGAATTCTCGTTGATGGCAGTGGCGAGAATTTCGAAACGTTGAAGTGGATGGGTCCGGATGCGATTGCACAATTACTGAGCGATGAGCATCCGCAGATTATCGCGATTGTCCTGTCCTATCTCGAGCCGGAGCAATCTGCAGCGGTGCTTGAGCTACTCGAGGAAACGGTTCAATCCGACGTCGTCATGCGTGTTGCACGGCTGGATGATGTGCAACAAAGCGCATTGGCAGAAATCGAATCGCTGCTGGCATCAAAGTCATCGAGCATCGATATCAGTCGCACGGCCAAGGTCGGCGGCGATCGCGTTGCCGCGGATATGGTCAACGCACTGTCCGGCGGCAATGGCGAGACGCTGCTTGAACAAATCAACGAACAGGACGCTGATCTGGGCGCACGTATTTCCGAGATGATGTTTGTCTTTGACAGCTTGTTGAATGTTGACGATCGCGGCATTCAGACCTTGTTGCGGGAAGTGTCGAACGATCTTTTGGTCGTTGCACTGAAAGGTGCTGATCCTGCAATTCAGCAAAAAATCTGGGGCAACATGTCAAAGCGTGCAGCCGCCTTGTTGGAAGAAGACATGGAGGCGCGCGGACCAATGAAGCTCGCCGAGGTAGAGCAGGCGCAGCGTGAGATTCTGGATGTCGCGCGACGTTTGGCGGAGACAGGTGATATCAATCTTGGCAATAGCGATGAGGAATATGTCTGAGTCGGCCACCGATCGTTGGCAGGCGCCGGCATTCCCCGATCCGGAGTCAATGCCAACGGCCAGTGATCTACAGAGTCTGCAGGAGGCGGCCTACAAAGAAGCTTATGAAGAGGCCTATGCGAAAGGTCTTGAAGCTGGGCACAGTGCTGGTCTGAAGACTGGCAGCGATGAGGTGCAGGCCCAATTGCGACTGTTGCAGGCGGGTATCGATGCGCTCAGCATGCCAATGGACGATCTTGAAGAGGTGCTTGAGCAGCAATTAGCACAAATGGTCATCGGGCTGGTTGGTCGGTTGTTTCGGCGTCAGCTGGAAATGGACCCGGACAGTATTGTTGGTCTGGTGCGTGAGGCGGTGACCCGCCTACCGATCGCGACGCAGCGAGTTCATGTGCACATCCATCCGGACGATGCGCCGAGACTGGATGCGTTGGGCGCTGCGACTGACGAAGATAGCGAGCAGCGCCTGGTGCTGGTGCAGGATGCATCGATGACCCGCGGTGGCTGTGTCATCCGGTGCGCACCGACTGAAATTGACGCGCGGGTCGAAACCCGCATCGAACAAATTGCGCACGACGTAATCGGAGACCAGCGCGGATGAATGCGCATTCGCAAGCGGTGCAGTCACGCGTCGCCAGTCGTTTGTCGCATCGACTACAACACGCCAGTGAACGCCCAACATTGGTCGTCACCGGCGAGTTACGGCGTACAGTCGGTCTGACATTGGAAGCCGAAGGGCTCAACGCCGCTGTCGGATCGCATTGTTCGGTCATCGGAGATGATGGTCGTCGAATTGATGCCGAGGTAGTCGGGTTTTCCGGTGAACGGACGTTTCTGATGCCATCGGATCGCCTGCACGGATTGTCACCCAATGCTCGTGTCGTGCCTTCCGGCGCGCCAAAGCGTATCGCGGCAGGTCCCGCTTTGTTGGGTCGTGTGATCGATGCGCGCGGCCGACCGCTGGACGGTGCCGGCGATATTCGCGGGCAGGACTGGATCGACCTTCGTCCCGAACCGATTAATCCGTTGGCACGCTTACCGATCAGCGAGCCGCTGGACGTGGGGGTGCGTTCAATCAACGCACTACTGCCAATTGGTCGGGGACAGCGTTTGGGTTTATTCGCAGGCAGTGGCGTCGGCAAGAGTGTTCTGCTTGGCATGATGACCCGATTTACCGATGCCGACGTCATCGTCGTTGGCTTGATTGGTGAACGTGGTCGTGAGGTCAAGGAGTTCGTGAACGACACATTAGGCGACGGCCTGCAACGCGCCGTAGTCGTTGCCAGTCCGGCGGATGATCCGCCTTTGTCGCGATTGCAGGGCGCCTCGGTCGCGACGTCTATTGCAGAATATTTTCGTGCTCAGGGACTTAAAGTACTGTTGTTGATGGACTCGTTGACGCGCTATGCACAGGCCCAGCGGGAGATCGCACTGGCGATCGGTGAGCCACCGGCGACCAAGGGTTATCCACCGTCAGTTTTTGCGCGGTTACCCCAATTGGTGGAACGCGCCGGCAACGGTGCGAATGGCAGCGGTTCAATCACCGCGATCTATACCGTGCTGGCGGAGGGCGACGACCAGAGTGATCCGGTCGTCGATGCCGCCCGTGCCATCCTTGATGGTCATATTGTGTTGTCACGTTCATTGGCAGATTCAGGCCACTACCCGGCAATCGATATCGAGCAATCGGTGAGCCGTGCAACACTACAAATTGCAACACCTGAGCATCGGGCACGGATACAAACCGTTCGCGAATGGTATTCCGTCTACCAACAAAACAAGGATCTGCTGTCCGTTGGTGCCTATCAGCATGGTGTGAATCCGCAGACGGACTTGGCTGTTGCGCAATGGACTTCGATTGGCGAATTCTTGCGTCAGGGCGCTGATGAACCCGTGTCACGCAGCCGTAGTCTCGACGCCCTTGGGCACTTAACTGATATGGCGCCGCCGGAGCTCAAGGCTGACACTGCATGAGTGGCCGGTTATCGCGACTCGCACCGGTTCAGCGCTTCGCTGAGCAGGAAACAGATACTGCCGGGGCATCGCTTGCTCAAGCGGAACAATCATTAAGTCATGCCAAATCGACATTGGCGGACCTGATCCAATACCGCGCAGGCTATGCCGACACCCAACCTGGCGGCGACCGCTGGCAGAGCGACCGCTGGCGAGACTATTGCGAATTTTTGCAAAAACTAGATGCTGCTATCGTTCAGCAGCAGCAAGCGATTGACCAGGCCGAGGCACAGCGAAATGACTGTTTACGAATCTGGCAACAAAAGAAAACTCGTATGGATGCGCTAGAGCGATTGAGCGGTCGCTTGCGCCAGCGCGCACTGCAAGAAGCGTCACGGCGTGAGCAAAAGCAAAGCGACGACTTGGTAGCCAGCCGGCCGCAGCGAGATCCGTTCGCAAACTGAGTTGGCACGAAACCTGCTAACAATAACGGTAGACACTGACCCTCTGGTATTCAGGATCAACCGATGACACAGATTCTCTCTGCACTGCAAACAACGCCAGCCGGCACAGACACTGGGCTTGCCGGCGATGACACCCAGTCGCTGGACGATGCACTCGCTTTTGCCAATGCCCTGTTGCAGCAACAAACGGCAAATAGCGGCAACAATGACGGCAGTGGTTTGCCACTCACTGCCGGCAGTGATTCGCCGGTGTTGGCGCAGCTGCTGACCGGCTCGCTGGGTGCGCTCGATCAGGACCTGAATAGCGTTAACGCGCTGCCACAACAGCCTGTACTCTCGGACCTCAGTGCCCTGCAAGACGGTGTGTTAGCTGCTGAAGGGGCGGTCCTGGTAGACGATGCAGGAGGGCGCGCTTTAACCGATTTGACAGATCCGTCGTTGCTGGTCAGTGCTGACCCACGCCAACTGGACGCAAATGCGGAGGCATTGGCGTCAGCGTTAGGCACACAACCGGTCGTACAGGGCGATGCGTCATTAACTGAAACGGACAATGCGGCGGTGCCGGTGACCAACTTCACATTGCTTGGTGTGGCTTCAGCAGGCACTGTCGCGGAGGGTAATGCCGCACTGGAGCAACAAGGTGCGACAGGTCAATTGCGAGTGTTGCCGGATGGTACCAAGGCGCAAGCGTCCCAACGGTCGTGGACAGAGTCAGTGGGCATACCGAAACGTTCTGGCAGCGATGTCCTGGAGCCGATCGTCACGCGCACAATCCCCGCCGAAGTTGAAACGAAATCACCTGTGCCGGTTGCATCGATGGTACAAACTAGAATGGCCGATGCACAGGCACGGCAGCGTGCCCGCGACGAGCTGATCAGCGCGACCACCAAAGCTCACGCAGCCGAGGCGATTGACCCCAATAGTACTCGTAGTGAGCGTCCTTCGGTGTTGCCGACGCTATCGAGTCCAACAAGTCCAACTGGCGCTGAGGCGGTGCGTAGTACCGGCTTATCGTTATCGATGACGCATCCGAACTGGGGCGCTCAGTTCGCCGAGCGGGTGACCTGGCTGGTACAGGGGCGTGCAACCGCTGCCGAGATTCGTCTAAACCCCGAGCATTTGGGACCAATAGAGTTGTCGATTGAGGTTGATGCAGACGAGGCGCGTATCCAATTTTCCGCCGCTAATGCGATTACCCGTGATGCCATTGAGCAACAGCTGCCACGGTTACGTGAGCTACTCGAACAACAGGGCATGAAGCTGGGTGATGCTGATATCGGGGACCTTGGCAAGCGTGCCGGGCAACAGCATGACGAGACGGCGATCGAACGACTCCAGCAATCGGATGAACTGGCCGATGGTGATGTAGAGCCACCGATTGCATCACAGCCAGTTTCCCAGGTTGGCGTTATTGACACCTACGCGTGATCCGCTGGATGCCTGTCAAGAAATTGGCAGCTTTACTGAACTAACCGTAGAAAAAACATAACTGTATGTTTTAAAACAAGTTAAGAACATTGGCATGTGAATTGCTTTGCGTAGCACAGGCATTAGTTTTGCGCACAACGCATGGAGCGGGCATGGCCAAGGAAGAAGAGAACAACGAGGAAGAGGGCGGCAAGAAAGGCGGTCCCAACATGATAGTCATCGGCGTCGTTGGCATCGTTTTGCTAGGCGCCGGTATCTTTCTTGGGCCCATGGTTCAGGGAATGATGGCGGGTGAAGAAGCCACCGCTGAAGCAGAAGGTGGCGAAGGCGAGGACGCCGAGGCGATGGCACCCGCCGGGCAGGATGCGATCTACCAGGGTATTCATCCTCCGTTGCTGATCAACTTCACCGATGAAACCGGTAGCGCCCGATTCCTGCAAATTTCGCTGGAGATGATGGCGCGCGATCAGATGGTCATCGATGCGGTCGAGACGCATCAGGCGGTGATCCGAAGCAATCTCATCTTGCTCTATGGCGACATCAAGGTCTCGGATGTGACCTCGCGCCAGGGTAAGGAGCTGATGCTCCAAAATGCGCTTGATGAGATCAACAACATTCTCACGACCCAAACCGGCAAGGGCGGTATTGAGGCGGTCTATTTCACCAATCTGGTTGTGCAGTAATGGCTGATGAGGAGCCAGTACTGTCGGACGAGGAGAAAGAGGCATTGCTCTCTGGCGTTGCCGAAGGCGTGGTGGGTAATGACAGCACAGAGCAGGCGAGCCAAGTGCGCCGCTATGAGATCCGACCCGATGCGCACATCAACTATGGCAGTTATCCACGACTACAGGGCGTCTGTCAGCATTTGGGCAAACGCGTTGCGCAGCAATGGTCGGCTCTGCTCAAGTGCGATGTCAGTATTACCGCTGACGAGGTGTATACGAGTTCCTACGCGGGGGCGGTGCTAAAGGCCCGGCCGCCGGTCATCACGACTCTGCTGTCACTACACCCATTGCCCTCGCACAGCGTGGTCATTCTGGATAACTCGCTGTTGACCGGATTGGTCGAGGCGTTTTTCGGATTCGTCGATACCGAGAGTGAACCAGAGGAGGCGACAGACGAGATGCAAATCCGCCAACAGTTCACCGCGGGCGAATTACGCGTGAGTGAATTGCTGTTGCAGGTGTTTTTTCAGGCAATGCCCGATGCCTGGGAAAAGTTGGCGACCTTGTCGCCAAACGTGATTGGTCGTGAGTTCGATCCGACCATTGGCACGGGTATTGAAGGTAAGGCGAACGTGGTTGTCTGCCGGTTTCTTGTCGAAGTCGGCGCACATCGCGGCTACGTGCGTCTGATGTTACCAGAGAGTCAGATTCATCCCATTGCGGATGACCTTGAGGGGGCAACCAATGCGCGCAATCCGGAGGGTGATCCCGAGTGGCGTGCAGCGATCACCAAACATCTGGCGACAACCGAAGTTAGCGCCACTGCGCGCGTCGGACGATTGCGGGTGCCATTGCGCACGCTGGTGGCATTGCAGGCCGGTGATCTGTTGCCACTAGAGCAGCCTGAGGAAGGGTCACTGATGGTCGGCGAAACGCGGTGCGCTGTCGGAAGTTTTGGTACCAGCGAAGGTCACAACGCATTCCAACTGGCTCGATGGCTCGGACCGATGGAGCCGACCAGTAACACACGTCACTGACAATCAAGTACGACAAGGAAGTCACGATGAGCGAAACCGAAGAACCCGCAGAAGAAGGACAACAAACCGCACCACCACCCGGTGACGAAGAGAAGTTCTCACCGGATGAGCTGGAAGGTACGGACACCGACAGTGCCCCGGCAAATGATGTCAATTTGGATCTGATTCTTGATGTTTCGGTGACGATGGCTCTACACGTTGGCAGCACCGAGATTTCTATTCGGGATCTTGTCAGTCTCGCCGAAGGCTCCGTGGTCGCACTGGATCGCGAGGCCAGTGAGCCATTGGATGTGATGGTCAACGGCACATTAATCGCGCGCGGTGAAATCGTCGTTGTCGATGGTCAGTTTGGCGTGCGACTCACTGATGTCGTCAGCCCGGCTGCCCGAATAGAAACCCTGAGCTGAACCATGCCGGACTTGCTACCGCTGATTTTTAACCTTGTGCTTGTGGTTGCGATGATCATTGCACTGGCGTGGTTCGTACGTCGGGGTCAGCGCTTGAGCCAGATTGGTGCAGGTCAGTTGGACGTGATTGCAACGCGCATGATCGGTCAGCGCGAGCGTCTGGTCGTGGTGCGCGTTGGCGATGAACAGTTGTTGCTCGGTGTGACAGCACAACAAGTGCAACACCTGCATACACTGCGCGAACCGCTGCCAGAGCCGAGCGATGAGACGAGTTTCTCAGGGCATATGCAGTCGTTAAAGAAATCACTTAAACGCGAGCGGACTGCATCATGATCCGCTTGATTTGGGTGTTATGCCTTCTGGGTTTGCCCATTGGCGGGTTTGGTCAGGCATCGGAAATTAGTCTGCCGCTGCTATTGCCCGATTCGGATGGTGTCAGCGAGGCAACGCAACCGGAGTCACTGTCATTGAGTCTGCAAATATTGCTGACGATGACGCTGCTGACCTTGCTGCCAGCGTTGATGCTCTCAATGAGCGCGTTTATTCGTCTAATTATTGTGCTCTCTATATTGCGGCAGGCGCTGGGAACTGCACAGACACCACCTAACCAGGTGCTGATCGGTATCGCCTTATTCCTGACATTTTTTATCATGGCACCCGTCTTGAGCACGGTGAATGAAACGGCGATTCAACCATACTCAGCAGGCGAGATGACACTGACTGAGGCGTTCAATACCGGCATTGCGCCGGTGCGCACATTCATGTTAAACCAAACGCGCGATGCTGATCTAAAACTGTTCGCGGACATCGCCGGACATGATGGCTTTGATGCTTTGGATGCCGTGCCGCTGTCGATCATTATTCCCGCTTTCATGGTCAGTGAACTCAAGACAGCATTTCAAATCGGGTTCCTGATTTTTATTCCATTCCTGATTATCGACCTGGTTGTTTCCAGCGTACTGATGTCGATGGGCATGATGATGCTCTCGCCGATGCTGATTTCGCTGCCCTTCAAGCTGATGTTATTCGTGTTGGTGGATGGCTGGGCATTGTTGCTGGGCACGCTAGCCGCCAGCTTCTACCTGTGAGTCATCGATGAATCCGGACTCCATCTTGTCAATCGGTCAGCAAGCGCTGTGGGTCACCTTTGCGATCAGCTCTCCGTTGCTGCTTTCGGCGCTGTTCGTCGGTCTTGTGGTCGGTATGTTGCAGGCGGCGACGCAGATCAACGAGATGACGCTGAGTTTTATTCCAAAGCTGTTGGTGCTCGGTCTTGCGCTGCTAATTGGTGGGCCGTGGATCGTAACCACGCTGGTTGATTTCACCCGTGAGCTTATCACCAACATCCCGGATCTGATCGGCTAGACGATGACGATTGCGTTTTCTGCATTAACGGATTTGTTGGCGATGTACATCTGGCCGTTTATTCGCATCACGGCGTTCGTCGTCGCCATACCGGCGATTGGCGGGGCGCTGGTGCCTAGGCGGATTCGTGCACTACTTGCTGTGTCACTGACGATCGCGATGGCACCGGCGGTAGAGCAGTCGTTACCTGTGACGGCTATTTTGTCATTGAGTGGTGCACTGATCGCCGTACAGGAGGCACTGCTTGGCATTGCCATGGGCTTTGTCGTACAGCTGGTTTTCGATGCGGTCACGCTTGGTGCCCAGACGATCTCGATGAGTATGGGTCTTGGTTTTGCCGTATTTCTGGATCGCGTCAGTGGCGTCAATATTCCGGTCATCGGTCAACTCTATTTGATGTTATCGCTGCTGATTTTTCTTGCGGTCGATGGCCATCTGCAGTTGATTTTGATGTTGGCGGGTAGCTTCGAATCAGCACCGATTGGGAGTTTGGTGCTGGAGGCAGCAGACGCCGGCTCTATCTTGACGTTTTCCGGTCAGCTGTTTGTCGGCGCGATGCGTATCGCACTACCCGCTGTTACCACGCTGTTGATCGTCAATTTGTCGTTCGGCGTCATGAGTCGAGCTGCACCGTCAATGAACCTGTTTGCAGTCGGTTTTCCAATTTCGATGCTGTTGGGTTTCGGCGTGTTGTACGTGGGAATCGAGAGTCTCGCGCAGTCCTTTAACATGATGTTTCCGCTGGCTCTGGACACGGTGCTCGCACTGTTGGTGAGGACGCCGTAGTGGCCGAGAATCATAATAGTGCCCAGGAGCGTACAGAACAGGCCACCCCCAAGCGCCTGCAGGATGCCCGCAAGAAAGGTGATGTACCACGATCACGTGAGCTGACAACCTCCGGCGTGATGTTGTGCGCGGCGGCGGCACTGGTCATGCTCGGTGGTCGTTATGGTGCGGATATCGCCGATGTATTCGCATCTGGATTTGTGATCGAACGCGAACAGCTATTTGACGATGGCGTCATGGCCGAATCCCTGGCGCAGCAAGCCTGGGGGGCATTGCGCGGGTTGTTGCCCTTACTGGCGATCACGGTGATCGCGGCTATTGGGTTTTCGGTCGCGCTGGGTGGCCTGTCGTTCAGTGCCAGCGCGATGGCGCCCAAGCTCAGTAAGATCAATCCGCTGTCGGGATTGAAGCGCATGTTCGGCCCAAAGGCGCTGGTCGAGTTGGCTAAGTCTGTGGCGAAGACCGCATTGATCGTCACCATCGCTGTGTTCTGGTTGCGCTACATCGCAACGGATCTGCTGCGACTGGAACAACTCGACACCGAGGTGGCGCTCGTCCGCGCAACGCAGCTTGCTGCACTGACGTTGCTGGTGGTTTCAAGCGGACTGGTGGTCGGTGCGTTGATAGATGTGCCGTGGCAGTTGTACGAATATGCACGCAAGTTGCGCATGACCCGGCAGGAAGTGCGCGATGAGCACAAAGAGACCGATGGCCGACCAGAGGTCAAGCAGCGTGTCCGGCAACTGCAACAGGATATTGCCACCCGCCGCATGATGGACTCGGTGCCGTATGCCGATGTGATCATCACCAACCCAACACACTTCGCGGTGGCTTTGCGATATGACGCCGACAAAATGGCCGCACCCGAAGTCGTCGCGAGCGGCAAGGACCTGATCGCTGCACAGATTCGCAAGATTGCGACCGAGCACAAGGTGGCCTTGTTTAGTGCACCACCGTTGGCGCGGGCGCTGTATTTTTCGACCAAGATCGGTCAGCCGATTCCGGCTGGTCTGTACACGGCGGTCGCACAAGTGCTGGCCTACATCTTCCAATTGCGTGATGGCATCGCCGCCGGGCGTGAGCTGACACCACCGGTACCGGAGGTGGATGAGACCCACTATACCCGTGGGCGCTATCGCGCCGAAGAGGAGTCTGATCAATGAATGATCTGCAACTGAATTGGCAGGCAGTGTTACGCGGCATGGGTGTGCCGGTATTGTTGTTGGTTGTACTTGCGATGATGATCCTGCCATTGCCACCAATGGCACTGGATACACTGTTCACATTCAATATCGCCTTGTCGATGGCGATTCTGCTGACGGTGATCTATGTTTCCCGGCCACTCGATTTTGGTGTATTTCCAACTGTTTTGCTGGTCGTCACCTTGCTACGACTGGCATTAAACATCGCCTCGACTCGCGTCGTGCTACTCGAAGGGCATGCGGGTGGCGCTGCTGCGGGCAAAGTGATCCAGGCATTCGGTGATTTTGTTGTCGGCGGAAATTTTGCCGTGGGCCTGGTGGTATTTGCCATTCTCGTGATTATTAACTTTATGGTTGTCACCAAGGGTGCCGGTCGCGTGTCCGAGGTCACTGCGCGTTTCACGCTGGATGCGATGCCCGGTAAGCAGATGGCGATTGATGCAGATCTCAATGCCGGTTTGATCGATCAGGAAACGGCACGCACACGTCGGCGTGAGGTGGCCGGTGAAGCTGATTTCTACGGAGCGATGGATGGTGCGAGCAAATTCGTGCGCGGTGATGCTATCGCCAGCATTCTGATTCTATTTATCAATGTCATTGGCGGGCTTGCTATTGGCATGGGAGAGCATGACCTGAGTTTCTCCGAAGCAGGCCGTATATATACGCTGCTGACAATTGGAGACGGTCTGGTTGCGCAGATTCCCTCGCTATTGTTGTCGACAGCGGTTGCGGTCATCGTTACGCGTGTGTCCGATGCGCAGGATATGTCGAGCCAGATCGTCAAGCAGGTTTTTAACCAACCAAAGACGTTGTTAGTCACCGCTGCGGTTCTGGTCATCCTAGGACTGATCCCGGGCATGCCGAACTTTGCCTTCCTGTCGTTGGCAGCGGTATGTGGATTTGCCAGTTATCGATTGTCACGAAAACCGGCGCCCGAGCCAGAAGTACTGGAGGCGGCACCGGCCGCGGAGCCGCCCACACGCGAGCTTACCTGGGACGATGTACAACCGCTGGATACGATCGGGCTTGAAGTCGGCTACCGGTTGATACCGCTTGTCGATCGACAGCGTGGCGGACCGCTTGTGAATCGAATCAAAGGTGTGCGCCGCAAGCTGACCGATAGCCTGGGCTTCTTGCTCCCTCCGGTGCACATTCGCGACAACCTGGATTTGAAGCCGTCGCAATACCGGGTATCGCTGATGGGTGTGCCATTGGGAGAGGGCGAGATCGAAACCGACAAAGAGCTTGCGATCAACCCTGGCCAGGTGTTCGGTGAA
>JBCCZN010000081.1:0-11736 GCA_039187375.1 Pseudomonadota bacterium
ACATCGGTGACCACTTCATGCGGTAATTGGCCGGTCGCAAGTTCAAGACCTTTGGTAGCCCAGCTGATACTGCTGTCGGCCGCCAGCATCGGTGCCAACAATTCAACGGTTTCACGCAGTGCGTGGCTGGGCACGGAAATGAGAATGTCATCAACACCGTCTATTGCGCGCGTCAGCTCGGTCTCTATCTGAAGTGAGGTCGGGAATGGGCCTTCCGGCAGATAGCGTTGGTTGCAGCGATCGGCAGCCATCGTTTGGCACTGACTGGAATCTCGACCCCAGAGCCGGACCTCACTGCCCGCGCGTGCATACTGGATGGCGAGTGCCGTTCCCCACGAGCCTGCACCAATGACTGCAACGGTGGTCATATCAGGCGCTCTGCGCCTCTTGTTCCTGTTGCTGACGCTCCATCGATTTGCGGAACAACGTATCGAAGTCGACAGGCTGAATCAGCAGATCCGGGAAGCCGCCTCGCTGAACCGCCGAGGCGATCGCTTCGCGCGCAAACGGGAAAATCGTATTCGGGCACCAGGTACCGAGAATGATTCGACGCTCCTCATCCGAATAGCCGCGGATGATGAAGATACCGGATTGCTCTAGTTCAACCAAAAATGCCGTCTCGTCCTCAACCTTGGCGTCGACGGTAATTGTAATCGTAACCTCGTAAACCCCCTCTTCTATCTCGGCATGGGAGGTGCGCAAGTTGACGCCGGTAACCGGACGGAATTCGGCTTGCCGGAAAATCTCCGGTGCCGCCGGCGATTCAAACGACAGGTCTTTGATGTAGGTCTTGTGCAGGCCCAGTTCGCGTGGCGGCGCTTCGGCACCGTTGCTCGCGCCGCTATTTTGAGTATTGTCGGTCATGAGTGTTCCAGATTCGTGGTGGATTCGTCTTGCAGCAGTGCATCGAGATCGCCTGCAGTATTTAAAGCGTTCATATCGTCAAAGCCGCCGATGTGTTGTTCACCGATAAAGATTTGCGGCACCGTTTTGCGACCATTGCTGCGTGCGAGCATCTCTTGTAGCCGCTCTGCATCGAACTGCACATCAAACTCCGTGTAGCTGACTTTCTTGTTATCCAGCAGCGCTTTGGCAGCGTGGCAATAAGGACAGTAGTCCTTGGTGTAGAGAACGACTGGCTTCATGATTTCTTACCTTTCGATTTCTTTTTGCGGCTCACCAATGGCAGCTTTTCCTGCTGCCAGGCAGCAATGCCGCCCTTGAGCGCAAATACGTTTTCATAGCCTTTGGCGCGCAGCGAGCTAACTACCCGACTGCATTGCATGCCGCTGTCGCAGGCGACGATCAGATTTTTGCCCTGCAGGTCCGTCAGTCGGTCCTCGTTGTTACTGAGCGAGTCAGCAGTGACGTTTCTAGCGCCGGCGATATGACCTTTGTCAAAGACCTCGGCTGGTCGTATGTCGATGACCTGCGCGTCGTCGTTGATCAGCGCAATCGCCTGGGCGACCTCCAGATCGGTGCCAGCACGCGCGACGCGGCGATATTCAGTGAAAATAACCAGGAACAGGCTGCTGACTAGCGCACCCGTCAATAGAACGTGGTTATTGGTAAATTCAAGTAGTTGTTCCATAGCCAGTGGCTACCGTCCGTTATCCCCGTATTGACCGGACAGTATACCAAGCTGGACTCAAAAACGTTGTCGCAGCACACTGCTCGGTAACCATGCGCACTCTGATCTGTATTTTCTCGCTTTGGCTGCTGGCTGCGTCCGTTGGTTGGTCACAACAACCGAGTCAGCGAGAGTTGGAGACCGTGCGGGCACGGATCGCCGCGCTGGGACAGTCGATGGCCAGTCGCACGCGCGAGCGCAGTACGCTGCAGGCGACGCTGCGCACCACCGAGACCAAGCTGGCGGCCGCGGAAACCGATCGCCGCAATGTTGCGCGACAACAGCAACGCGCCGATGAACGCCTGCGTGCCGCCGAGGAGCGGCTGCGCATCCAGCAGCAAGCGCTTGCGAGCGAGCGCAACGAGTTGGCGAGGCAGTTGCGAGCGGCCTATGTCAGCGGCCAGCAAGAGCGAATCAAGCTGGTGCTCAATCAGGGCTCACCTGCGAGCATTGGCAGATTGATGCAGGACTATCGATATCTGAACACGGCCCGACTCGGTAATCTCGAGTCATTAACCGTGGCGTTAGTGGCGATTCAGACAACGCGCGCGGATATTCAGTCTGAGCAACAGGCCCTGTCGCGACTGGCAAGCCGTGCCGATACGTTGATCAGTCAACTGCGCAAGGGTCGCAGCCAGCGCCAGCAATTGCTACAGAAAATCGATCGTGAATTGGTTGATCAGGAGGCGTTGCTGGCTGAGCTGAATCAGCGTGAGCAAGACTTGGCGAACATCATCGCCGAATTGTCCAATATTCTCGCTGACTATCCGGTCAATGCCGAAGCGCCGCTGAGCGACTTGCGTGGCAAGCTGACCTGGCCGGTGGCAGGCGATATGGTGACGCGCTTTGGGCAACGCCGTCGTGGCGATGTTTCCAGCAAGGCCGTGGTGTTGGCGACCGACGCCGGCGCCGACGTGCGCTCAATCTATCATGGTCGTATCGTGTTCGCTGATTGGCTACCAGGTATGGGCCTGCTGTTGATCATCGATCATGGTGACTCGATGTTGTCGCTATATGGCTATAACGAGTCGTTACTCAAAGCCGTCGGCGACTGGGTCACGCCGGGTGAAGTGATTGCGACAGTGGGCAATACCGGTGGTCAGCGCGAGCCAGCGTTGTACTTCGAAATGCGTCGTGGCACACGCGCGCTGAACCCCTCGACCTGGTTCAGGAATCGACCCACGCGCCAGCGCCGATAAGCCGAGTTCACTGTGATATGTTGAGCGCATGACCCACTGGACACGCATTTTGACGGCGCTGGTCGTTGGCATTGCTTTGACGCTTGCACTGGTCGTCGGCGGGCGTTGGCTGCCGACGTCCGCAGCATCGCGAACCGGCGCCGGTGGTTTGCTCGGAGAGGTACTCGATCGGGTCGCGGAAGACTATGTCGATCCGGTCGATCAATCGGCGTTGTTGGAAGCGGCGGTGCGCGGTCTGGTGTCGGATCTGGATGCGCATTCGCAGTTTCTCGACCAGGGCGAATTCGATGCGATTCGTCAGGGCGCTAGTGGTGCCTTTTCAGGCATAGGTCTTGATGTCACGCTGATGGGTCGTGATGTCGTCGTCATCACCGCACTTGCCGGATCGCCAGCGCAACGCGCTGGCCTGCAACACGGTGACCTGGTGCTGGCGATCGATGACCGGCCGGTCGATAGCAGTGAATTGCTCGATACCGTGTCACGATTGCGAGGGCCTGCGGGGACGCGAATCCGACTGGACGTTTTGCGGGCCGAGCAGACGTTACGCTTTGATCTAATGCGTGAACAATTAACGCGACAAAGTGTGGCGTATCACGGCCTTGGTCAGCGCATCGGTTATCTTCAGATCAGTCAGTTTCATGAACGTACCGAAGCGCAAGTGCGTGCAGCGCTGAATCAGCTACGGGCGTCTGGTGACGATGCCGCGCTGGTTCTGGATTTACGCAACAATCCAGGCGGCGTGCTGGATTCGGCGGTTGACGTGGCGGACCTGTTCGTGGATCACGGCCTGATTGTCAGTGCGCGCGGGCGCACAGCGACAGCACGCTTTGCACATCCGGCGAGCGAGCAGGCCCTCTGGCCGGGTGTGCCGATGGTGGTACTCGTGAATGGTGCATCGGCTTCCGGTGCCGAAATCGTCGCCGGCGCACTGCAGGATCATGCGCGCGCGACACTGATCGGCACGTCGACGTTTGGTAAGGGATTGGTTCAAAGCGTGTTACCGCTGTCGGACGGTCAAGCGATCAAGCTGACCACATCGCGTTATTTCACACCGAATGGTGATGACATTCAGGATCGAGGTATTACGCCGGATATTGTGGTGCGACCGCAGGCTGGCGACCAGGACCAACAGTTGAGCTATGCGCTTAATTGGTTGCTGCAACAAACCGGAACCGGTGAGCGTTAATGTGGCGTTGGGGGGCGTTGATCTGGCTTGCCGTGCTGATCGTTGGTGTGGAGCATGCGTACGCGCAGCCACCACGAATTGCGATTGTCATTGATGACGTTGGTTACCGCTGGCGCGAAGACTCGCGTGCGATGGCACTGCCACAGCAGGTGGCCGTTGCGGTGATTCCGGATTCACCTCATGGTAGTGAGATGGCCAGTCTGGCCAGCACACAACAACGCGAAGTGTTGTTGCACCTGTCGATGCAGGCGCTGGGCGATAGCACACGGCATGCATCGCATGCGCATCTGCATCTGACCACGGCCGATACGACCAGCAAGACAATCCGCACAGTGCTCGATGAGGCATTGCAGCGCATACCGACAGCCAGTGGTGTTAGCAATCATCGCGGCAGTGCGCTCACACAACAGCGTGAGGCGATGCGTCGGCTGATGCAGGAGCTGGCTCGCTCGCGTGAGCTGTATTTTCTTGACAGCTACACCACGGCGGACAGCATCGCTCTGTCTGAGGCCTGGCGTGCCAACATTCCGGCAACCCGCCGCGATGTGTTTTTAGATCATGACCGTTCCCCTACGGCTATCGAATATCAGATAGAGCGACTGATTCGCATCGCGCGTCATCGGGGACAGGCGTTGGCGATCGGTCATCCCTGGCCGGAGACCTTAACGCAGATCGAGCGGCTGTTACCGCGCCTTGCCGCCGAGGGCATTGAATTGGTGTCGCCGGCGACACTGATGCGTGTCGGCTCTGTGCGCCCTGACGCATCGGCGGACTAGACAGCCGTGCTACGCTTTAGTTCGATCCGAAATCACTGAGCGTTATGTCTACCTATCGGTATTGCCCGGTATGCGCGGCGCCTCTAGTGCCCGCTGAGCACGGAGGGCGCTTGCGGCTTGCCTGCAGCAGCCCCTCTTGTCAGTTTGTTCACTGGAACAATCCAACGCCTGTGGTGGCTGCGATTGCTGAGCGCGACGGTGTCATTATTCAGGTTCGCAGTCATGGTTGGCCGCCAGGTTTTTATGGTCTGGTGACCGGCTTTCTGGAGGCTGGTGAGACGCCTGAAGCGGGCGTGTTGCGCGAGGTTCAGGAAGAGATCGGGTTGGGTGGTGAGGTCGAGTCGTTAGTGGGTTTATACCCGTTCGAGCGTATGAACCAGATTCTAATCGTCTACCATGTGGCACTGGCGGCGGGCGATGTCGTGCTAGAGACAGCGGAACTTGATGGTTTCCGTGAGGTCGCAATCGAGGATGTGCATCCCTGGGCCAGCGGCACTGGATACGGTTTGCGCGATTGGTTGGCCACACGCGGCATACACTTCGCGGATGACGATTTGTTGACGCTGAACAGAAGAGGTCGGGAATAGTGCGAGGCAACAGCATCATCATCGGACTTGCGTTGTTGGTAATCAGCAATGCCTCACCAGCTCAGTCGCCACCCGATAATCGCTGTCCGGATACCTGGTCACCGGTTTGTGGTATCGACGGCCGAACCTACGCCAATCAATGCAAACTTAATCAGGCAAGAGTCGAGCTGGCTAATGACGGCGAATGTGTTATCGATGAAAATGCCGATACGCCCGATGCCAACGATCAGTGTCCACCGAGATTCGCGCCGGTTTGCGGGGATGACGGCAACACTTATGCCAACACGTGTTTCGCGAGCCTGGCCGGTGCAGAGGTAACCGACATCGGATTGTGTGCCGATAACGCGTGTCCAGAGGAGCGCGTACCGGTCTGTGGTCGTAATGGTCGTACGTTCCTGAACCGATGTCTGGCGCAACAGGCGCGCGTCGGTGTACTGCATACAGGTGCTTGCATCGTCACTGACTGTCCCGATGTATACGCACCGGTTTGCTCAGGTGATGGTCAGACTTACCAGAACGCGTGCATTGCCGACGCAGCCGGGGTGACTGACACTGTAATCGGCGCCTGCGGCAAGCGTCGTTGCCCGTCAATTTTTGTACCGGTCTGCGGTGCCGATGATGTGACCTACGGTAACGCCTGTGAAGCTGAACGAGCTGGCGTGCGGATCGTGGGTGCCGGCGATTGCGATCGCAGCGACTGTCGTGATCGTGAGCGACCGGTGTGTGCGACAAATGGTCGCACCTACACGAATCGTTGTCTGCTCGATGCGGCTGGCCAGACAATGCTCTACGCCGGGGCCTGCGCTGATGCCGGGCCACGCTCCAGGTTGTTGCCATGAGTGGCAAGATATCGTTACGGCGACGTTTGTCGGATTGGTTCAAACGCGAAGATGGCAAGTTGCGAGTCAACTACCTGGCCTACCCCAATCCCGCTGAGGAAGACGTAGAAGCGGTACGGCGCGGCTTGTCGAAATTCAATCAGCAGTACACCACTAATGCACCTCAAAAACGTCTGGGTTGTTTTGCGCGAGATGAGGCCAATCGAATCGTCGGCGGTGCTCATGGCACCATTACCTGGAGTTGGCTGTACATCGAGCGACTCTGGGTTGAAGACTCGCTACGTGGTCGCGGTGTTGGCACCGAAGTATTGGCGCGGCTCGAACGACTGGCCTTGTCCGAAGGCGTATACCGGTTTCATGTCGGGACCACGTCTTTTCAGGCACTCGATTTTTATCTGAAACAGGGCTATGAAGTTTATGCCCAGCTGGAAGACAGCCCGCCCGGTTTTACCGATTACAGCCTGAAAAAGATCATCGAACTGAACCCGTAGACGTTCATGTCTACGCTTCGGCGATGGGTACCCGCGACACCAGTCGCCCACGGCTGTCGCGCACATACGGCAACCAGACCAGACCAACAAAGTGAATTTGAATATCGGTTGATTTAGGTTTGATGTCGATGTGCTTTAGTGTTTCAGTTTGTGCATCGTAGGCATCATCCAGCTGTGCCACATCGTCCTCGAACTCGACATTGAGTGCTTCTAACTGTTCGCGAACTTTGGCTGCGGTTTGCTTGGCACGCTCAACATCACCGGCTTCCTTGCGCGCGCTGCCCATCGTCTTGACCGCCGTACCGATCTTGCTGGCCGATGTCGAGGAAACGCGCTTGCGGCCAAGCACGGCACCAAGAATGGCGGTGCCGAAACTGATCGCGGTATCTAGTCGTTTCTTGCTGGCTTGTTCCTGTTCACGTTCGATCGCCTGCTCCGCCCGTAGCAATCGATTCTCCAGCGTTGTGACTTTGCTGGAGTAACGTTTGCGTAATTTGGCGACAGCCATATCGCGCTGTTCACTGCCGAGTGTTTGCAGGCGTGTCCGAAATGCCCCTTCACTCTCGCCAGGCGTTGATATCGTCTTCAGATGGTTCGAGCGAAATAGCGTAATGGTGCGTTCATGTCGCAACCAGGTCTTGTACGATTTCGTCCATTTAGCGTATTCGCGCTCGATCGCCAGAACTGGATGCAGTGGCTCATAGGCAGGTTCGCCAGGCGGCGGTTGGACCTGTAAATCATCAACCGCAATATCCAGTACATCGGCGAGATCCCAGCTGATCGCGACCGGCCCGGACTCGGGCAGCACCACAGCAAGGCATTCGCGTTGTTCATCCACGTCATATCGGGCCGAGCTGTAATACAGCTCGGCAGCACCGATGACGGCCGGTCGATAGACTACATCTGGATCCTCTGCACGGACCCAGTATTCGGTGATGTTCGCCGGCACGACTGGCATATCGGTGGTCTTTGACATGACCTTGTTGCTGGTAGAGGCATCCAGTGTCGCGTTGTGGGTGCGCGCGGCTGCTTGCTTGTCGGCAGCGGCCTTGCGCGGTGCCATCAATCTACGGATATGGTCCCGCGTCATCGGGCCGGCAAGGTAAGACATCACCCAGCGGGTACCGAATACGACCGGATGGGATTCGTGCACGTTGTGTAACAGAAAACGTCGTTTGCCGAGGCCAGCCAGCGTTTGCTCCATCGCCTGGCGATCGAACTGGCCTGCGGCCGCGGCTCCTTCAAGGCCCTCCATAACGCGCGCCTTGTCGCGCTCGGTCTGAAGTCTTCCAATCATCCAGGTGCCGGTATTGGAAAGGCCTTTGTAGTCCAGATCCACCGGGTTCTGCGTCGATAACACCAATCCGACGCCATAAGCGCGGGCTTGCTTTAGTAGTGTCAGCAACAGCCGTTTGGAAGGAGGATTGGCGACCGGTGGCATATAGCCGAAGATCTCATCCATGTAGAGTACGGCACGCAGCGTTGAGGTGCCCGACTGCGAGCGCATCCAGCCGATCAGATCATTGAGCAACATACAGACAAAAAACATGCGCTCGTCGTCGCCCAGGTGGGCGATTGAAAGTACCGAGACGCGTGGCTTGCCCTCGGCGGTGTACAACAATGATCCGGTATCCAGTGGCGCTCCCTGCATCCAGGCTTCAAACCCCGGTGCAGCGAGCAGGTTATTAAGCTGCATTGCCAGACTGAGTCGATCCTTATCCGGATAGAACGTGTCGACGGCCATAACGCCGATTTTGGCCATCGGCGGACGTTGTATCAGTGCGATCAGACGCGCCAGATCCAGGTGCCGGTCTTCTTGCCATTCATGATCGAGCAGGTTGGCGATCAGAATGTGCTCGCGGCTGGTGACGGGATCGGCGTTGATACCAAGCAGTGCGAGAATGCTCGTTGCTGTGGCTTGCACGCGTTCGCGATATAGATCCGCATCATCGCGCAATGCGGCAGGCGGCGCGTCAAAACGCTCGAGCACGGAAATCGGCAAGCCTGCATTCGATCCTGGCGTGTAAATCGCCATATCGACCTTGTCGCGCAATGCACGGATACGTTTGCCGTCCTGACCCCAGTCGGCCAAGCCGTTCTTCCACAACTTGGCCTGCGCGGCGGCATATTGATCGACCGTCTCACCATTATTGGCAGCGCTTTGTGGATTGACCCACGGTTTGAAGTCATCGGCGCGAAAATTAGGGAATGTCAGCAACAGGTTACCCATGTCGCCTTTCGGATCGATGGCAATCACCGGAATGTTATCCATCGCCGCTTCTTCGATCAGGCCAATACCAAGACCGGTTTTCCCGCTGCCGGTCATACCGATAATGACCGCGTGCGTATTGAGGTCCTTGGAGTCGTAGAGCACCAGATCGTCGTTCATGTCGCCGGTATCTTCGGCGATGGCTTTGCCGAGATAAAACGCGCCCAGTTTTTCGAAGCTGCTCATCTAGTTGTCCCCAATTTAGTCGTCTTGGAAGTGTAGCAGTGCCGTTGCTATCTGCGCAGCGTCGGCGTGGCTGTGGTAGCGTTTTGTATATGTGGCGAAACATTCTCTGGAGCCTGTTTGCAACGGCTGTGGTCGCACTGGCGCTGAGCGGCGCGGCCGATCGGCTGGGTCAGCAATACGCCGCCGATGCGTTGGAGCGCGCATTGGTGACCTTTGCGGTGGCACGTGGGCTCGACAGTGTGATCTCGATTGCACAAGGTACTGAGGTTGCGGTTGAACCAGGCGGTGTTGGGGTCAATCTGTCGGTCGGAGAGGTACTGGATCCAGTCAATGATCTGATCGAGCGTTTTTCGACTGTGATGTTGACGGTGACGGCCGCACTGGGCCTGCAGGAAATACTGTTGCGGATTACCGGCAGCAGCGGCTTGTCCTGGTTGCTCGGTCTGGCAGCGCTCGGTGCGTTATCGGCTATTTGGCTGCCGCGTGCGCAGGCCTATCCGAGACTGCGGGCGTTTGCCTTGCGGTTTTTGTTGATCACCTTTGCGCTGCGCTTCGCGGTGCCTTTTTTGATCGTTGGGACCAATGTGGTGTTTGATCGTTTTCTTGAAGCCGATCAGGTTCAGGCTATCGATGCGTTAAAGGTGGCAACGGTTGAGATTGAACAACTCAGTCAGGATGAGACGCCAACACTCGATAATGATGAGCGTAACTGGTTTGAACGCATGGGCGATCGAATCAGCGATTCATTCGCGGCGTTAAACGTCAGCGAGCGCATGCAGGCGCTACAAGAGCGCGCATCGGGGGTAACCCGGCAAATCGTGCAATTGATTGTGATTTTTCTATTGCAGACGATCGCATTACCGCTGGCATTCTTGTGGTTGCTCAGCGAAGGGGTTAAGGCTCTCGTACGCAAAACCGGTGGCGCTACTGAATAAGACAGCGCTAGTCTTCGGCTGCTGAACCGAACAGCGTTTGCCAGCGGGCCGCTCCAATTTGCAGCAGGCGGCGCTGGTTTTGATCCGGGATAGCCTGCGTATCGGGGTGACTGGCGACGGCTTCCGTCACGCTAATCTGGCGCAACAGATGTATCGTCGGCCACGGTGAGCGGTGGATCACTTGCTCACGTGCATCGGGCGCTGCACCCTCAATACGAAAATCTGGATGGAACAACGCAAGCTGTAACACGCCATCTAGTTGTGCATCGGCCAGCCAGAGTTGCGCGATGTCGGTGAAGCGCAGAAAGTCGTCAAAACCGCTCAGCGCATCGGTGAAGACCAACAATGCCGTTTCACTGGCATCACGCGGTGTATTCAGCAACTGTGTTGCGGCAATCGCAACATCGGTCAGGCAATCCTGTTCGTTGGCGGCATCGCTGCTAATGATATCAAGGCGATCAGCATCCAAAACCGGCCGCGCAAATGGACAGAGATTGAGGCCGACGACGATGCGCTCAAGCCACGTCAGTGTGTCGCCTGGCGCATCGTCGCGCATCGGCCTGTCAGCTCCGTCGCATGAGTCAGCGCGCCTAGCGCACGTCGCCCATCAGCTTTTTCACCGGTTTGGTCAGAAGCAGCATCAAAACACCGATACCGGCGTAGGTCAGTACTAATTGCATGTACTGATCCGGCATCGCGGCGACGTTTTCAGCATCGAATTCGCCGGCAATCAAACCGGAGATCAAACTGCCCAGTGACGTCGCCAGGAACCAGATGCCCATCATTTGACCAACATAGCGTTTCGGCGCCAGTTTGGTGGTCGCCGACAAACCGACCGGCGAGAGTGTCAGTTCACCGAAGGTGTGCAGCAGATAGGTCATGATCAACCACACCGGCAGCACCTGCTCGCCGGCAGCGACATAGACAGCCGCGCCCGCCATGACGAGAAAACCCAGCGAGATAAACAGGATGCCAACTGCAAATTTGGCGGGTGTTGATGGTTCGAGATTGCGCCGGCCCAGCCAGACCCAGAACGCGGCGAAAAACGGCGCGAATATGATGATGAAGATGGAGTTGAGCGACTGGAAATACGCCGCAGGAATTTCATAGCTTCCGATCATACGATCGGTATAGCGCTGCGCGAACAGGTTGAATGACGAACCGGCCTGCTCGAAGCCGCTCCAAAACGTGGCGCAACCGATGAACAAGACCATGATCACAATCAGTTTCTTTTTCTCATCCAGGTCTAGCCCGCCGAGAATGAACAAGGCCGCTAAATAAATCACCGCCACACTGATGATCACGACTGTCATGGTCTCGGCGAGCGCGCGCGCATCGAATTGGATAGTACCTGTGAGGGCTGCGCCGACCACTCCGGTTACGACCAACATTGCGGCACCGACACCGATCCAGGCATTGCGGCGCGAAGCGGCGTGCGCTGGATTGTCGCGATCGAGAGTCGCGTATTTACCGGCATCGCCCAGTTGTCTGGCGGTCAGCGAATATTGAATTAAACCAAGCAGCATCAATACACCGGCTGCACCAAAACCATAGTGCCAGCCATAGGTTGCCGCCAGGAATCCGCATAGTAGTGGGCCGAGCCAGCCACCGAGGTTGATACCCATGTAAAAGATGGTG
>JBCCZN010000082.1:0-11723 GCA_039187375.1 Pseudomonadota bacterium
CGCGAGTTGCGCGCATAGCCATGTTGAAACGCATTCTTGCCATATTCCATGCCCGCAATCTCGAGTTCATTCGAGACCGATCATCATTTGCGTGGAATATCATCATGCCGGTTGCCCTGGTGTTCGGTATGGCACTCATTTTTTCGGGGGAAGATCGCACCCAGTTCACGGTCGGCGTACTCGACGCCGACACGCTCACTCGACATGCGTTTGCCGAAACCCGCTTTATCAATTTTGTCAGCTACGACAACGAACAAACCGCATTTGATCGACTATCACGACATAGCCTGGACTTGATCGTCCGCGACGCTAAGCCGCTGCAGTATTGGGTCAATCCGGAATCACCGCAGGGCTACATCGTCGAACGTCTGCTGCTGGCAAGCGATAACGGTAGTGCTGTTCGCAATGTCGTCAGCGGCGACGCGGTACGCTATGTTGATTGGCTACTACCCGGCATACTGGGCATGAACATGATGTTCTCATGCCTGTTCGGCGTCGGTTATGTTGTGGTTCGCTATCGCAAAAACGGGTTCTTGAAACGACTAAAGGCCACTCCGCTGCGCGCGCTGGAGTTTGTCATAGCACAAGTCGCATCACGGCTGCTGCTTATACTGATCCTGACCTCGGCTGTCTACACGGCGCTCAGCATGACGCTCGGCACCCGTATGGAAGGCAGCTATCTGGCGCTATTCTTGATTGCATTAGTCGGCTGCATCGCGCTGATTTCACTCGGATTGATGGTGGCCGCCCGAGTGACTAGTGAAGAACTTGCTGGTGGGTTGTTAAACCTTTTGACCTGGCCGATGATGCTGCTCTCCGGTGTCTGGTTTTCTTTGGAAGGCAGCGCTGCATGGATTCAGCAAGTCGCGCAAGCCTCACCGCTGACGCAGATGCTGACGGCCGCGCGCAGCATCATGCTTGACGGCGCCGGGCTCGCTGACGTGTTGCCTCAATTAGTCTGGTTAGTTGCCATGAGCGTGGTGTTCATGGCAATGGGTGCCTGGTTGTTTCGCTGGCGGCAGGATTAGCGCTGCAGTCGTGCCAACTGTGACTGCGCAGCCTGCCACTGGGGTGCAAGCAACAACGCACGCTCCAGAAAATCACGCGCAATAGCGGGCCTGTCTCGCATCAGCGCAACCTTTGCCAGCCAACGATTGGTCTCGACCTCGCCCCAGGTCGGAAACCCCGGCGCCACGTCATGTGCGAACGTCTCGAACATCTGTAACGCTTTACGCAGATTGGCCTCGGCCTCACGCACGCGCGTCCTATCCGAATAGCGCCGCAATTGCGTCGAAGCGTGCAACATCAGTACCCGCGGGTTCTCGGGTGCCATCGCGAGCGCTTTTTTCAATTCTCGTGCAGAAAAATTACCTGAAATGATCGATGACAGTGGTTGGCGCTCGGCGGCAAGACCATGACATGCTCCAGCCAACGCCAGGCTTTCGGCGAATTCCGGATCGATCTTCAGCGCCGCGCGCGCCTCGTCCACACACCGATCCAGCAGTACGCCGACACGCAGCTCAATATCCTCATCCAACTCCGCCGCCTTGTAGGCTGCCAGGGCTGCGTAATAATGAGGTAACGCTTGCAGCGTGCCACGTGCTTTCTCGTCAGCCAATGTCGCACTCAGCGTGGTGAGATAGGCGACATCCGCGATATAGGCCGAATGCAGGATAACCGCCTCACGATCAGCCAGATCCGTTGCCTTCAGTGCACCGAATACCGTCTGACTGGTGCAGACCAACCACAGGCAACCGATTGTCAAATACACTCGTCTCATCACGTTAGAATACCGTACCCCCCGCACCGAACTGTGCGCTGAATCACCTTTTACCGTAATCCATACAGAACACTGGTTATGCTCAACTGGACGGATATAGGCGCCAATCTGGCGGACAGCAGCTTCGATATCGATCTGGACGCGGTTCTCGCCCGCGCCCGCAGAGCCGGTGTCCGACACATCGTGATTACCGGCAGTAGTATCGACAGCAACCAACGTGCGGCGCAACTCGCACTCACCGACGATCACTTGTTCTTTACCGCCGGTGTTCATCCACACCACGCCAATGATTACGACGATGCGATGCACCAAAAACTCGCGATGCAAATGCGTGCTCCCGGCATACGGGCCGCTGGAGAATGTGGCCTGGATTATTATCGCAATCTAGCGACACCAGCTGCACAAGCGAAAGCGTTTGCCGCGCAGCTGGACCTGGCACAAGAGTTGGCATTACCCGTTTTTTTGCACCAGCGTGATGCACATGACGACTTTCTCGCGATCCTGGGGCCACGATTGAAGGATCTACCACCGGTTGTAGCGCACTGTTTTACCGCTGGTGAGCGCGAGCTCGATGCCTATCTGGAGTTAGGCATGTACATCGGCATCACTGGATGGATCTGCGATGAGCGACGCGGCTTGCATCTGCGCGAGCTCGTCTCGCGCATCCCTGAGAACCGCCTGATGCTAGAAACCGATGCGCCTTATTTACTACCACGTACACTGCGACCCAAGCCCAAAACGCGTCGCAATGAACCGGCATGGTTGGTCGAGGTTGCAGAAATGGTTGCGCAATGCCGCGATGTCTCGCTGGATCATCTGGCGACAACCACCACGGCCAATGCCATGTATTTCTTCAATTTGCCCGGGTCTGTCGACTGACGCCTACCACGTCATTCAATCGCGCCAATCCAATGCAAACTCACGCAACTGTGTCCAAACCTCTTTCAGTTGCGCGCCAGGGTCGCGTTCATGGTGCTCCCCCAGCCATTGTGGCAATTCAGAAACAGCAATGACGCTGCTCGGCCGCCCTTTCCTGAAATCGGCTTTATCGTCGAACACCACCACACCATCGACCGGTACATTGGGCGCTGCCTGACGCACTGCGGCCAGCCGATCCAATAGCGTCGATTGCGGGTTGGCGATGGTGAAACGACGACCTCGGTCCATCACCGTCCAGTCCTGCATGCGATCGCCGGCAAAAATAATCCCGCGCACGCTACGAACATCGATCACCTTAATTCCATCGCCGCGCAGCAGTATGTGCTCGATCATGATGTCGCCATCATCCGAACGGGGCAGAACGACATTGGACAATCGCCCCAGCGAATGCTGGTCGAGGGTTGCAATCACGTTAGCCGGACGCCTGCGCATCGTAATGAGCACCAACAACAGCACGACCAAAACCACCGCAATACCCGCGGCAATGCCCCATTCAACTGGGGTGAGTGCTGACCAAACCCCGGCGTTAGTGATCGCTTGCATTACAGTGCCTGTCTCAGCGCATCGATTCCGATGTCGATGGTATCGAAATGAGATGGTCGCTCAAGCAATGCCGATAATGCGACGGGAACGTCCAACCGTTGCCCGATCAAAGGCTCCACTACACTCTCAAATTTGGCTGGGTGCGCAGTCGCCGCCAACCCCCAATGCCGTGATTTTCCGGCATCCGTGAGTCCATCCCAAGTATGCATGGCGGTTGCACTGTGCGGACACCAGGCAAATGGTAGCCGACCGACATCCTGCTTGATCTGTGACCGGATCGCCTCGTCACTGACCCACTGTGATGAGAGTGCCGCCGCTTTGAGCGTATCGCGCTCGCCGAATAACTCACGCAAACGCTCCAGATTACTCGGCGCCCCGACATCCATCGCCGATGCCAGTGTCGCCAAACTCTCACGTGGGGCGTATTCGCCGCTTGCAAAATAGTCTGGCAGCGTTCTGTTGGCATTGGTCACAAAAACGATATCGCCAATCGGCAAGCCGCAGGCACGTGCCATGACGGCGGCTAAACCGTTGCCCAGGTTGCCGGTTGGAATCAACCAGTTCAAAGACTCACCATGCGCTCTTTGATACTGCAGCGATGCGACCGCGTAGTACACGCTTTGCGGCAACAAGCGGCCGAAATTGATGCTATTGGCCGAGCTGAATCGAAAGCGCTGTGACAGGGCTTTATCGACGAATGCCGCCTTGACCATGCGCTGACAGTCATCGAACGCGCCGCGAACGGCCATTGCGCGCACGTTGTCACCCCAGCAGGTGAGCTGGTGTTGTTGTCGCGCCGACACTCGACCTTCTGGAAACAACACAACCACACCGACGTTGTCACGCCGATGGAATGCGCTGGCGACAGCGCCGCCGGTATCCCCGGACGTCGCCACCAGAATCGTCAATGGCAAGGCCTGCTCGATCTGTCGGTCCAGCCGCGTCAAACAGGCTGCAAGAAACCGTGCTCCAATATCCTTGAATGCAGCGGTCGGGCCATGAAATAGCTCCAGTACCGATAGGGGATAACCGACGTGCGGGGATAGGTCGACCAATGGCAAGTCGAACGAAAACGTCTCGCCAACAATATCGGGTAACGCATCGCGCAATGACGATTCACCAAAAAAGGCGCCTAGATAGGTCTGCGCGATCGCCAGCCTATCTTCGCAATCAGAAAAATCACTGTCGCTGAATGTCGGCAAACGCTGCGGTATGAACAGCCCCCCGTCTGCAGCAAGGCCTTTCAGCAATGCCTCATCGAGCGACACCAGCATCTGGCTTCGTGTGCTCTTGAGTTTCATGCGCGCACCACAACCTGCGCGCCCGGCGCATTCAATGCCGAAACCCAAGCGTCACTCTCAATAGACTGATCGGCAAAGGCGGCTTGCATGGCACGCATGATCTGCTCTGCATCCTGACGCCGCGCAATGGCAAACACACTCGGTCCACTGCCGGATATCGAGCAAGCCAATGCACCGGTGTCGATGGCGGCACTTTTCACAGTTTGGAATCCTGCAATGCTCGCCTGCCGGTGCGGCTCGATGAGCACATCCTGCAGCGCCGAACCAAACCACTCGACATCTTGCGCATGACACGCATGGACAAATGCCGCTATCAAACCCATTTGCTCAACCGCGTCGGGCAAGGGTACGGACGTCGGCAAGGCCGCGCGAGAGTGGGCCGTATCGATGCGCAAATGCGGATGCACCAACACGGACACTAGACCTTCGGGTACCGGCAATGTCCGACACGCCGGCAATTGACGCACCGGACACAACACCAAGCCGCCAAGTAACGACGGTGCGACGTTATCGGCATGCATGGCCTTGCTGGCAAACGCCTCGCCACGCAGCGCACAGTCCAGTAATTCTGCCTGAGGCAACGGCGTGGCCAATAGCGCGTTTGCAGCAACCGCGCCGGCGACCGCTGAGGCAGCGGAGCTGCCCATGCCTGAGCCTAACGGTGCACCTTTGGTTAGAGTCAGTGCCAGACCATCTTTCCGACCCGCGGCTTCCCAGACTGCCGACGCAGCAATTCCCGCCGTATTGGCCGCAGCATCGCAGGCGAGCATGCCAGCATCGCAGGCAATAGAGTCTCCGCGAATCTCAATCAGCTGAACGCCAGCTTGTTCACGCTGAACCACCTCGACAGTATCGCCAACGCCCTCGATAGCCAATCCCAACAAATCGAAACCGACCCCCACATTGCCGATTGATGCCGGTGCCCAAGCGGTTGCTGTGCGCACGCTCACCTGGGGTTACCCAACTGCGACGCAACCCGCAAAATATCGGCAAACACGCCACCAGCGGTGACTGCCGGTCCTGCACCGGGCCCCTGAATCACCAGTGGATTGTTGTTGTATCGTTCGCTGCGAATCTGCACGAGATTGTCGGTCAGTGCCAAATGCGAAAAGGGGCTATCTGCTGGCACGGGTTCCAGCGCGACACGCAGTCGCCCTTCGGTGTCCAGTGAACCCAAATACCGCAGCGATCGACCCTGTTGCCGGGCTGCTTCGAAGCGCGCCAGCATTGGCCCATCTATCACATCGACCTGCTGCATAAAGGTCGCGACATCACCTTGCTCAAGACCATCGGGTACCAGCGACTCGATGTTGACGTCTCCCAAACCCACTTCATAACCCAGCTCGCGAGCCACGATGACGAGCTTGCGTGCCACGTCCGTACCAGACAGGTCGTCGCGGGGGTCGGGCTCCGTGAACCCCTGCTCTAACGCATCACGCAGGATGTGCGAAAACGGCACGGCACCGTCGTACCGATTGAACAAATAGGCTAACGTGCCGGAAAATACGCCCTGCACCTCATAGACGTGATCACCGGTTTCACGCAATCCCTGCAAGGTCTGAATGATCGGTAGCGCGGCGCCTACCGTTGTTTCATAAAAACAATGACTGCCATGGCGACTGGCGGTCGACATGATGTCCTGGTAGAGCGACAACTCGCCGCTGAACGCCTTTTTGTTCGGTGCCACCACGTGGATGCCACGGGCCAGCCATTCCGGATAGCGTGCCGCAATAGCGTCGTCTGCCGTGCAATCTACGATCACTGCGTGCGGCAGGTGATCCGCGTCAATGTGCTCAACAAACGCATCAAGATCGGCCGATGAGCCGCGCGCGCGTAACTGATCTGCCCAATCATCGAGTTGAATGCGAGGCTGGCCGACCAGCATACGACTGCGCGTGGTCACTGCGCGAATCCGCAAGTCCAGATTGAAGCGTTCGGCCAGTCGCTGAGACTGACTGTCGATCTGACGCAGTAGCTCAGCGCCAACGTTACCGGGTCCGATTACGCCGATAGAGAAAGTCTTGGTCGACAAATAGAAACTCGAATGCACGGCGCGAATCGCGCGCGTGGTATCGCAGGAGCGAACGACCACCGAAATATTCTTTTCCGAGGAACCCTGCGCCATTGCAATGACGTTGATACCAGCCTTACCCAAGGTATCAAGAAATCGGCCCGCAATACCCGGCAGACCGGTCATACGATCACCGACGACCGCCAGGATGCTGCAATCGTCCAGCACGCTGACATCCTGAATCTGGCGACGTTCGATCTCGCGGGAAAAGGCCTCGCGCACCACCTCAGCTGCTGCCTGCGCCTTAGACTGCGACACCACAAAACACACCGAATGCTCAGAGCTAGCCTGGGAAATCAACGTCACAGAGATATCCGCATCGCTGAGCGCGCGAAATATACGATGCGCTGTGCCAGGCACGCCGATCATGCCAGAGCCCTCAACATTGATGACCGCAACCCCATCAATCGACGTCGTGCCTTTGATCAAATCCCGACCACTGTCGGCACTGACACAAGTCCCCGCTCGTTCCGGCTCAAACGTGGAGCGAATATAGATCGGAATCGCATTAGCGATCGCCGGGCCCATCGTCTGGGGATGAATGACCTTGGCACCAAAGTACGCCAACTCCATCGCCTCGCTATATGAGAGATTTTCAATCACACGGGCTTCAGGAATCTGGCGCGGATCCCCACTCATCACGCCCGGAACATCCGTCCAGATAGTCAGACTCTTTGCACGTAACAAGGCGGCGAAGATGGCTGCCGAATGATCACTGCCGTTGCGACCCAAAGTCGTTTGTAAGCCATCGGTGTCGGTTGCAATAAAGCCCGTCACCACCGCGATATCGCTGTCGATCAACGCCGGATGCGCATCGCAGCGCTCTTGCGACGTCTGCCACTTCACGCTGGCACCTAACCGGGTTTGCGTTACAACCACGACGTCACGAGCGTCCAACCAACGAGTAGAAGCGGATTGGATATCCTGCGCCAATAACGCGCAGAGCAGCCGAGACGACCAGATCTCACCGAAGCCGGCAATGATGTCATGTGTGCGTTGCGGGGCTGAGCCGAGCAGACGTAGAGCTTGCAGCAACTCGCGAATGGCGGCGAGGTCTTGCTGCCAAGCATCGAGAATGGCCACGCGTGCGCCCGGATCAAGCAAAACGGCGGCGGTTTGCTCGTAGCGCGTCTGCAATGCCTCCAGCGACGCCTCCAGATCGTCGCCACCCGCAACGGCTGCAGCGGCAATCTCGAGTAGCGCATCGGTCATGCCGCCCATTGCCGAGACGACCACGGCACTGCGCTGGCCGCGCTGTTGGGCGCCGACGATCAGGTCGCGCACTCGCCGGAAACAGGCCGCATCGCTCAGAGAGCTACCGCCAAATTTATGCACATGCCACTGCTCAGCGTGACGCATCGGTTCATCCCCGAAAACCAAACGATAGGGCAACGCGAGTCTAACCTATCCGCGTGTCTGTGATAGGGCTATCAGGTGCCTTTTATGAAGTTTCTGCCGCGTGCCGTGCAAGGCATATTTCCGCAATATTGACGAACGCACTCACACCATGCGCGATGGCGCTATCGTTGAAGTCGTATTCTGGCGTGTGTATGCCGGCGGATGCTTCCCCATTACCCAGAAGGAAAAAACACCCTGGTCGTTTTTCCAGAAAAAACGCGAAGTCTTCAGATCCCATCAAAGGCGTAAACTCGGTTCCCACCGCTTGTACGCCTAACGCCTTGTGCAAAGCAGCAGCCATCAATTCCGTGCATGCCTCGTCGTTAATGACAGCAGGGTAACCATCGAGAAAATCAAATTGAACGCGTACACCAAACGTCAGCTCTATACCTTTACAGATTTTTTCAATTTGCTCGCGAACCGCAATACGCACTGAGGCATCAAAGGTCCTTAGTGAACCTGCAAGAGAAACCTGGCCCGGAATCACGTTGTAAGCACCGTTGGCCACACAATGACCGACCGATAGCACGGTCGGATCCGTAGCGGAGGTGATTCGCGGCACCACAGAATATAATTGAGTGATGAGCTGCGCGGCGGCGAGAATTGTGTCTTGGGTTTGCTCCGGAAAGGCACCGTGACCGCCCTCACCTTCAATTTGAATGTCGAAGCGATCGAATGATGCGAGTACTGCTCCAGACTGAATCAGCGCCCGCCCCACGGGCAATCCCGGCATGTTGTGTAACGCATAGATTGAATCCATCGGGAAGCGCTGCAATACGTCCGCCTCGATCATTGCCTTTGCACCCGCTTCATTCTCCTCCGCGGGTTGGAATACACAGTGCAAAGTGCCAGACAAATCGCGCCGTTCAGCCAATGACAACGCAGCACCGAGCAGCATGACCGTGTGTCCGTCATGCCCACAGGCATGCATGACGCCGCTATGTTCGGATGCGTAGGGCCTGTCCGTCGACTCCGAGATCGGCAAGGCATCCATATCCGCCCGCAAACCGATTGATGGTCCTGGTCCGAAGTCTCGCGTTGCGACGACACCCGTTGTCGCCACACCCCGAGTGACAGCAAAGCCCGCCTTTTCGAGCACATCGGCGACGAGCGCTGCCGTACGGTGCTCATTGAATGCCATCTCCGGGTGCTGGTGAATATCATGGCGCCATTCGATCAGCTTGGACAGTAGCTCAGGTTCGAGATCATCTGCTTGCATACGAACGCGTCATCAATTGGCAAGAGCCAAATCGTTTAGGAATGCATCCAGTATCCGGTTGAACTCACTAGGTGCTTCGAAAAACGGTGCGTGACCCACATTAGCTATCACCTGAACTTCTTTGCGCCACATTGAAGACCACGTCTGCTCGCGAATAAATGAAAGTGGCACGAATGCATCATCCTCACCGTGCACCACCGCAATTGGAATATCGGTGTTGGCAACATAGTGTTTCTGACTATGTCGCCCTTCGCCAGCTAACCAGTGCATCGCCATACGCAATCTGGCCACACCGTCGGTTCGTCCCACGTCAGCGACTAACGCCGCAGGAATATCCCGATGCTCTCCGAACAGCAGCTCAGCATATCTGGTCAACTGCTCGGAAGTCGGTTCCGGGTTGCCGACTGCGCCGCCAGAGGGATCCGGAAAAAATGCTGCCTCAAAGTCAACGGCACCCAGGTCAATCGGTGGTGTACCCGTCAGCAACAGCCCGGAAGCACGCTGCCCTGCTGCCAGCATCGACAGCGCTATATGCCCGCCAAGCGACCAACCAACGATGATCGGCGAACCGATGCCGAGCGCTTGCAGTGCTAACCCTAAAATATCCGCGTAGCCGTCAATCGTGTAGGTGTCGTCCGGAGATGGCGCGTTATCCGATTCACCATGCCCGGGTAAATCGATCGCTACGACACGATATCGCGAGACCAGATGCCCAACCTGATGCTTAAAGCTCTTGATACTCGACGAATTGCCATGAATGAGCACAACGGTCTGATCGCCATCTCCGGTATCCAGAACGTTGAGCTGCTGTGCACCGACGTCAAAACGCCGCGTCGGCCACCCAGTGTGGTAATTAGTTGCCATTACCAAATCGCATCCGCGCGGTGACACCGTACATTCTGGGTGGACCATAAGCGGTCGTGGTGTTCACGAAAATCGCGCTGCGATCATCGGCAAAATTCTCATAGACCTCATCTGTTGCGTTGCGTGCCCAAGCAAAGACTTCCCACGTCTCGGTGGCGTAACCGACGCGAACATCCAACAAGCTTCGGTCATCGCCACTGAGTCGATCAGTGTTCTGCGGTTCGAAAAATACCTCGCTTCGATAACTCCAGTCAGCGCGTGCAATCAGGTTGCCACCCGCACTCATAGGGTACGTCCACTGAACACCCAGGTTTGCTGACCACTCCGGCGCCAGATTCAACATGTTGCCTGAGCAATCCGCTTGGGTCGTACCCGGCAGCGCCGCCCCGGGTACGGGGCATCCCGTAAACTCGTCATAGGTAGCGTCCAGATAGCCAAGACTGGCATTGATATCGAAGTAGTCACCGGCGGCGATGACAATGTCGGCTTCAATGCCGTTGATCGTAGCCTCAGCGGCGTTGTTCAGGGAGACCCCACCACCAACGATCTGGGAGAGCTGCAAATTTTCATAATCGGTTGTGAACAGCGCAAGGTTCAGCCGAGCCGCATCGCCAAGTCGTGCCTTCAGTCCAGCCTCAAGCGCCGTGGCCTCTTCCGGTTCCACTTCGAGGTTGCTGGTCGCGGTGACGAAATCCGTATTAAAGCCAGCACTCTTAAAACCTTCCGCATAACGCAAATAGCCCGTAAGACCATCAGCGAATGCATATGACAATGATACGGTCGGTGAAAAGTCGGTATCCGACCTGTCGGCAGAGAAATCGGTCGATCCAAATATGCCCGTCTGATCATCTTGGACATGCGTGGCAGTCTTGTCTTCCGTGACGTAGCGACCGCCCACTTCCAATGACAACTGATCGGTCAGCGCCCAGTCTGTATTGAAAAAAATCGCGATGCTCTCAGTGTCGACACTACTGGTCAAATCAATGGGCGGTTCTACCCCCGGCACTCCGGTCAAAAAATCTCCCAGCGCGAAGTTAGAAATATTGTCCGCTTGCTGATCGAAGTAGTAGACACCGATCATATAGTCGACGCGGTCACCTAACGAGTGCGCAATACGCGACTCCAGTGAAACGAATTCGGTATCGCTGGAGAAAAAGTCGACAAAATAGCGAACGGGCAGTTTGTCATCGTCCAGACCTGCATCAAATGACGAATCCCGATAGCCCACTACGTTAGTCCATGTAGGCCCACCGAAGTCAGTGGTTGCGGTCAGCGAGATACCGTTGATATCACGATCCAAAAAGTTGGGCTGATCCTGGTTCACCGTAAACGGTGTCGATTCAGATGGATCATCGAGAAATGCAACGTCCGTCACTTCAAAAAACGACGGTTTGCCCCTGTCTCTCAAGACATCCGCACTAACAACCAACTCGGTGTTACCGATGTCTGCTCGCAATTTTGCACGAGCTGTCAACAGATCGGCATCATCCAGATCCGGACCAGTGCCCGATGTGTTTTCGGTATAGCCATCGCGACTCACATAGCCACCTGCTAATGAGACCGCGACGGCATCTGATATCGCACCGGCGACATAGCCACGAGCGCGCA
>JBCCZN010000083.1:0-11595 GCA_039187375.1 Pseudomonadota bacterium
CCGTCGGGGGTCATCTCCAGCGCCCACGACAATACCAGTGCCACCGGAAAACCGAGGACCAACAACGACAACACCATGCCATCAAACCACTGCGGCAGTTCCAAAGCTTCCTCGAGCGTGGTGGCAATCTGAGCCAGCAGCCAGCCGATCACGACATAGACGCCGGCTACCCTGACGACATTCCTGCGCCTGAGTTCATCCACTAAACCCGCCAAGTCTCTCTCCGATTCATCACCAGCGCGACACGCTGCAGTCGTCGATGATAACCACGATTGCCTTCGGCAGCCGGACAAAGTGTCCGATCCGTGTCCGGTGCGGACACATCGGACGAGAGCGATCGGACCAAAATCGGTACTTCAACGAAGAAACAACGACTTACATTCAAAAATGAAGTTGGCACGCTTCCTGCTATCTACCTCATGAGACACACAGATTGTGTTCGCGGAGAGATCATCATGGACTGCACATTAGAGACATTGAACTGGCTGCCACTGGTCACTGACTTCGGCATCGCACTCAAAACGCAGGTGGCGCTTTACCTCGAATCTCTGCTCTGGATGTTACCGGATGCCAGCGTCGAGAAACTGGTCGCCCACTGGAACGAGATCGCCCGCATCATCCCGGCATGGTTGGCAACCGGCATCGTGAAGCGCCTTGACCTGATGGTGACCCACAATGCCTGAGCCCGCAGAAGTGCATAACATCGGCAAGCCTGCTGACGGCATCCGCGATACCACCGCGCAAGATGTGGTGCGAGAAGCGCCACGCCAACAACCCTGGCGCTGGGTCGCGGCAACCATCATCGTGATCGCAATCGTTGCCGCATTGATACCGGTGCTGCGGCCATGGTTTGGCACAGAACGCTCCGTCGCCCGCTCACAGCTGCGACTAGCGACGGTCACGCGGCAAACGTTCGTTCGCGATGTCTCGGCACAGGGCACCGTCGTCGCCGCTGTCGCGCCCACCCTGTTTGCCGGCAGCCCGGGGACCGTGACACTGCTGGTACGCGCTGGCGACACGGTCAATGAAGGCGATCAGATTGCTCGAATCGACAGCCCACAACTGAACAACGAACGTGAGCGGGAGCTGGCCAGTCTCAATAGTTTGAATACCAACCTGCAACGCCAGACGATCGAGAACAAGAAACTGGTGCTGGCCACGGAAGAAACCGTCGATCTGGCTCGAATCCAGCTGACCAGTGCCGAGCGTGAACTGCGCCGGGCCACACAGTCCTGGGAATATCAGGTGATTAGTCGACAGGATTTTGAGAAGGCAACCGACGACGTGGAGAAAGCACGGGTCAGCCTTGCGCACGCCGAGCGCTCTGCGGCGCTCGACAAGGAAAGTCTGGCGTTCGAGTTGGAAACGCTACGTCTGCAGCGAGACCGGCAAGCACTGGTGTTGGCCGATGTCGAACGTAAACTGGCCGAACTAACGCTGAGCGCACCGGTCGACGGTATTGTTGGTGACCTGGCCGTTCAAGATCGTGCGTTTGTCGAGATCAATGCCCCGGTCGCGACCGTCATCGATTTATCGCGACTTGAGGTTGAGCTGCAAATACCAGCCAGTTACGCCGACAGCCTTGCGCTGGGTAATCCGGTGAATGTGCTGCTCGGCAATCGCGATATCCCCGGTCAGCTGGTATCCATTTCGCCCGAAGTCACAGGCTCAACCGTCGTCGGTCGTGTGCGCTTTGATGATGAGCAGACCGAAGGGCTACGACAAAACCAGCGCGTCACTGCGCGCATCATTCTCGAACAACGCGACAACGCACTGGTGGTCAAGCGCGGTCCATTCTACGACACCGGGGCCGGCCGACTGATCTATCGGGTTGAGGATGATGTTGCCGAACTGACACCGATTCAGACCGGTGCCACCAGTATTCAATTTATCGAAATCGTCTCGGGATTAAACGAAGGCGATGTCGTTGTCATTTCTGAACTGGATCGCTTTCGCGACGCCGAGCGTGCGTTGCTGCGTGACTAAGTTACACACTGATCAGGAGATATCAGCCATGCTGGACATGAAAAACATCAGCCGAATCTACCGCACCGAATTAGTTGAAACACACGCGCTACGCGATCTGTCACTGACCGTGTCTGACGGCGAATTTGTCGCTGTGACCGGCCCATCCGGTTCCGGCAAGACAACTTTTCTGAATATCGCTGGGTTGCTCGAAACAGCAACCAGTGGCGACTATCTGCTGGATGGCAAGCAGGTTGGGGTGCTATCGGACAATGAACGCTCTCGCATTCGAAACGAAAAAATCGGCTTTATTTTTCAAAGCTTCAATCTGATTCCAGATTTAAATGTGTTCGACAATGTCGATGTGCCACTGCGCTACCGACGCTTCGATGCCAGCGAACGCAAGCGGCGCATCGAAGAGGCGCTCGACAAGGTGGGACTGGCTGCTCGCAGCAAGCATCTACCCTCACAACTTTCCGGCGGCCAGCAACAACGCGTTGCGATCGCCCGCGCATTGGCTGGCTCACCGGTCTTCCTGCTCGCTGACGAGCCGACCGGCAATCTCGACTCACTGATGGCCCGTCAGGTCATGGACCTTCTGGAAGAGATTAACCGTGCGGGTACCACCATCGTCATGGTCACGCACGATCCGGAATTGGCCCGACGCGCCCACCGCACCATCCACCTGCTCGATGGTCAAATCGCCAATCCCGATCCGTTTTCGCCGCCAGCGCAAGAAGCGGCACCGGCACAGCACATCGCCTGAGGACATATCATGTTTGCATACCATCTCAGACTGGCAAAGCAGAGTCTCGGCAAACAACCCTTGCTGACGGCATTGATGATCGCAGCGATAGCCGTTGGCGTCGGTGTCTGCATGACCGTCACTACGTTTATTTATTCGGTCTCCAGTGACCCGATTCCCGAGAAAAGCGATCAGCTGTATACGGTGCGTCTGGACAGCTGGAACCCGGAGGAACCGTTCAACGACGACCGGCCCGATCAGGCGCCCTGGCAGATGACGCACCGGGATGCGATCGGAATTTTGGATTCTGACGTTCCGGTAAGACAAGCCGCAATGCGCAAAGCGGTCTACACCATCGTGCCGGAGAATGACGATACCACGCCGTTTATGGTGGTCTCACGTATGACCTCAGGCGATTTTTTCGGCTTGTTCAATGTGCCATTTCAGTACGGCGGTGTTTGGGATGACAATGCCGATGCCAACGCACAAAACGTCGTCGTCATCGACAAGCGCACGAACGACAAACTGTTTGGTGGCGAGAACAGCGTAGGTCAGGACATTCAGTTTGGTGATGAGCGGTTTCGCATCACCGGAGTGCTCGCCGAATGGGAGCCAAAAGTGCTCTATTACGACGTCAATAATGGACCGCTGAATTCGGTCGAAGACGTATTCATGCCATTCTCGATTACCGCAGAACGCGAGATTAATGGCAGCGGCAACACCAATTGCTGGAAAGACGAGATCATCGATACCTATTTCGATCTGCTGCAAAGCGAGTGTATTTTTGTTCAGTTCTGGGCCGAGCTACCGGATGAACAAACCAAGGCGGCCTATCAGGATTGGTTGGATCAATACACTAACGCGCAACGCGAATTGGGCCGCTTCGGTCGACCGAATAACAATCAACTGACCAACGTGAATGACTGGCTCGAATTACGCGAGGTGGTTAGCGATGGCGAGCGGGCAGTCTGGGCGATTGCGGTGCTGTTTCTGATCGCCTGTCTTGTGAACACCATTGGCCTGGTGCTCGCTCGATTTGTTGCCAAGGCGCCGGTGATCGGATTACGCCGAGCACTGGGTGCGAGCAAACTCGATATTTTCCGTCAGCATTTGGTTGAGGTCGGGTTGGTCGGGTTTATTGGTGGTGTGATTGGCCTTGGGCTGTCTTACGCCGGACTCATTGGTGTGCGCAAACTACTACCCGATACCGCTGCGGTGACGTCACTCAATCTGGAGTTGGTATTCATGACCATTGTGCTGGCGATTGTCGCAGCCATGGCGGCGGGCCTGTATCCGACCTGGCGCGTTTGTCAGCTGCCCCCCGCCAACTATCTGAAGACACAATAGGAGCAATTCAAATGGAAATCAGACCGATTCTCAGCGCCATGTGGCGCAACCGTACCGGCTCCGTGTTGGTGGCGATACAGATAGCATTGACGCTCGCGATTGTCGTCAACTCAATGTTTCTTGCCGTTGAACGAACACAGTTCATCGGGCGCGATAGTGGCATCGATGAAAACAATATCTTCGTCCTCGTCAGCGTGGGTTTTGGCACCAGCTACGACCATGACGCAACCATCAACGAAGACTTGCAGACACTGCGCGGCCTGCCCGGGGTGATCGGAGCGACTGCCGGCAGTCACATTCCAATGAGTGGCTCGGGCAGCGGCACCGGTTTTCGTGCCAGCATGGCAGAGGACGCACCCGGTGCCAGTGCGAACTACTATGTGTTTGATGAAGGCGCAGTCGATGCGTTGGGTGTTTCAATTCTCGAAGGACGAGCCTTCACACCTGAGGAGATTATCGCCAGCACTGATCCGCAGAGCTTGCGGATGCCGGCAGTGTCGATGATCACCAAGGCGCTAGCTGATGAGCTATACCCGGATCTACCCTCTGCACTCGGACAGCGCCTGTTTAACAATGTCGGTGAGAGCTCAGAGATTATTGGCATCATCGAACATCAGTTTGGCGCCTGGGTGCACTGGCAGAATTTTGATCAAGTTGCTTGGTTTCCAAATCGACCGGATGGTCCACGTACCTACTACATTGTGCGGACGCAGCCCGGCGAGCGTGATCGCCTGATGACCGAGTCAGAGACGTTACTGGCAGATGCCAATCGAACCCGGATCATGCGTAACAGCCAGACACTCGAGCGCATCATTGCACGCAGTTATGAGGGCGATCGGGCCATGGCAACGATATTGAGTCTTGCGATAACGCTGCTGCTCATCATCACCGGCCTGGGGATCGTTGGTCTGGCCAGTTTCACCGTTCGCCAGCGAACCCGCCAGATTGGTACACGCCGCGCCATCGGTGCGCGCAAACGCGACATCATTCGCTACTTCCTGACCGAAAATTGGCTGATGACCACAATCGGGCTTGTGATCGGCAGCATTCTGACGATTGCCATCAACTACCAACTATCGGCGCTGTTTGATACCTCACGCCTTGACTACCGCTATCTCGCTGCAGGGGTGGTAGCCTTGTGGTTACTTGGATTAGCTGCGGTCGCAGGCCCGGCACGTCGTGCATCATTGATCTCACCGGCTATTGCCACCCGTAACGTATGAGCCAGACGATTCTTGTCATTGATGATAACGACGGCGTTCGCACGGCGCTTGCCATGCTGTTCGCTGTTGATGATCTACCATGTATCACGGTCGCAACACCAGAGGCCGGCTTGCAGGCCATCGATGATAATGACATTGGGCTTGTCATCTCTGACATGAATTTTTCGGCTGACACCACGTCAGGCAAAGAGGGTGAATCGTTGTTTCAGGATATTCGGCGTAAGGACCCTGATCTGCCGGTAATCCTGCTGACGGCTTGGACGCATCTGGAAGCGGCGGTCGAGCTAGTGCGTGCCGGCGCTGCCGATTATCTCGCGAAGCCGTGGGATGATGAAAAACTCATGATCACAGTGCGTAATTTACTCGAACTACGCGAAGCAAACGCGCAGATCAATCAAATCAGCAGAAACCGACGCGATCAGTTGGCTCGATTGCATGCGCGCTATGACCTGCGTAGCACCATATTTTCAAGTACCGCGATGATCGAGTTGATCACCGTTGCGGGTAAGATTGCACCGGCTGACGTACCGGTCCTCATCACCGGACCAAACGGTGCTGGCAAGGAACAACTTGCCGATATCGTGCACCACAATTCCTCGGTTAAGGCGGGCCCATTGATCAAGGTCAACGTCGGTGCACTACCAGAAACCTTGATCGAGGCAGAGTTGTTCGGCGCTGAGGCGGGTGCCTACACCGGTGCCACCAAGGCACGCACTGGCCATTTTGAAAGCGCTGATGGTGGCACGCTGTTTCTTGATGAGCTGGCTAACCTGCCCCTTGATGGACAAGCGAAGCTCCTGCGTGTGTTGCAGACCGGCGAATTCCAGCGTCTGGGGAGTTCCAAAACCCGCAAAACCAAGGTCCGGATCATCTCGGCGACCAACGCCAATCTAGCCGATGAAGTTGCTGCTGGCCGCTTCCGCGAAGATCTCTACTACCGTTTGAATGTCATCGAACTGGAATTGCCATCGCTGCAAGACAGACGCGAAGACATCCTGCCATTGGCAGAGCATTTTCTGGAGCCAGGCATGACGCTCAGTGCGGAGGCGCAAGCCGCATTGATGCAACACCACTGGTCGGGCAACGTACGTGAACTACAAAACACGATAAAACGTGCCAGTTTGTTGGCAAGCGATCAGACTATCTCGGCGGCAGATTTGGCTCTGCCCGCCGTCGTACACATGGTGAAATCGGTTATCGACACAAACAACGAACCGGATCAGGCTGCGATCGAAGCCGCCCTGCAGAGTGCTGGTGGCACGGTTGCCAAGGCCGCGCGCTATTTGGGACTCAGCCGACAGGCGCTCTATCGCCGGATGGAAAAATTCGGCATCAACAAGTCCTGATCGGTCATACTCTGCTGCGATGACGTCGCCAATCACACCGTCGATCCTGCGCCGACGCTCGTTTGCTGGACGGGTATTGTTGCTGAGCTTTGTGTTGGTCAGCAGCATCACGTTGGCAACGATTTTTCTGACTCAGCATTTGTCACCGTGGTGGCTCGCCTGGGTCATGGCTTTGTTGCTGAGTACACCATTGCTGGTATTGGGCGTGCATCTGCTGGTCTCGCCACTGACAGCGACAATGACCGCCGTTCGCAACGGCACCGAATCGTTACGCGATTCTGACTTCAGTGCGAGTATTGCCAACACACGTAATGACGAACTCGGGCAATTGATCGAAGCCCACAATCAGCTCGGTGATGCACTGCGGGTGGAGCGCCAGACTCTGTATCAACGTGAATTGGTTTTGGACACGGTCATTCAAACAACCGATATCGCTTTGCTGTTAGCCAACACCGCCGGTGTGGTGGTCTATTCGAATACTGCCGCTCGCCAATTAATGCGTAACGGCCGACCGATCAACGGCGAGTCGGTGACGACTTTATTGTCGGATATGCCGAAGGCCTTTCGTGACGCGGTCGCTGGTGGTGATGGCCTGTTCACACTCGAGGGCGATGAGCCGCAAACCTACCACTTATCGCGTAATGAGTTCATGTTGAACGCACAACGCCATCAGATGTTTTTGTTCAAACAGCTGACACAAGAGCTCAGCCGTCAGGAGGTTTCCACGTGGAAAAAGGTCATTCGGCTCATTAGTCACGAGCTGAATAATTCACTGGCACCAATCTCATCACTGGCACACTCGGGTAAGCGGATCGTGCAAAAAACCGATAGCGATGCCCAATTGGTGACCGTCCTCGAGACCATTGGCGAGCGTGCTACGCATTTGAAGGACTTTATCGAGGGCTATGCGAGATTCGCGCGCTTGCCAAACCCCAGACCGGTACGAATCAACTGGTCAGAATTTCTGACAAGCCTTGCGGCTACACAGCCGTTCACGTTTGTTGGTGAACCGCCAGAGTCAGGCTGGTCTTTTGATGCGGCGCAAATGGAACAGGTGATGATCAATCTTCTGAAGAATGCCCGCGAGTCCGGCTCGCCCGCCGATGCTATCCGCGTTAGCGTGCAACAGATCGACAACAAAGCGCTGATTGAAGTAACCGATCAAGGTGGTGGCATCAGTGATGACATCATGCAACACGCACTACTGCCGTTTTACTCCACCAAAATCACTGGTACCGGGCTAGGCCTGCCGCTATGTCGGGAAATCGTCGAAGCGCACGGCGGTCGTTTGGCGTTGGCCAATATCGAGAACGGCTTACAGGTACGTATCTCGCTGCCCTATATCGAATCGGTTGAACAGAATCAGGTTTCCAACACCGACTCAAACGTCTCCAATTCCGGGTGACCCAAATAGGTACCAGAGGGCGCACTTTTTTGTCGGTGGGCCTTCTTGAACGCCTCGGATTTTGTCCAGGCCTCAAAAGCTTCACGCGATTCCCAAACCGAATGCGATGCATACAAAGTGTGATTTTCGGTAGTCGGCCCTTTCAACAAATGAAACTTCTTGAACCCCGGGACCTCATTTAGATAGGAGTCCCGCTCCCGCCAGACCGTTTCAAAGCCCTCTTCCATACCTGGCGTAATCTTAAACCGGTTCATCGCTACAAACATTGTTGTCTCCTGTTGTGCGTTTCGAGCACTACGCGTGAATCAGCAATCGTCCACGCTGCTCGTGCCATTCAATATCAATCGGCGTTCGATAGACTCGGGTCAGTGTCGTATCGGTTAACACCTCACGCGGTGCGCCCACAGCGACCATAGTACCTTCGTTAAGCAAGGCGACAACATCGCAAAAGCGTGCCGCCTTCTCCAGATCGTGTAGCACCACACCGATACCCACACCGCGCACGGCTACCGCACGTAGTTGGCGTAATACGGCGAGTTCGAATCCAATATCCAGACTGGCTGTTGGCTCATCCAGTAACCAGTAGCCGTTATGGGCTTGCTTCGTGATGCCCTCGACCTGCAGCGAGGTTCGCGCAAACTGAACGCGCTGACGCTCGCCACCGGACAATTGGTCGAACCGACGTTGTAATAAATGCTGCACACCACAAGTCTCGGCGACCTGTCGTAACAACTCGATCTCCAGTGGCTCAAGCTCCCGGAACGGCTCCCAGCCCATCGCAATCACCTCGTGTACACGATAGGCAAATGCCATGGTGATTTGCTGACTCATCACTGCGCGCCGACGAGCCTGTTGCAGCAAAGAGACCGAACTCAGCGCATCGCCATCCAGCGCGACCTCTCCAACATCGGGTGTCAGAGTGCCGGCAATCACGTGTAGCAAGGTCGACTTGCCCGCGCCATTCGGACCCACGATTCCGACGATCTGACCTGGAGTAATGCTCAGATCGATGTCGTTAAGAATGTCACGCTTGCCATAGCGCGTGGATACTGCGCGCAGTTCAATCACGTGCGCGGTCTCGCTACAGCAATCAACCAAAGGAAAAACGGTGCGCCAAGTGCGCTGGTCACCAAACCAACCGGCAACTCAGCCGGCACAATAATGATGCGCGACACCAGATCCGCCAGCACGCTCAACGACGCACCGAGCAAAACGGCACCCGGCAGAACCCAGCGATTACTGGTGCCAACGATCAGGCGCACGATATGCGGCACGATCAGACCGACAAAAGCAATGATGCCGGAGACGGCGACCGCAGCACCGACGGCAGCCGCAGCGGCGATCACGGTATAGCGTTTGAGTTTATCGACATCGACGGACAAGTGCCTTGCTTCGGTTTCACCCAATTGCAGGATATCGAGCTTGCGCCCGAGAGAGACGAGTACCAACACAGCACTGACGATGACGCCGACCGCCGGCAGCACCGTTACCCAGGTGGCGCGGCCATAGCTACCCATCAACCAGAACACCAACGTGCGCAGCTGAGTGTCATCGCTGAGAAACTGAAATGCACCGATGGCAACGGTTGAGATTGAGTTCAGCGCAATACCAACCAGTAACATCGTGCTGACTTCAAAATTACCGAACCAGCGTGCAAAACCGTACAGCATGGCTGTAATGCCAATGGCACCCGCTACCGCAGCCAACGGAATCAAATAGGGCATCAACGCATCGGAGAAGAACCCAGCACCCAAAACAATCATGAATATCGCGCCAACAGCGGCACCGCCGGAGACACCAATCAGGCTGGGATCAGCCAGTGGATTTCGGAACAACGCCTGTAGCGTCGCACCGGCGCACGCTAATCCAGCACCGGCAATGGCTGCCAAAACCACTCGCGGCAGTCTGATCTGGTAGAGCACTACATCCTGCATATTGCTCATCTGCGCCAGCCCAAAGATGCCACGCAACGGCAAAGGAATCGCACCGATACAGATTGCAATGACCAGCACCACAAGCAACGCCAGCAACAAGGCGAACAGAAACGGCGGCCGCTGCCCGAAGGCAACGGCCGCGTGCTCGGGTGTGTTCAGATCGGCTACCGCCTCATCGCGCACAGATTAGTTGTCCTGCGTGGCAGACTCGCGAATATCCTGACTCAGATCAGCGGCGGCGCTCAAGGTGCGCGGCCCAAAACCCAACATCGCCATACCGTCCATTGCATAGACCTGCCGGTTTTTGGCCGCTTCGGTCAATCTCAGCGAAGCATTGGACACCAGCCCATCAATACCGCCAGCACTATCCAGGCCACGCTGAGGGATGACGAGAAACTCTGGATTCGCCGCCAGCATCGATTCTATAGAAACCGGCTTCCAACCGGTCACATCCGCCAGCACATTATCCGCCGACATCATCTCCAACAGACCATTCCCAGAGGTGTCACCACCTGCTGCGATTAGTAGTCCGTCGCGCACACCCAACAAGACAGCGCCGCGCGGACGCCGCCGATCGCCTGATTCGGCATCCGATTCCAGTGACTGGGAGGCGGGAATGAGCTGTGCCTTGATAAACGCTTCGGCCTCGGCTTCGGCATCGAGGATGCGGCCCATGCAACGGACCTTATCGATGATGCCGTTGGCACTATGGTTTTCCCCGACAATCGCAATCGGCAGTTCGGCCGCACGCAACTGATCCAGCACTTCCGGCGGCCCAGTATCATCTTCACCCAATAACAACGTGGGCTCAGCTGACAAAACGCCTTCGGCGGACAGTGCCCGCACATAGCCGATTTGTGGCAAGGCTAGAGCTGCTTCCGGGTAGTTGGAAGTGCGATCGACTGCGACGATCTGAGCTTCGAGACCGAGGTCGTAAATGATCTCGGTCAGTGAGCCACCCGATACGACAATTCGACTGGTATCCGCTTCAATCTCTGGGCAAGTCGCCGCGGATGCCGGCAGCATAATAGCCAGCCCGAGCAACATGACCGCAATGACAAATATTTGTCTAGTTTTCATGACTTTGAGCCTTGAATGACGAGATCCACAAAGATTAGATGATAATTATTCTCATTTGTAATTGAAAGCAATTTGATGCAAATTTGCCGATCCAACCGCATTAAGGCGCCGTGACATGACCCTTGTAACTCGACTCTCTCTACTGGCCAGCACCGCTGTATTCGTCGTCGGTTGTGCCGCAACAAATGCGCCCGAAGCCGCCGAAATAGCGCCGGTCAGTGGCGTCACACCGGATCCTTCACCCGCCTATACCTTCGCCTGGATGTTCCTCGATGACGAGGCCGAGATGACGCCACGCGGCGGCACAACCACAGGGCCTGCCGTGACGCCTGTCAGTGAGCCATCGGCAGCCTGGCAAGCACTCCAAGCAGACGGGTTAACGAAACAGGAGCGCGACCGTCGCGCTATCTTGGCGATGGCAGGCGGCTACCGAGCCAGCTTCGATTTCCTCGAAACGGTTGGCTTCACTGAAGGCTATGTGCCGGCCAAGCCCTATCGCTCGTGGGGCACTGAACACGTCTATGTGGTCGAGAACCAACCGGATTTCGTC
>JBCCZN010000084.1:0-11537 GCA_039187375.1 Pseudomonadota bacterium
GAAGATTGTCCATCAGTGCGAGTCCACCACCTGAATCTTGTATTCGCGTCGCTCTACCTGCTTGGGTTTCCAGCTGCGAATGGCCCAGATCAACAGACCGATGACGAAGAAGGCAGAGGGTGGTAGTAACAGCATGCCGTTAGGCACGTACCAGCCGCCATCATTAACCGGCTGCAGTATCGTGATGCCAAATAGGTAGCCTGAGCCGAATAGCTCCCGAATGGCGCCGACCGTCATCAGGATCAGGCCATAGCCAAGGCCATTACCCACCCCATCGAGGAACGAGGCGAACGGCGGGTTCTTCATCGCGAAGGCTTCAGCACGACCCATGACGATGCAGTTAGTGATGATCAAACCGACAAACACCGCCAAGGTTTTAGAGATGTCGTAGGCGAAGGCTTTCAAAAACTGATCCACCATGATGACCAGTGATGCGATCACGACCATTTGTACGATGATGCGAATCGATGAGGGAATTTGACGTCGAATCATCGAGATGATCATCGACGACAGGCCGGTGACCACGGTTACCGACAACGACATTACTAACGCCACCTTCAAAGATGACGTCACCGCTAGTGCAGAACAGATGCCCAGCACCTGAAGAGCGATCGGGTTGTTATCGACCATTGGGTCGACCAAAAGCGATTTCTTTGTTTGCGACATCAGAGCGTTTCCTTTCTGAGAGTGTCGAGGAAGGGGCCGTAACCATCATCACCGAGCCAGAAGCGCACCAGGTTATCCACGCCAACGGATGTTAGCGTGGCACCCGAGAGTGAATCGACGTGGTAGTCGGTACCAGCGGCAGGCGCAGTCTTGGCAACGGTGATGGTGATCTCGCCTGTGGCGTCGGTTATTTTTTTGCCGCGCCAGAGGGCTTTCCAGTTTGGATTGTCGACTTCGGCGCCAAGCCCGGGTGTTTCACCATGTTCATAAAACTGTAGACCTGAAATTTCATTGCCATCCGCCTGCACGGCAACATAACCGTAAAGCGTCGACCACAGTCCGTAACCGTGAATCGGCAAGATCACCTTGTCGATGTTGCTGTTCGCGTCGCGCAGCAAATAAATCGTTCGGTATTTCGGCAATCTGCCAATCGAGGCTGGGTCGACGCTCATGGCGGTGGTTAGTTCCGGATCCTGCAATGCGGCACGATCATCGAACGTGGCCGGATCGATTTCGGTTGAGAAGGCACCGGTCGCAAGCTCCAGCACTTGCGGCTCGAATGCCGCAAACGCAGCGTCGATGTCCGTGTCCGGTTCGTATTGACCGGCGACCTGCAGAATGTTGATCTGGCGGTCGCGCAGTTTGTTTGCTTCCTGCATCGGGCGCAGCATGACGGCGACTGATGACACGCCCACCGACGCGACCAGACACAAAAGAACCGCGACCGTGAGTGTCTTGCCCGTCACATCGGGCGACATGTCAAGCAGCCTGCGCAGCAAACCCGGCGTTGGCGTGTTGTTCTCTGAGTGATCAGGCATGACGTTGTACTCGACGACGGATGTTGGCTTGCACGACAAAGTGATCGATCAGGGGTGCGAAGACGTTGCCGAACAGAATTGCCAGCATCATGCCTTCCGGGAACGCTGGATTTATCACACGTATCAGCACGACCATGAAGCCGATTAACGCGCCGTAAATCCAGCGTCCAAGATTGGTGTGTGATGCCGACACCGGTTCAGTGACCATAAATACCAGGCCGAATGCATACCCGCCGATGACCAGATGCCAGTACCACGGCATTGCAAACATCGGATTGGAGTCCGAACCGATCGCGTTGAGCAATGTAGAAAAGCCGATCATCCCCAGCAGGCAACCCGCCACCATGCGGTAGTTGGCGATGCGCGTGATCAGCAAAAAGACCAAACCAATGGCACAAGCTAACGTGGAGGTCTCGCCAATACAGCCCTGAATTGTGCCAACGAATGCATCCATCCATGTGACCCCGTATTGGCCGAATGCCTGGTAGCCGTCAGACGCCGACACAGACAGTGCTGTGGCGCCAGAGAAACCATCAACCGGTGTCCAGATGGTGTCGCCCGACATGTACGCCGGATAGGAGAAATAGAGGAATGCTCTACCGGTCAAAGCGGGATTCAGAAAGTTCTTGCCAGTGCCCCCGAATACTTCCTTGCCGATAACCACACCGAACATGATGCCGACCGCGACTTGCCACAATGGAATATCGGGCGGCAGGATCAGGGTGTAGAGCATCGAGGTGACGAGAAAGCCCTCGTTGACCTCATGCCCTCGAACAGTAGCGAATATCACTTCGCAAATGCCACCGGCCACCAGAGTCGTGATGTAGATCGGCAGAAAATACAAAAAGCCATGCGCGATGTTGGCAAACGCATTGGCAGGGTCGAAACCGATACCCAAGAAACTCATGACCGCGGCCTGCCAGCCCTGCGCACCGTGCACGGCGATGGCGGTGTTCGTTTGCAGACCAACGTTGTAGAGCCCGAAGATAATCGCTGGAAAGGTAGCGAGCACGACATAGGTCATGATGCGCTTCATGTCGATATGCGAGCGTGCGTGCGGTGCGACCTTGGTAATGGTCTTCGGGGAGTAGACGAAACTCTCGACCATTTCATAGATCGGGAAGTAACGCTCCCACTTGCCGCCACGCTGGAACGACGGTTCGATTCGATCAAAAAAATCGCGCAGGCTCACTGTTAGCCATCCTTTTCGATTTTGGTCAGGCAGTCGCGCAATGCGATGCCATATTCATACTTGGCGGGACAGGCGAAACCGACCAGTCCGAGATCTTCCTCGTCCAGTTCCAGTGCGCCCAGCGCTTGTGCCATGTCCGTATCCATGACCAGCAGCGCTCGCAATAACTGTGTCGGCAGATAATCCTGTGGCATGAGCGCTTCAAAGGTCCCGGTCGGCACCATTGCGCGGCGACCGCCATTCAGATTGGAGGTTAATGGAAACGCGCGGCGCGAAAGCATCGAGCCAAGCACTGGCTGGACTGCATATTTGTGACGCATTGGCCTGATCCAACCGAGCAGGTTCTGTTTGCGGTCCTCCTCGATCACCGTCACCTGGCGCGCGTAACGACCGAGGAAATAGGCCTCATTATCGCCAGGCGCGACACCGCTTAGAATCGAGCCAGAAATAATCCGTGACGCGACGCTGTCGTCGTACTCGCCGCGTGTCAGGTCGCGCAGTGATGCCCCGGCAGGCACTCGCAGCAAGCGGGGTTTGCGCACCAGCGGCCCGCCTAGTGATATGACACGCGAAGTATCCAGTTGATTAGTGCGCAGCAGTTTGCCGATCGCGATGACATCCGGGTAGCCGATCGTCCAGACACTGCGCTCGGCTGTTGGCGGATGTAAGAAATGCACATGCGTGCCGGCAAGTCCGGCAGGGTGCGGTCCACCAAACGTCGCTGTTGTAACGCCTTTTGTTTCGCTTCCAGGGATGGTTGCCTCGGGTGCATGACACAAGTAGGTGGGCACCTCATGCAATTGTGCAATCGCCTGAACGCCACGCTCAAAGTCCTCCGCAGCATCAGCGATAACGATTCCCGCGTCGGGCGCGAGCGGCTCACTGTCCATCGCATTGATGAATATCGCTGCTGGCATAGATGCCGGATCGGGTACTTTGGAATAGGGGCGGGTGCGAAATGCGCCCCACAGTCCGGCGGTACAGAGTTTCTGACGCAGTCCATCGGCCGAATCGACATCGCCAACCGAGGCAAAGTTCAGTGGTTCGGCTGCCGTATCGTCGACTTCAATGACCACACTGATCAGTCGGCGCCGTGCACCCCGATTGATGGCGGCGACGCGACCGCTCGCGGGCGCCGTGACCGGCGCGTCGGGCGTGTCTTTGTGCGCGAAAATCGGCGCGCCGGCACCGACCGTGTCGCCCTCACTGACCTGTAATCGCGGTTTCAATCCGAGATAGTCGTTGCCCAGCAACCCCACACTGCGAATAGCCGGCCCCGACGTAATCTCCTGTGCGGGCGCGCCGGTGACGGGCAAATCAAGCCCTTTCTTGAGGTGGTATTCTGTTGCCACCGGTTTTACTCCAATGCCAGCGTCTGCTCGACCCAGTCATGATGATGCGATTTCTTGCCATTACCTTGTTGTTCGTGGCACTTACTGCCTGCGGACAAAAGGCGAATAACTTCACCCTCACGGGTGCTGCCATGGGCACGACCTATAAGGTGACCGTCGTGCGCGCACCCAAAACGGTCGACGCCCATACCACGGTAGCGGCGATTCGCGAGGTTCTTGCAATAACTAATTCGCATTTCTCTAACTGGGACTCCATGTCCGAAATATCGCGGTTCAACGACCAGCAGGTCACTGACCCTTTTGCGATGTCCCCACCACTACAACGACTGATGGCAACAGCCCAGGCTGTGCACATCGCCAGCGAAGGTCGATTCGACCTCACCGTTGGTCCGCTTGTGGAATTGTGGGGTTTTGGTGCGTCTGGAGGACCGCCATCTAGACCCCAACAATCTCAAATTTTAGATGCTTTGCAGCGCGTTGGACAGCGTCGTGTGCTGGAAATTGAGGATAACGGTCAGATGATGCGAAAGACCCGCCCAGACGCGGTTGTCTACCTATCGTCTATCGCAAAAGGTGCCGGTGTTGACGCGGTCTGCGCGCGGTTACGGGAATTGGGGATTGAGCACTATCTGGTTGAGATTGGCGGCGATCTTCGGGTTTCAGGTAACGGGCCATCGGGCGCCGGTTGGCGTATCGGGATCGAGACGCCTTCAGTCACGACGCGTGCGGTCGATACAGCGATAAGGTTGACCAACTCAGCGATGGCGACATCGGGAGACTATCGAAATTATTTCGATGCTGATGGTGTGCGGTTTTCGCACGTATTGGACCCGACCACTGGGCATCCTGTTGCGCATCGCACAACATCGGTCACCGTCGTTGCGGATACCGCAGCGCTTGCAGACGCCTGGGCAACGGCATTGTTGGTGCTCGGTCGAGACGCAGGTGAGGCGGTCGCTGCAAGATATGGGATTGCTGCGATGTTTATTGAGCGTGGCGATCTGGTCGACGGCGATGCGTCAGCGACGTTGTCGCGCTATGCTAGTGCTGATTTTGATCGATTATTGAAGGCGGACACGCTCGAGCCATGAGCACATTTTTCCTGACATTCGCATTGTTGTTGATCGTGATGCTCGGCATGGCGGTTGGCGTGATGTTACGCGGCCGCACGATCAAGGGCAGCTGCGGCGGCTTGAATGCTGTCAGCGGTGCTGATACCTGCCTCGTGTGCAAAAAATCGATCGATCCAAATAGTCCACTGCGAGACAGACTGGACTGCCCACGTGCGGCGGCGGGGCCTGCCGAACACTAGATTCGCATCGGCACCAGCGCCACGATCAATAGACCAATCGCGGCAATCAAACCATATGCCCAGGTTTTCGCTGGGCTGTCGCCGTGCTTCCACACGTGCCGGAATCGATATCCGGCCCAGACAGCAATGACAAACACGATCAGTGCAACCGTCGGCGTGAGTGTTAAATCGCTCGGGCGCATCGTGGACTGTTGTTTCCCTATGGTCGTGCGGTACATTGGCAGGGTACATCATCGGTTACGGGGGTAAACCATGCGCGCACCAACCAACTATGCAGGACCGCGTCGGGACGACGACAAGACGACCACGGTCAGTCAGTCCGAGCACTCCAATCTGGCACAGGGACCGGCGACTGTGCAGAACATTTTGGAGCGCAAAGGCAATCAGGTGTTTTCGGTCAAACCGGAAGATAGCTTGCAAACGGCCGTTAACCGACTCGGCGAAAAACGAATCGGTGCGTTGGTTGTGCTCGACGATACCGGACATCTTGCGGGCGTCCTGTCCGAGCGTGACATCGTACGCAAAATGGCGGATATGCCCGATGATGTGCTGTCACAGCGCGTGGATTCACTGATGACCCGCAAGGTCAAGGTATGTCGTCCTGAAGACCAGCTACTGGCGGTATTAAAAGTCATGACAGAAGGGCGGTTCCGGCACATGCCGGTCGTTAAAGACGATCATCTGCTCGGCGTCGTGACGATTGGGGATGTCGTGCACGAACGCTTGGGCGAATTGGAGCTCGAAGCGATCAAGATGAAACAAATGATCGTGGGTTAGTGCACGTTTGACAATATTTTGTCAAATAAACTACCGGCCTCATGCAGTCCGGTGTATGCTTTTTGCGACATCGCGTTAACAACAACAAATAAACGGCGAACTGATTTGCGGTCGGCAGTCAGAGGGGTCGCCGGCCGCGAGCGCCACGATACCGGTCCATATACCGGGTGGCCGACTCTCTGAGCAGTCCGACCGCATGTCTCTTCCGTCGGAGGAGATACACTGATGTATCGACGCATTCTGGGGCGAACGGTCACCATTGTGGCCTCTCTGTGCATTTCTCTTACTGCTCACGCGGCTGACCTGATCGCCAACGGCGTTGAGCGGGACGGTACGCTGGCCGGTGGTGCCAGCTTTATTGCCACCGAGTTTTCTGATCAGACGTTGGTGGTTACCGACGATGACGGTGGCATCGTCGTGCCGCACTCGGATGAGGTGAGCATCTCGGATGGCAACTTCGCGGTTGAGTTCTGGTACCGCCCAACACGAAGTTTCACCGGTGCCTGGCGGCAGGTCATGTTCAAGGGCGGCGCGGCCCTTGAGCGCAACTTTGCGCTGTGGATGCGACCGGGCGATAACCGACTGGAGTATCGACTCAGTACAACAGGCGGTCAAAACCAGGGTGGTGTCTCTGCCTCTGCACTGGAAATCGATCAGTGGCATCACATCGCCTATGTACGCCGCGGCAATACCCTGCGGTTGTATTTGAACGGTAGACAGGACGCGAGCGCGACGATCAGCGGTGCGCCAATTGAATACACGACGCCGTTATATATTGGTGATTCGCCGTTTTACGTGGCGGCGGAAGGTCAATACGCCAACGTGAATGTCTATCACCGCGAGATGAGTACGCTTGAGGTTCGTAGCGCCTTCAAGGCACGGCGGCCGGATCGTAACCTCGAGGAGCAGGGCGTCATGGCCGGCTCGCCAGAGTATTTCGCTGAAGCCGGTCGCTTTGGACAGAGCCTGCGACTGGACAATCCGGACGACGCGGTCGTGCTACCCAATTCGATTGTGTTGCGCCCGAATACCAGCAACTTCTCGGTGGCGATGTGGCTGCGTCTGGATGGGTCAATCAGCCCGGATACGCAGGTGTTGTTGCACAAGGGCGCTAACGATACGCAGCGCACGTTTGCATTGTATCGGGTCGCCAACAGCAATCGCCTGTCCTACCGAATCTCCACCAGTGCCGGAACCAATCTGGGTGGTGAATCCAATGCATCGCTGACGCCGGGTCAATGGACCCACGTGACCTATGTGAAAAACGGCAACAATCTGCAGTTATTTATTGATGGTGTGCTGGATTCGAGCACCGCGCTGAGCGGCAATCCGGTCTACAACAATGGCCCGCTGTATATCGGTAACGACGGCATCTTCGATGCGGCGCCGATTTCGATTGACGATTTGTCGGTCTACAACTATGAGATGCGCGCAGACGATATTGTGCGCACGATGGCCGAGCAGCATGGTGATCCGGCCAACCTCGGCGAATGGGGACCGATCACACCGTGGCCGGTGATTCCGGTGTCGCTGGCGAACCTGCCAGACGGCCGCATCCTGGCCTTTTCCGGCTCGGAACGGACCACCTGGCCCCGCCCGGAGCGCACCTACAGCGCCGTCTGGGACCCGGCGACCGGCGAGTTCGATGATTTGTTCCAGGATGGTCACAACATGTTCTGTGCCCACCTGGTGATGACCGAAAACGGTGAGGTGTTCGTCAATGGCGGTCGTAACTCGGGCAACAGTCCGTGGACGACGCTGTTTGATTATCAGCAAGGCCGTTGGCAGCAGATTGAAAACATGGCATCGGGCGGGCGCTGGTATCCAGTCAGCAACGCGCTGCCGACCGGTGAGGTCATGACCTCGATGGGCTCGGCGACAAACTTTCGAAACCCGGACAAGTGGTCCGAGCGCAATAGCTGGTCGGTGCTCAATGGTGTCGACTACGTCAACATGCGTCAGACCAATGGTGGTACCTCCGGCCAGCAACGCTGGTGGCCGGTATTGACGGTCGCCCCGAACGGTGACGTCTTCCACTACTGGAATGGTCAGGAAAACCACTTCATCGATACCGATGGCACCGGTACAGTTCGCGATGCCAATGCGGTGCTCGATGAGGATCAGCCGACCGGCGTGTATATCCAGTACGACGCGGGCCGTATGCTGATGTCGGGCGGCAATCAGGGTTCACGCACGATTCACGGCAACAATGATCGTGCCTACACAATCGACCTGAATGGTGCGACGCCGGTCATTCAGCAAACCGGCCGCATGGCGTTCGGGCGCAGCTATCACAACCTCGTACCGTTACCCAACGGTGAGGTGATGGCGCTGGGCGGCAGCCGTTATTCGGGTTCGTTCAATAACCGTGGTGCGGTTTACGCGGGCGAGATCTGGAATCCGAACACCGGTGAGTGGCGTGCCACGGCGCCCGCCGGTGTGGTGCGGACCTATCACTCGACAGCGATGCTAATGCCGGACGGCCGTGTGATTTCAGCAGGCGGTGGTTATGGCTCGGGCAACGAATGGATCAACGGCTCGTCACACCAGAACAGTCAGGTGTATTCACCGGCCTATTTGTTCGACGCAGACGGCATGCCAGCGGATCGGCCGAGCATTACAAGCGCACCGGGTGCGATTCGCGCGGGCCAGTCGTTCGTCATCAATGCCAGCGGCAACGTCACGCGATTCTCAATGGTGCGCATGGGCGCCACCACACACGCGGTCAACACCGATTCCCGCTTCCTATGGCTCGACACCGTTGCCAACGGTGGCGGCAGCTTCACGCTGACGCCTAATGCCAATCCGAACATTGTCATTCCGGGTTATTGGATGGTGTTTGCACTGGATGCGAACGACGTGCCGTCAGAAGCCCATATCGTGCGCGTTGAACGTCAAGTCGTGGTGAGCACGCCGGGCGATATCCGCTACGTGAAACTGATCGCAAACTCGGAAGTCAACGGTAACCCATGGACCAGCGTCGCTGAGCTCAACGTGATGGATGGTGATGGCAACGCGATTGATCGCGACGCCTGGCAGGTGGATGCGGACAGCTCCGAATTTCCAACCAACGCCCCGGCGCGTGCTATCGACGGCAATCCGGCAACGATCTGGCACACCAATTTCACCGACTTCGACGGCACGGCGAACGATGCGCCGCATCCGCATGAAATCACCGTGGACCTCGGTGCCGGCTACTCGATTACCGGTCTGAGCTATCTGCCGCGTCAGGACGCCAGCGCGAATGGTCGCATTGCTGACTATGACGTTCAGGTTAGTTCTGATGGCGTGAGTTTTACCAGCGTGGCGACCGGCACCTTCGTCAACAGTACCGATGAGCAGATCGTCGAGATCGGTTCGAACCTCGACACTGTCATGCTGGTACAGGCAGACCCAAGCGCGGATGGCCAGGCGGCGAGCTTCTCGGTTAGCGCCGATAATGCCCTTGACTATGTCTGGAGCTGGGGTGATGGCACGAGCGATAGCACCAGTGGCAACAGCTCGATTTCGCATGCGTTTGCATCCCCGGGTCGCTACGTCATTGTCGTGACAGCAAGCGATCCGGAATCCGGTGCATCTCGCACGTTCGAAATCGTGCACGTGGTCTATGATCGTTCCATCGATATCGATGATCCAAACCGCTGGTATGCATCGACGGCGATATCGTTCCATCCCACCCGCAACGAGCTATGGAACGTGAACCCGGACAACAACACTGTCTCGGTCACCGATACGACCACGTTTGCGTTGCTGGCCGAAATTCCGGTGGGTGAGCAACCGTCTGCGCTGGCGTTCGATCGCAATGGGCGTGTCTGGGTCACCAACAAACTTAGCGGCACGCTTAGCATTATCGACCCGGGCAGCTACAGCCTCACTCGCACCGTGACCATGCCGAACGTGAACTCACGTCCGCACGGCATCATTGCCGCAACGCGCCGTAGCAACATGATTGTTGCGCTGGAAGGCGACAACATGCTGGCTCGCGTTCGGCAGAACAACGGCCGAGTGGATCGCTTGCGCGATACGGTACCGAACCCGCGTCATTTGAGTAACGATCCGAACAGTCGTGAGATGTTCGTGACCTCGTTTATCACCGCGCCGGTGCCGGGTGAGTGGGGTGCAAACCCCGATCCGTCTGCTGGTGTTGCGGCATTGGAGGTGCGCAATTACGCCAACATGCGCGATCTGACAGTTGCCAACCTGCAGTACAGCGACGTGGCGCGATCCGAAAACTCAGGTCCGGGTATACCGAACTACGTCGGTGCACCGGCGATCCACCCTGCCGGTGAGGTGGCATACCTGCCATCGAAACAGGACAACATCCTCGGCGGTGCGATCCGCACCGGCGGTGTGTTGACCTTCGATCAGGCAGTGCGGGCAATCAGCTCGCAGATCCAGATTGCCGGCGGTGCAACGTCGGAGGTTCTGGCCAATCGCATCGAGCATGACAACGCTTCGGTGGCGAGTGCCGCACTGTATGGGCCGTACGGGGTTCATCTGTTCACCGCGCTGGAGGGCAACCGCCAAGTGGCGATCAGCTTGCCCGATAACAATGCCGAACTGATTCGATTCGATGTCGGTCGCGCACCGCAAGGGCTGGCATTGTCGCCGGATGGTATGACGCTGGCGGTGCATAACTTCATGGATCGGACCGTGCAGTTCATCGACATCTCAGCGGTTGTCAATCAGGGCGCATTGGAGGTGACCTCGCTCGCGACCGTCTCGACGGTGGGCAGCGAAATACTCACGCCCGAAGTGCTGGCCGGCAAACAGCTGTTCTACGACGCGCGCGATGACCGTCTGGCGGCGCTGGACTATATGAGCTGTGCCAGCTGTCACGAAGATGGCGGTCACGATGGTCGCGTCTGGGACTTCAGTCAGTTTGGCGAAGGCGTTAGAAACACGATTTCGCTGCGCGGCAAGGGCGGCATGGATCATGGCCTGCTGCACTGGACCGGTAACTTTGACGAGGTGCAGGACTTTGAGGGTCAGATTCGCGAGTTTGCCGGTGGTCTGGGTCTCATGAGTGATGCGGCGTTTTTTGCCGGCACACGCTCGGAGCCTTTGGGCGATAGCAAGACCGGCATCAGTGCTGATCTGGATGCGCTATCGGCCTACATGGCGTCGCTGACAACTGCCGATACGCGAACGCTGGAGGGCAGTGGCCTGTCTTCAGCTGGCTTGCGCGGTCAATCGTTGGTCGCGAGTTCCGGTTGTGTCAGTTGCCACAGTGGTACCAATCAGACCGATTCGGTTTCGGGTGCCCGGCATGACATCGGCACGTTGGATGCGGCCAGCGGTTTGCGTCTGGGACTGGGACTGGATGGGTTGGATACGCCGACGCTGAATGGCCTGGCAACCAGCGCACCCTATCTGCATGACGGTTCAGCACAGACGGTGCAGGACGCGATTGCGGCGCA
>JBCCZN010000085.1:0-11481 GCA_039187375.1 Pseudomonadota bacterium
ACCACCGGCGTATCGTCACCCGGGAACTCGTACGTCGACAGAAGATCGCGAACCTCCATCTCCACCAGCTCCAACAGCTCCTCGTCATCGACCATGTCCGCCTTGTTCAGGTACACCACGATGTACGGCACACCCACCTGACGGGCCAACAAAATGTGCTCGCGCGTCTGCGGCATCGGACCATCCGCTGCGTTCACCACCAGGATCGCACCGTCCATCTGCGCCGCACCCGTGATCATGTTCTTCACATAGTCAGCGTGCCCAGGGCAGTCAACGTGCGCGTAGTGACGAATATCACTCTCATACTCAACGTGCGCCGTCGCAATCGTGATACCACGCGCCTTCTCTTCCGGAGCGTTATCAATCTGGTCGTACGCGCGTACCTCACCACCGTGCTTCTCTGCCATGCACTTCGTCAGCGCCGCCGTCAGCGTCGTCTTTCCGTGGTCAACGTGGCCAATCGTGCCCACGTTCACGTGCGGTTTGGTTCTCTCAAACTTCTCTTTTGACATCGACCCTAATCTCCGGTCTCAATTATCAACAACTCAATGATCGCCAGGAACTATTTCTTGGCAACCGTTTCAGCGACGTTTTGCGGCACCTCAGCATACTTGCCGAACTGCATCGTGTAGTTCGCACGCCCCTGTGTCATGGAACGCAAATCGGTCGCGTAACCAAACATCTCGGACAACGGCACTTCCGCCTTCAGGACCTTGCCGGACGGTGAATCATCCATGCCCTGCGGTAAACCGCGTCGACGGTTCAGATCGCCCATGACATCACCGAAGTAATCTTCAGGGGTCACGACTTCAACGTCCATGATCGGCTCGAGCAACACAGGACTGGCTTTTTTAGCACCGTCCTTGAAGCCCATGGAACCAGCAATCTTGAAGGCCATCTCACTGGAGTCGACGTCATGGTAAGAGCCGTCATACAGCGTCACTTTACAGTCAACCACCGGGAAGCCTGCGATAACGCCATTTTGCATCTGTTCCTGCACGCCCTTGTCGACGGCCGGGATGTATTCCTTCGGCACTACACCGCCTACGATTTCGTTAACGAACTCGTAGCCCGCGCCTGCTTCCTGCGGCTCGATGCGCAGATAGACATGACCATACTGACCACGACCACCGGACTGACGCACAAACTTGCTTTCGTGCTCAATAGTCGAACGGATCGTCTCGCGATAGGCCACTTGCGGCTTACCGACATTCGCTTCGACCTTGAACTCACGTTTCATGCGATCGACGATAATGTCCAGGTGCAGCTCACCCATACCAGAGATGATCGTCTGCCCCGACTCTTCGTCGGTGTGCACACGGAATGACGGATCTTCCTTCGCCAGCTTCTGCAACGCGATACCCATTTTTTCCTGGTCGGCTTTTGTTTTCGGCTCAACCGCAACGGCAATCACGGGCTCAGGGAATTCCATACGCTCCAGTGTGATCACGTTGTTCAAGTCCGACAGCGTGTCACCGGTGGTGACATCTTTCAGGCCAACAGCTGCAGCAATATCGCCCGCACGAACCTCTTTGATCTCTTCGCGGTTGTTTGAGTGCATCTGCAAAATTCGACCGATACGCTCTTTTTTGCTTTTCACCGGGTTGTAAACTGTGTCGCCGGAGTTCAAAACGCCCGAATAAACACGGAAGAACGTCAGGTTACCGACAAACGGGTCAGTCGCAATCTTGAACGCAAGCGCAGCGAACGGCGCATCGTCTTTCGACTCCCGCGTACCCTCAGATTCGTCATCGTTAATGCCCTTGATCGCAGGTACGTCAATCGGCGCCGGCATAAAGTCGATGACAGCATCGAGCATCGCCTGTACGCCCTTATTCTTGAACGCACTACCACACATTGTCAGGACGATTTCGTTCGCCAGCGTACGCTTGCGCAGCGCGGCCTTGATTTCGTCCACGGTCAATTCGCCGTCCTCGAGGAACTTCTCGAGCAGCTCTTCGTCGGCTTCGGCAGCCGCTTCGATCATTTTTTCGCGCCATTCGTTAGCGAGATCAGTCAAGTCTGCCGGGATGTCTTTGGCTTCATAGGTCACGCCCATGTTGTCCTCGTCCCAGTAGATCGCGCGCATCTCGATCAGATCGATTATGCCCTTGAAGTTCTCTTCTGCACCGATCGGCAACTGGATGGGTACCGGCATCGCACCCAGACGTGACTCAACCTGACCGACGACACGCAAGTAGTCCGCGCCGGCGCGATCCATCTTGTTGACGAAGATCATGCGTGGCACGTTGTACTTATTGCCCTGGCGCCAGACGGTCTCGGTCTGCGGCTCGACGCCGCCGACAGAACACAGCACAGTGACCGCACCGTCGAGCACACGCAGTGAGCGCTCTACCTCAATCGTGAAGTCAACGTGTCCCGGAGTATCGATGATATTGATGCGGTGCTGGTCATATTGCTGATCCATGCCGCTCCAGAAACAGGTCGTGGCAGCCGAGGTGATCGTAATGCCACGCTCCTGCTCCTGCTCCATCCAATCCATGGTCGCAGCACCGTCGTGCACTTCGCCAATTTTGTGCGAAACACCGGTGTAAAAAAGGATGCGCTCGGTTGTCGTCGTTTTACCAGCATCAATGTGCGCCATGATGCCAATGTTGCGATACCGATTGATCGGAGTTGTGCGTGCCACGGAAGTGTCCTTGGTTAATGTAGAGTTGCGTTACCAGCGGTAATGAGAAAACGCCTTGTTGGCTTCCGCCATACGATGAACGTCTTCTTTTTTCTTAACCGCTGCGCCGCGATTTTCGGCCGCATCCATCAGCTCATGAGCTAGTCGATGCGCCATCGTTTTTTCACTGCGCTTGCGCGCTGCGTCGATCACCCAACGCATTGCCAATGTCTGGCGACGCTGAGGGCGAACTTCAACCGGTACCTGGTAGGTCGCACCGCCAACACGACGAGATTTGACCTCGACAGCCGGCTTGATGTTCTCCAGCCCGGTTTCCAACATCTCCAGAGATGCCGAGCCATCCTGACCTGAGCGCTCTGCAATGCGGTCGAGCGCGCCGTAAATGATGCGCTCCGCAACCGATTTCTTGCCATCGTTCATGACCATGTTCATGAACTTGGCCAGCAGGATGCTCTTGTATTTGGGATCCGGCAGGATCTCGCGCTTCGGCGCCTGATTTCTTCTTGACATGGTTTAGCCCTTCGGACGCTTGGCGCCGTATTTGGATCGGCCTTGTTTACGGTCGCTAACGCCCGCGCAATCGAGCGTGCCGCGCACGGTGTGATAACGCACACCCGGAAGGTCTTTCACACGACCACCACGAATCAGTACCACTGAGTGTTCCTGCAGGTTGTGCCCTTCACCACCAATGTAGCTGGTGACCTCGAACCCGTTAGTCAGGCGCACACGCGCCACCTTACGCATTGCCGAATTTGGTTTCTTCGGTGTCGTCGTGTACACGCGCGTGCACACACCACGCTTCTGCGGACTGCCTTCCAGCGCCGGTACGTTACTTTTTTCTCGCTTGACGCTACGCGGCTTGCGAACCAATTGATTGATCGTGGCCATCGGCCCTCTCTTCGTCTTGCAAATGCAAAAACCAAAACCAAAAAAGCGCAACGCCGGAGCGCACGCTACCAGGCCGGGCTACAACCCGACCGCGTTCTTCTGATGCCCAGGCCAGTGACTCGCCGACTATGCGGAAGGCAGTGGCAATTTCCCTGCTATGTCGAGTGTTCGACAACACAGGTGTGAGGGTCAAAACGGGCGTCCCTCACCAAGATCAGGGCGCGCATTGTAGGGATGCGGCCACTAAAGTGCAAGAAAAAGCGGTGCGGCTGGCCCAAATCGAGCCAGCCGCAGCGTTTGCTTATTCCTCTTCGCCCGAGGCGCTAACGTCTTCAGCGGCCGCTTCGCTCGCCTCATTCGCCGCATCCAGGCCTGCCAACTCATCAGCCAGCTCCTGCTCACGGGTGCGGCGACGCTCGGCATGATGCGCAAAGCCAGTACCCGCCGGAATCAAGCGACCCACGATGACGTTCTCCTTCAGGCCGCGCAGGTCATCACGCAAACCGCGCACAGCAGCCTCTGTGAGAACTCGAGTGGTCTCCTGGAACGAGGCGGCCGAGATAAACGACTCGGTCGCCAACGACGCTTTCGTGATACCCAGCAGCACCGACTCGTACTTCGGTGGCTCCTTGCCTTGCGCTTCCAGCTGATCACAGGTCTCCAGCATGCGTGCCTTATCGACTTGCTCACCGCGCAGATAGTTGGAATCACCTGCCTCGGTGACATTCACCTTGCGCAGCATCTGGCGAATGATCACCTCGATGTGCTTGTCGTTGATTTTCACGCCCTGCAGTCGGTAAACGTCCTGGATCTCCTTGACCAAATAGTCGGCCAGCGCCGCGGCACCTTTCAGGCGCAGGATGTCGTGCGGATTCGGCTCACCATCAGCGATCACCTCGCCACGGCTGACCTGCTCACCCTCGAACACGTTCAGGTGACGCCACTTCGGAATCAACTCCTCATAGGCCTCGCCGTCTTCCATCGTAATCACCAGACGACGCTTGCCCTTGGTCTCCTTACCGAAGCTAACCACACCGGTATGCTCAGCCATGATCGCTGATTCCTTCGGCTTGCGTGCCTCGAACAGGTCAGCGACTCGCGGCAGACCACCGGTAATGTCACGGTTGGTCGAAGACTCCTGCGGAATACGCGCAATGGTGTCACCGATCGATACCTTGGCACCATCAGCGTGGGTGACGATCGCGCCCGCCGGAAGTGAATAGACCGCCGGGATATCGGTGTTGGCAAAGAACACCTCATTGCCGTCGTCATCGACGAGCATCGCAACCGGGCGCAGGTCCTTACCGGCGCTGCCAAGCTGACTCTGATCCGCGATCACAATGCTGGACAGTCCTGTGATTTCGTCAATTTGTTCGTTAATGGTGACGCCATCAACAAAGTCCTTGAAACGCAATGTACCGCTCACTTCGGTAATCACCGGGTGGGTATGCGGATCCCAGTTCGCAACGACATCACCCGCATTAACGGCAGCGCCGTCTTCGACGTTGATCGAGGCGCCGTAAGGCACTTTGTAACGTTCGCGCTCGCGACCCGCCTCATTCGAAACGATGATCTCACCGGAACGCGACACCGCAACCAGATGACCTTTCTCGTGCTTGACGGTCTTGATGTTCGACAGACGCACGCTGCCGGTGCTCTTGACCTCAATACTGTTAACCGATGCAGAGCGAGAGGCCGCGCCGCCAATGTGGAACGTACGCATGGTTAACTGCGTACCCGGCTCACCAATCGACTGAGCTGCGATCACGCCGACCGCCTCACCAATGGCGATCTTGTGGCCGCGCGCTAAGTCACGGCCATAACACTGCGAGCACACGCCATAGCGGGTCGTACAGGTAATGGCGGAGCGCACAATTACCTGGTCGACCTGAAGATCATCCAGCAATTGCACCGCTTGCTCGGTCAACAACATGCCAGCATCCAGCGCGACCTTGTCGGTGCCCGGATGCAGCACCGGCTCAGCCAGTACTCGACCCAGCACCCGATCTCGCAACGCCTCAACCACGTCGCCACCCTCAACCAGCGGTTGCATGACCAGACCGCCGTTCGTACCACAGTCGTCTTCGGTGACCACCAAATCCTGCGCGACATCGACCAGACGGCGTGTCAGGTAACCCGAGTTCGCAGTTTTCAGCGCGGTGTCAGCAAGACCCTTACGCGCACCGTGCGTCGAGATGAAGTACTGCAGAACGTCCAGACCTTCGCGGAAGTTTGCCGTAATCGGCGTCTCGATAATCGACCCATCCGGCTTGGCCATCAAGCCACGCATGCCGGCGAGCTGACGAATCTGCGCCGCAGAACCACGTGCACCGGAATCCGCCATCATGAAGATCGAGTTGAACGATTTTTGCGACACCGTATCGCCGTCGGCCGTCTGCACCTCGTCGGTGCCCAACTTGTCCATCATCGCCTTGGCGACTTGGTCATTGGTGTGCGACCAGATATCGACGACCTTGTTGTAACGCTCACCGTCGGTGACCAGGCCCGATGCGTACTGGTCCTGAATTTCCTTCACCTCAGCTTCGGCGACACCCAAAATGTCCTCTTTGGACTGCGGTACCACCATATCGTTGACGCCGATAGAGACACCGGCACGGGTCGCATAACGGAATCCGGTGTACATCAGCTGATCGGCAAACACGACCGAGCGCTTCAGGCCAACCCGACGGTAGGTCTGGTTCAGGACGTTCGAGATTGCCTTCTTGGACATATCCCGATTGACGAGGTCAAACGACACGCCTTCCGGCAGAATCTCTGACAAGAGCGAACGCCCGACAGTCGTCTCGACCATCTGCAGACTCGCCTCGGTGTCGTCTTCCAACTGCACATTCAAGCGCACCTTAACCTTGGCTTGCAGACCGCAAACACCGGCCTCATACGCGCGATGCACTTCTCGTACATCCGCAAACACATGGCCTTCACCCTTGGCGCCAATGCGCTCACGGGTCATGTAGTACAGCCCCAGGACGACGTCCTGCGACGGCACGATGATCGGGTCACCGTTGGCGGGCGACAGAATATTGTTGGACGACATCATCAACGCGCGCGCTTCGAGCTGCGCCTCGATTGACAAGGGCACGTGAACCGCCATCTGATCGCCATCGAAATCCGCGTTGAATGCGGTACAGACCAGCGGGTGCAACTGAATTGCCTTACCTTCAATCAGTACCGGCTCAAACGCCTGGATGCCGAGGCGGTGCAATGTTGGCGCGCGGTTCAACATGACCGGGTGCTCGCGAATCACCTCTTCGAGGATGTCCCAAACCTCCGGACCTTCACGCTCGACCAGACGCTTGGCTGCCTTAATGGTGGCGGCATCGCCACGGTATTGCAGCTTCGAGAAAATGAACGGCTTGAACAGCTCCAGCGCCATCTTCTTCGGCAGGCCACACTGGTGCAGCTTCAGCGTCGGGCCAACCACGATGACCGAACGGCCGGAGTAGTCAACGCGCTTGCCGAGCAAGTTCTGACGGAATCGACCCTGCTTACCCTTGATCATGTCGGCAAGAGACTTCAGCGGACGCTTGTTAGTGCCGGTGATCGCACGGCCGCGTCTGCCGTTATCCAGCAGCGCATCAACCGATTCCTGCAACATGCGCTTTTCGTTGCGCACGATGATGTCCGGCGCATTGAGCTCCAGCAGTCGGCGTAACCGGTTATTGCGGTTGATCACACGACGGTACAAATCGTTCAGATCCGAGGTCGCAAAACGACCACCGTCGAGCGGCACCAGCGGACGCAAGTCAGGCGGCAATACCGGCAACACGGTCAGCACCATCCACTCCGGCTTATTACCGGATTCGATGAACGACTCCAACAGCTTCAAACGCTTGGACAGACGCTTGATCTTGGTTTCCGAATTAGTACCAGCGATCTCTTCACGAACGTTTGCCACCTCGGTCTGAAGATCGATCGTCGAGAGCATCTCGTGTACCGCTTCGGCGCCCATACGCGCATCGAATTCATCACCGTATTGCTCAATCGCTTCGAGGTAACCCTCATCGGAGAGCAACTGGCCGCGATCCAGCGGCGTCAGGCCCGGCTCAACGACAACGAATGCTTCAAAATAAAGAACACGCTCGATTTCGCGCAGCGTCATATCGAGCATCAAGCCAATACGTGAGGGCAGTGACTTCAGGAACCAGATATGCGCAACCGGGCTAGCCAAATCGATATGGGCCATGCGCTCGCGGCGCACTTTGGTTTGCGTCACCTCTACGCCACACTTCTCACACACCACACCACGATGCTTCAGACGCTTGTACTTGCCGCACAAGCACTCATAGTCCTTGATCGGGCCAAAGATCTTGGCGCAGAACAAGCCATCGCGTTCGGGTTTGAACGTGCGGTAGTTGATCGTCTCCGGTTTCTTGACCTCGCCAAACGACCACGAGCGAATCATGTCCGGGGAGGCGAGCCCGATGCGGATGGCATCGAAATCCTCATCCGGTACTTGTGACTTAAACAGTTTGAGTAGATCTTTCATGATTCACTTCACTCCGTTTCGAGCTCGATGTTAATACCGAGCGAGCGAATTTCTTTGACCAGAACATTGAACGACTCCGGCATGCCCGCCTGCATCTGGTGCGTGCCATCGACGATGTTCTTGTACATTTTGGTGCGACCCTGGACGTCATCCGACTTCACGGTGAGCATCTCCTGCAGCGTATAGGATGCGCCATAGGCTTCCAGCGCCCAGACCTCCATCTCCCCGAAACGCTGACCACCGAACTGCGCTTTACCACCCAGCGGTTGCTGTGTGACAAGGCTGTAAGGTCCAGTCGAGCGCGCATGCATTTTGTCATCCACCAGGTGGTTGAGTTTCAGCATGTACATATAGCCGACGGTAACCGGGCGCAGGAACTGATCACCGGTGCGACCATCACGCAACTCCGCCTGACCTGACTCCGGCAGCTCTGCCAATTTCAGCATTTGCTTGATCTGCGACTCGGCTGCGCCATCGAATACCGGTGTTGCCATCGGCACACCCGACGACAGGTTACCAGCCAATTCGATGATCTCTTCGTCGGAGAAGGTATCCAGCTCTTCGGCACGCCCACCCGTGGTGTTGTAAACATCATGGAGGAAGCCGCGCAGGTCTTTCATCGCCGCCTGCGCCTTGAGCATCCGGTCGATTCGCTGACCGACACCTTTTGCCGCCCAACCAAGGTGTGTTTCCAGCACCTGGCCGACGTTCATGCGCGAGGGCACCCCGAGCGGATTCAGTACCACGTCTACCGGCGTGCCATCTTCGGTGTACGGCATATCCTCAACCGGCACGATCATAGAGATCACACCTTTGTTGCCGTGACGGCCCGCCATCTTGTCACCCGGCTGGATGCGACGCTTGACCGCCAGATAGACCTTGACCATCTTGAGCACGCCCGGTGCCAGATCATCACCAACGGTGATCTTGTTTTTCTTGGCCTCAAAGCGCTTATCGAACTCTTCGCGCTGCTCTTTCATGCGCTCCGCTGAGCGCTCGAGCTGCGCACTGGCTTCGTCGTTCTTCAGGCCAATGTCAAACCACTTCTCTTTCGGTAGTTCTTCAAGATACGCCTTGGTGATCTTGTCTCCAGACTTCAGCTTGCCAGGACCACCCGTTGCAACCTTGCCGAGCAACAGCTTCTCGATACGGGCATAGATATCGCCCTCGAGAATTCGCAACTGATCATCGAGGTCCTTACGTACGCTCTCCAGCTCGGCGCGCTCAATCGACAGCGCACGGCTGTCCTTTTCGACACCATCACGAGTGAACACACGCACGTCGATGACTGTGCCATCCATACCCGGCGGCACCCGCAATGACGAGTCTTTCACATCAGACGCTTTCTCACCGAAGATTGCCCGCAAGAGTTTTTCTTCCGGCGTCAACTGTGTCTCACCCTTCGGTGTGACCTTGCCGACCAGAATATCGCCGGCATTCACCTCAGCGCCGATAAACGCGATGCCCGCCTCGTCCAGCTTGGCCAACGCTGAATCACCGACATTCGGGATATCCGCTGTAACCTCTTCCGATCCGAGCTTCGTGTCGCGTGCGACACAGGTCAGCTCCTCGATGTGAATCGTCGTGAAGCGGTCCTCCTTAACGACGCGCTCCGAGATCAGAATCGAATCCTCGAAGTTGTAACCATTCCAGGGCATAAATGCGACCAGCAAGTTCTGGCCCAGCGCCAGCTCACCAAGATTGGTCGACGGCCCATCGGCCATCACATCACCACGATTAATATTGTCACCGATCTTGACCAGTGGCCGTTGATTGATACAGGTGTTCTGGTTCGAGCGGGTGTACTTCGTCAGGTTATAAATGTCGACACCCGGCTCATCGGCACTCGTTTCATCATCGTGGACGCGTACAACGATGCGCGATGCGTCAACCGAATCCACAATACCGCCGCGACGTGCGACAACGGTCACGCCCGAGTCGGTTGCGACTGCACGCTCCATACCGGTGCCGACGAGCGGCGCCTCGGAACGCAACGTCGGCACAGCCTGGCGCTGCATGTTCGAACCCATCAGCGCGCGGTTAGCGTCATCGTGCTCCAGGAATGGAATCAGCGAAGCTGCCACCGACACGATTTGCTTCGGCGACACGTCCATGTAATTGATCGAGTCCGGCGCCGCGAGCGTGAATTCATTGCGGTGGCGAACCGAAATCAAATCGTCGGTGAAGCGACCCTTGGTATCCATCGGCGCATTCGCCTGCGCGATGATGTACTGACTCTCTTCGATAGCCGACAGGTACTCAATCTCGTCGGTGACCTTGCCGTTCTCCACCTTGCGGTACGGCGTTTCGAGGAACCCGTATTCATTGGTACGCGAGTACACCGCCAATGAATTGATCAAGCCGATGTTCGGGCCTTCCGGCGTTTCAATCGGACAGACACGTCCGTAGTGGGTCGGGTGCACATCGCGCACCTCGAAGCCCGCACGCTCGCGCGTCAGACCACCCGGGCCCAATGCAGAGACGCGTCGCTTGTGCGTCACCTCGGACAAGGGATTGTTCTGATCCATGAACTGCGACAACTGGCTCGAGCCAAAGAACTCCTTGACCGCGGCTGCCACCGGCTTGGCGTTGATCATCTCCTGCGGCATCAGGCCTTCGGCCTCAGCCTGCGTGAGACGCTCCTTGACGGCGCGCTCGACACGCACGAGACCAATGCGGAATGCGTTCTCGGCCATTTCACCGACACTACGAATACGACGGTTACCCAGGTGATCGATGTCATCGACGCTACCGTAACCGTTGCGGATTTCGATCAGCACCTTGAGGACATCCAGGATGTCCTCTTTGGCCAGAACACCGTCGCCGGTAATTTCGTCGCGACCGACGCGACGATTAAATTTCATGCGCCCAACTGCGGACAGGTCGTAGCGATCGGGGTTGAAGAACAAATTCTGGAACAGGTTCTCTGCCGCTTCCTTGGTAGGCGGCTCACCCGGACGCATCATGCGATAAATTTCCACCAATGCATCTAATTTGGTGATTGAACTATCGATACGCAGCGTGTTGGAGATGTACGGCCCACGATCCAGATCGTTGACGTACAGGGTACGGATTGACGTGACACCCGCCTCGATTAACGCGGCAATCGACTCCTCGGTGAGCTCATCATTGGCAGACGCCACCAGCTCGCCGGTTTCTTCGTCAACAATATCGTGTGCAAGAATGCGGCCCACCAAATATTCTGCCGGCACACTCAGCTCTTCGATGCCTGCTTTTTCGAGGTCGCGCACGTGCTTGGCGGTAATACGGCGACCTTCTTCAACGACGACCTTACGGCCCGCTTTAATGTCGAACTGAGCGGTATCACCGCGCAAACGCTTGGCGACCAACGCCATTTTGATGTCGCTATCCGACAGCTCGAATGACACCGTTTCGAAGAATGTGGCGAGCATCTCTTCGTTGGTCATATCCAGCG
>JBCCZN010000086.1:0-11274 GCA_039187375.1 Pseudomonadota bacterium
GTCTGCTTGAGCGCGCAGAGTTGCTTGAGGCGGACAACAATTATCTGGTTGCGGCACATAGCGGTCGTGCGCCGGATCTGGAGCTGCGTCGCAATGGTGAGCCAGTGCGGCTTGAGCACTGGGCCGAGGAGATTTTACAAGCGGTTGAAGCGGTCGCCGAGACGATGTCCGGTAGTGATGGTCCGCATGCGCGCAGCGTGCGCGAGCAGCGCCAGGTGGTGCAGGGTCATACGGAGACGATATCGGCGCGATTGTTGCGTGAGATGGAATCAGCGCAACAGAGTTTTATCGAGTTTACGAACAACTTGTCGCACACGCATCGTGAACACTGGCTGGGATTGCCGTTGATGCCCGAAGCGCGCTTCGATTTGCTGCGGCACGAGGTGACCGAATCGCTGCAAAAACAGCAGTCGATTGAGGAATCGCCGCAGTCGAGTTTTGAGGATTATCTGCGCAGCTATTACGCAGTCAAACCCGATTAGTTCGTGATCGGCGTGCCGGTCTCCCAGACATGTTCGCGATGCCAGGCCTGCAGTTGCTCGGTAATCGGGCCGCGCTTTTGTCGACCAATCGCACGACCGTCCACCTCGAGTACCGGCGTGAGTTCACCCATCGTGCCTGTGGTGAAGGCCTCATCGGCCGTGTACAACTCACTCAGGGAAAGGTTGCGCTCGTGCGCGGGGATATCGTGAGCGCGCGCGATATCGAGCACGCAGCCACGGGTAATGCCCGGCAGGCAGGCATGACCGTGCGGTGTGAGTAATGCACCGTCTCGAATGATGAACAGATTTGTGTCGTTGGTCTCGGCCAGAAAACCGTCGATATCGAGCATGACCGCGCTGTCGACGCCGGCGACATTGGCATCGATCACGGCCAGAATGTTGTTCAACAAATTGTTGTGATGGATCTTGGAGTCAAGAAACATTGGCGAGTTACGTCGCACGGATGCGGTGACTAGTCGAATGCCCTCGTCGTTGTAAATGGGCGGTTTCCATTCGGCCAGCACGATCAGTGTTGGACCGGACTGATTGAGTTTCGGGTTCATGCCGGAGGTGATTTTTTCACCTCGCGTCAACGTTAATCGCACGTGCGCGTTGTCGCGCATGCCATTGGCATTGAGCGTCGTGAACAAATCACTGATCACGTGTTCAGCGCTTGGAATATCCGTAAATGCCAGCGTATGTGCGGAGTCGCGCAGGCGACGAATATGCGCATCGAGCAGTGCCACACGCCCATCATAAACGCGAAGTCCTTCCCAGACCGCATCACCGCCTTGAACCACACTGTCGAATACAGACACTTTCGCATCGCCGCGCGCATGCAGTGCGCCATTGATCATGACCTGGATGTCCTGGTTGCGTGGGTCTACCGGGTTCATATTCTCTCCTCAGTCCGTTGCACAAATCGCGTGCTTGCGCAGATAGTCGTAATACGGCGCGCATTGCGCGAGCACCGCTTGTAAATGGTCGGGCACTTCGGTGCGTTCATGGTAGTCGTCAAAGCCGGTGCTCTTGTGCACGTTGTGATACCAGTGCGGTGCCCAGACACCATCTTCGTCGCGTGCGCCGGCACGCCACTGCAACATCGATGCATCGAAATCGATGCCGATGTGCTCGCACAGTTGTCGCAATACACCGGGTGGGTCGGCGAGCAGTTGCTGGGCATCCAGCACCGCAGGAGATTGACCCAATCGCTGCAGTGTCTTGAGCAGCTCCCACTGGCGTTTGAGTCCGGTGTCACGGAGCGTCGGCTCCGGAATCTGACGACTCAGTGAGGGCAGCATATCGCGTGGGTTGCGAACCAGCAGCACGTTGATGGTCTGCTGTAAAAATCCCTCGTCCAGCTCGATCAGATGATGTGCCATGTGTTTGGCAAATGTCACCGGTGCATCGCATCGTGCCAACAGGTCGTTGATGACCTGCTGGCCGTCACAATTCATAGCAGCGATGACCTCGGCGGCAGCCGGGTGCTGCACGTCGGTGCGGCTCAGATAGTGCCCATACAGCGGCTCATCGACGATCTGGGTGTCGGCGCGCTCAGCAAAGCTGTACATCAGCGCAGTCGAGACATTTCTGGGTCCGGACCACAAGCAAATCAGACGCGTCTTCCGCTTCTTCGAGGATTTTGCAAACTGCGTCACAGATTTACCATAACCGATTCACGGTAACGGCGGCATGCCCCTACACTCGGATGCAGTTTGACACAGGTTCAGATAGTGAAAGCATCGTTTTTCTTTGGAATTCTGGCAGGGATCGCTGCCGTCGTCTGGCTGGGCTGGAGTGCACCGTTCGTAGCGCAACAACGTGTGAGCTCGGAAACGCGCGTCCAGAATAACGGTGGGCGGCTCGAGCGCTTCGAAATTCGACTACGCGATGATCAGATCAGCGTCGTGCCTGGGCGGGATGCGGCACCATCTGGCACCACACCTGCGCAACTGAGTTGGGTGCAGTCCGTGGCCCCATTCAGTCAGTCGGCCAGTGTGTACCGATTAAGAAACGAATCGGGCACGGTGATTGGTATGGCCAGTCGGGTACGTGGCGTCACGACGGCCGAACAGGTCGAGTGGGTCCTGCACATTCCCCAACGTGGCTCACTGGTGTTGACCGGGCTGAGTGCCGACATTGCCGAAACCGGTGAGATCACCGGTGGACTGCGTGAATTCGCGACACTCGATGGGACATGGGATGCGCGCCTGGACGCCGATGACGTCTGGCGTATTGATACGCTAGTAGTCGCAGGAGGTGCACGATGAAATATATCGCCGCCTTGATCGCCGGAATCGTCGTCGGTGCAGCCGTGGCCGTGTTGTTCGTGGTCAAGTCCCCGTATACGCCAACAACCGATTCGCGCTTGTCCGACCCGACGCTAACCCTGACGCCAACCAGCTCTGGCAGCGTACAGATTTTGAATTCCGCCACGGGTTATCCGTGGCTACGACAGCAACCTGCTAGCGCATTGAAGCCAGAGGTTGCCGGTGCTCGCACGTCGGTGCAGGTTTTCTCAGCGCCCACCGATGTCACCGGTGTGCCATCTTACGCAGTGCGCTTTGCCGCGCTCTCCAATAACGGTAAGCCGATCAATGGTGAGTTGGCCGAGGAATCGGTTTGGCATGTCGTGGTGCCGGGTTATGGATCCCTGATCATCGGTGGAACCGACAATCTCTGGGCATTCTTTCGCGAAGCCGCGATGCCGTTGGTGCGCCAGCAGGACTGGCGCGGCAACGCCCAGATTCGCACGACCGGATTGCAGGGAACCGAGTCAGCCGATGTGTTGGGTGTCAGTGGTGCCTTTGTCGAGGCCACAGGACGTGCCGAGTATCTGCAGCGTGTGCGTTCCGTGTCACTGACGCAGGGCACAGCATTTGAGGGCCAACTACGTGTCGAGATGCGGTTTCCCGAATCGCAGGTACCTCAGGTCGAAGACACGCTCGTCTCCGAAGAATAAACTCGGACATCTGGCTTTACCCAGGGTAGTCGACAGCGGCCTGTTTCAGCGAATAGTCCGGATCGGCCAGTTTGTCTTGCGGGATTTGCCGTTGATCGGCGATCAGCGGCTTTGCGAACAGAAAGTCCTTCGGGCTATTCACGGCATCCATTGCGATTAATCCACCCTCACGCAGGTAGAAGCTTGCAAATTGTCGCGTTGCCGGATCGCCGCGCAGCACATGCGTGTCGTAACCATCGATGAGCCCGGCCATCTGCAACTTCAAATCATATTGATCAGACCAGAACCAGGGCACTTGCGAATACGGCTTGAGCTCGCCGGTTAGCGTTGCCGCGGCGGTGCGTGCCTGATCGAGTGCGTTGGGTACCGACTCAAGCCGCAGCCGTCGATTCAAAAGCGGGTTGGGGTGATTGGTACATTCGCCGATTGCAAGCACATCGTCCACATCGGTGCGGCAGTATTCGTCGACCCGTATGCCATTGTCACAGGCGACACCCGCGTCTTGGGCTAGCTCAACGTTCGGCACTACACCGATCGCAACGATGACCAGATCGGCAGCGATCGCCTCATCCGTTTGGGTGATAACCTGTGCGACCGCATCATCGCCTTCGAAGGCAATAGCACCGACTCCAGTGCGAACATCGACACCCGCCTGCGTGTGAACGTCTTCATAGAACTCGGACAATGGCGGCGAGACGACCCGACTCAGCAGACGTTCGGATTGCTCCAGCACGGTGACCGTGAGTCCTGCCGTGGCTGCAACCGCGGCGATCTCAAGGCCGAGATATCCACCGCCTATGATCACCACCTTACGGCCGGGTTTGAAGGCTGCACGGATCGCGTCGGTATCGCGAATGCTGCGTAGATAATGTACGCCTGCAAGCGCTTCGCCAGGGATCGCCAGTCGGCGCACCCGGCTGCCGGTTGCAAACACCAGTTGTGACCAACTGACCTCGCCGAGTCGGTCGATGTTGGCGGTATGCTTTGCCGTATCGACTTTGCTCACTGTAGCGCCCAGTGCCAATGTGATCTCGGCTTCGGTATAAAACTCCGCTGGCTTCAAAAACAGTCGTTCGGAGGCCAACTCTCCCGCGAGGAATTTTTTCGATAGCGGGGGGCGCTGATACGGTGGATAAGTCTCCTCACCGGCCATCAGTACACTGCCGTCAAAGCCGGTCTGACGCAGCGACACAGCGAGTTGCCCTGCAGCATGACCGGCGCCAACGATACAGAGGTCTGCGTGTTTCATGTCTTAAGCCTAGCGCGCGCAGATGCCGCCATCGATAACAAGTTCGGTACCCGTGACAAAGCCCGACTCATCGGAGGCCAGATACAACACGCCGTAGGCGACATCGTCAGGCTTGCCAATACGACCCAGCGGGATCTGGCGAGCCAGTTTTTCGATCAATACCTCACGCGGGTAGCCCGCCGCAATTCCATCCAGAATAGGTGTATCAACAAAGGCCGGATGCACCGAGTTACAGCGAATGCCGTTGCCCTTGGAGGCGCAGTCCAATGCGACCGACTTGGATAGATGACGCACGGCTGCTTTGGCCGAGTTGTATGCGGAGTAGTGTTGGCTTGCGATAATGCCGGCAACAGATGAGATGTTGACAATGCTGCCGCCGCCGGATTCGCTCATCAGTGGCATTGCGTATTTGCAGCCCATAAAGACGCTGTCGACATCGACCTCGTGGACACGCCGAAAATTCTCCAGACTCTCCTCGGTGACACCGCCGAGCGAACCGATCCCAGCATTGTTGACCAGCACGTGCAGTCCACCCATTCGTTTGGCCGCGGCGATGGCTTGCTGCCAGGCGTCGCTATTGGTGACATCGTGCTCCAGCGCTACAGCGGTGTTCTCACCATGCTGCGCGTTGATCGCTTCGGCCACAGCGCTGACACCTTCCAGATTGACATCGGTTAACACTAGCCGGGCACCGTTATCGGCGAATAGCGCCGCGGTGGCGGCACCCAGACCCTGGGCCGCACCGGTGATTAATGCGATCTTGTCTTGTAGTCGTGACACGTTTGAAGCTCCTGTTGTGTCGCCGATTAGCGGGTTTGTAACCAGCGAATACCTCGACCGAATGCAATGAATGCGACGTAGTGTAAGTCGCCATCGTGCACCGTTGGCAGATTTTCGCTGCCGGTTTGGCCATCGCTGTCGAGATAGAATCGCGCTGGATGACGGCAGCGTAGTCGTTTGATTAGCCAACCCTCGTGCGTTGTGTCGATGCAGATAATGCGGCCGGCGCGCAGACGTGTTGAGCGCCATGCGATGACCAAATCGCCATCTCGCAAGGTGGGCAGCATGCTGCGCCCGCTGACTCGGAACAGGCGCAGCATGATGTCGGTTTACAATACCGGGTAGACAGTCTCCAGCGACGGCTTGTACGGGCAAACCGCGCGCTTGGTTTCTACACCTTTGGTTTCCCAGAACATCTCAGCAAACTCGTTGCACAATTCCACGAGTTTCAGTGCATCGGCGCGATCAACGCCCTGCTTGCATTTGCTGCCAGTGAGCATGATGTTGTGCACCAGTTCATGCGCATTCGGGTGCTTTTCAAACTGCGGCGCCTTCAGGTAGTCGCCCCAGATTACCCGCACTTCATGCTTGACGTCTTCGGCGTGCTGCTCTTTTTGAGCGACACAGCGCGACAGTGCGTTTTGCAGGGCCAGTTCGCTATCCGGCTTGTGGCTCATCCATTCTTCCATGATGTCGATCATGCGCACCACGGTCAGCGCTGAAATCAGCAGCGGTGCAGGATCATAGATGGCACACGGCACATCGCAGTGGGCAGAGGCGCTGGTCACCAGCTTGTCGTCTTGTCGGATCACTTGGAACTCCTTGACCGGATACGAAATAAATTCAGGCCGTAAGTGTGCCCTAATCGGTTTGGGCGCGCGAGCGGTTGAGCCATTGGTCGACTCCGATCACCAACGCCGGCAACATGATCAAATCAAAGATGACGGCGCTGGAGACCACAATCGCGATCATCACGCCGGAGGTCACGTTCAGGTTGAAGTCGGAGGTGGCTAATACCAGGAACCCGGCGGTCAGCGTGACTGACGTCACCACCAGTGCGCGTGACACGGTGCGGATCGCGTAGTGCATCGCCTCAACCGGCGCCAGCGCCAGCTCGCGTCGACCCTGCAGATATTTGGTCAGCAGGTAGACGGTGTCGTCGACAACGATACCAATCGTCATGCTGAAGACGACGGCGGCGGCGAGGTTAATGTGACCGACGAAAATTCCCCAGATGCCGAATGCGATCGCTGCGGGCAGCAGGTTCGGGATTAGGCTTAGCAGGCCGAAGGCCAGTGAGCGCAGCGTGACGATCAGCGTGATCGTGATCAGTCCCAACGCCAATAGCGAGCCGGTTAGCATCGCGTTGATATTGCGTTGACCGATATTGGCCCAGGACACATCGGGCCCGGCCCCTGGTGTGACCAGATGCGGCAGGTTCGTTTCCAGCCAGCGCTGCGCGCGGGCCTCCAGATCGACGATGCCGCGGGTGCGCTCTCCGCCAATTCGCACATCAACCCGCATCCGCGATCGGTCGAACGACAGTTGATTGTTCAGATCCAGGCCGAATGGCAGCGACATCTCATACAGCAACAAATACTGAGCCGCCTGGTCGCGCCGCTCTGGCAGCACGCGCATATTGGGGTCGTCATTGTGCAGATCTTCGTTCAGCCGCTTAAGTGTTTCGGTGAAACCGGCGACGTAAATGACCTCGGGCTGGGCTCGCGCCCAATCCATGAAGCGCTCGACGTCACCAAGAAACGCAGGCTCGGTGATGCCGTCGGCACGCCGCGCGTCGAATGAAAAGCTCATGACGAACGGACCGGTCAGATTCTCGGTGGCGAAATCGGCCGCCTGTCGAATCGGCAGGTCGGTGGAGAAATACTCGATGAAGTCATCCTCCAACGTGTTTCGAGGTGCGAAGCTGATCAAGGCAATGGCGATGATGGCGGCGACGCCGGCCAGAGTCTTGCGTCGCGCTAGCAGGTGGTCGGCCAGCCAGCGCGCCATTGTTTCGCGCTGGTGCGCCTTGCGAGAAAACGGCAATTTCAACAGTGCCAGCGGTAAACAGGTCAGCGTAAAGATCAACGCCATGACGACCCCGATGGCGACCAGGTTGCCCAGATCCCGAAACGGCGGAACTTCGCTGTAGTTGAGTCCCAGAAAGCCAATGCCAGTCGTCAGCGTGGTCAACAGGATCGGCTGCAGGTTGGTCGTCAGTGCGCCAAGGGCGGCATCATAACGAGATTCACCGTCGCGAAATCGTGCCAAAAAGACGCTGAGCATGTGCACCGCGTCGGCCACGGCCAGCGTCATGACGATGCTCGGTACGGCCACGGTGGCTGCGTTGAGCTTGAAGCCGAGATAACCACCAAGGCCCAGGGTGCCAATGATGCTGGTGAACACGACCGCCAGAACGGCAATGGTCGCGGACACCGAGCGCAGTGCAGCGGTGAGCAGGATGACAATGATCAATGCGACGATCGGAATGAACTTGAAGAAGTCATTGATCGACAGCTCATCAAAGGTCTGATCGCCGATCGCAGAGCCCATCAAGTAGATGTCGATATCCGGATAGTCAGCGCGATATTGCTCTGCCAGGTCGCGTGCGTGAAACGCGATTTCCGGCACAGCGATTTCATCGTCATCCGGCATATTCAGCATCACGCTGACCGCCGCGACGTCACCGTCTGGTGACACCCAGCGATAGACCAATTCCGGATCGGCCAGCGCAACCATGCGGATACGTGCGAGATCGGCCGGTGTCAGTATGCCGTCGGTAGGGATGAGGTCATTGACGATCAGCTCATCATCGCGGGCGACGGTATGTTGGTAGTTCGACAGTGAATCGACCCGACGCGCATAGGGAATCTCCCAGCCTTCGTCGGTCATTCGATGCAGCAATTCAACGGATCGCTCGGAAAAGACATCACCCTGATTGGGCGCAATCACGAACATGACATTGTCGGTCTTACCGTAGTCGCGTTGCAGTGCCAATTCGGCGATGTAGTTGGGATTGTCGTCAGCAAAAAAAACCGATTCATCGGTTTGCAGCGACAGTTGTGTCAGGCCAATTCCAAGTAAAAAAGTGAGACAAAAAGCAAACGCCGCGATTGAATACGCGCGCTCGAGCAATGTGCGGCAAAACGTCATATAGTCGAACTATGACTGCAGAGACCGCTGCGAATCAATTGGCTGCAAGTGAAATTGTCTTTGTTGATGATACGCCGCAAATGTTGCAGCTGGCGCGCGCGATGTTACAGCAGATGGGATATCGGGTTGCCAGCTTCGCCTGCCCGCTGGTGGCACTGGATTACCTCACTGAATCCGACAGCGCCAAGCGTGGAATCGCGCTGTTGATCACCGATCAATCAATGCCAAAGATGACCGGCCTGGAGCTAATCAGCGCTGTGCGCAAGATTCGCTCTGATCTGTACACCGTGCTTGCGACCAGTGTGCCTGACACGCGTCAGCTGCGTGCCTATCTGGATCGTGGTGCCGATGCCGTTTTGCCCAAGCCATTTACCATGGATGATTTACGCAGCTTGGCCAGCGAATTTGCGGGCGCGCCGCCCAATCAACCGGCGTAATACACCGACTTAGTTTTTGATGGGGAGAGCGCAGATGTTTGCCAAGGTCGTATTGTGGATAGTGGGTTTGATTACGCTGGCATTCGGTGCCTGGACACTGGCGTTGCCGTTCGGTATTGCAGGGCTGGTTGGTTACGACCTGATGACCCCCGGGGCTATCACCGAAATTCGGGCGTTTTACGGTGGCGTTGAGCTGGGCCTTGCGCTGTTCTGGATTTCCGGTGCGTTCAAACCGTCATTGTTGCGCCCGGCGTTGGTGTCGATGGTGATGATCTGGGGTGCGGTCGCTGCGTCGCGCACGTTGGGCATCGTGCTGGATGGCAGCCTATCGCAAACGATGATCGTTGTTCTGATCACGGAGATTGCCTCTGCCGTATTGGCGCTGATTGCGCTGACGCGACTCAAACCCACTGACTGAGCGGTGGCATCTGCAGGCGGCGACGATAAATCCAGGCCATGCCAATACCGCGCGCAGCCATAAATAAGGTGAACGCAAGCCAGAGTCCGTGGTTGCCCCAGTCATAACTCAACCACCAGGCCGGGAGGAATACGCCGACGGCACTGGCGAGCATGACATCGCGCATCTCGCGCGCCCAGGTCGTGCCCACGAACACGCCATCGAACAGAAAACTCCAGACGCTCACCAGCGGTGAGATCACCAGCCAAGGCAGATAATCCTGTGATGTTGCGAGCACTGCGGGCAGATCGGTCAACAATCCGACGAATGCAGGGCCCGCCAGCCAGAACGTCGCCGTAAAAACGGCAGCGCACGCCAGCGACCAGGCGAGGCTGACCCGCACTGCTCGCTTCAGTCGGCTGGCGTGTTGTTCGCCCCAGGCTTTGCCAACCAGTGTCTCGGCTGCTTGCGCCAGTCCGTCCAGTCCGTACGACAACACGCCTTGCAGGTTCATCAGAATCGCATTGGCGGCGATCACGACCTCACCGAATCGAACGCTCTGGGCGGTGATGAATGACAGTGTGCCGACCAATACCCAGGTGCGCACCAAAATGTGCCGATTGACGCTGAAGAATTGTTGGTAGCGCACGCGATCAAAAAGACACTGCAAGTGAAAATTGGCGGGATAGCGACGCAGACTCTTTGCTGCAAGCCAGGCGCCGGTTCCAATCCCCAGCGCTTCGGCGCAAACCGATGCGATCGCCACGCCGTCGGCGGTCATGCCCACCAGATTGACCAGCACCAGATCCAGCACGATGTTGGTTGTATTGGCCACCAGCACCATCAGCAGTGGCGCGCGGGCATTTTGCAGGCCGATAAACCAGCCCATGAGTGCATAGCTGGCCAGCGTGAGTGGGGCACCCCAAATGCGGATGGCGAAGTAGGTGTGCGCCGCATCAGTGACATCAGGGCTGCCACCCAGGACCTGCCAGGCAAGCGTTCCGATTGGCCATTGCAGTGCGATCAACACGGCCGCAATCCCAATCGCGACCGTCAGCGCCTGACCCAGCACTTCGCGAATGGCGCTGTTGTCTTGTCGTCCCAACGCCTGCGCGGTCAGACCGGTGGTTCCCATTCGAAGGAAATTCATACCGGCGAATAGCAGGCTGAAGATCGCACCGGCTAGTGCTACGCCGGCCAAAAAACTAGCCTGATCGAGATGGCCTAGTACGGCCGCATCGACCATGCCAAGCAGCGGCACACTCAGATTGGAGAGAATCAGCGGTGCGGCAATACGCCACACCGCAGCGGAATTAACCGACTCGGATGCGGACGTGCTCAGAAGGCATTGACGCCGGTCAGCGCTTTGCCGACGACGAGCTGGTGTACCGTTTCGGTGCCCTCATAAGTGATCACACTTTCTAGATTCAGTGCATGCCGAATCGGCACATACTCGGCACTGATGCCACTGCCGCCCAGAATGTCCCGTGCATCACGCGCGATATCGATCGCAATGCGAGCGTTGTTCCATTTGGCGATGGACACCTGCTCAGGGCGCATGTGACCCGCCTCATTCAGACGTCCCAGTCGAAGTGACAGCAACTGGGCCATTGTGATCTGGCGTGCCATCTCGGCCATGCGCAATTGAATGCTTTGGGTGTGATTGAGCGGGCGGCCGAACAGCTCGCGATCCTGGGTGTAATTTAATACCTCGTTCAGGCACGCCTGCGCGGCACCGATGCAACCCCAGGTGATGCCAAAGCGCGCCTTGGTCAGGCAGCCCAGCGGTCCGCGCAGACCGCGTACACCGGGCA
>JBCCZN010000087.1:0-11230 GCA_039187375.1 Pseudomonadota bacterium
GGCTTCATGCATTTATCTGATGGTGCTGCGTTGTTTGTACACACGGCTCGGGAATGGGCGTCGTCGATCGCTAACAGTACCTGCCGATGCGCAGCACTACGGCAAATCCACCGTCGCTATCGAGTCGAGTCGGCGCTGCCCTTGCTGCAGGAGCTAATGACCTTCGTCGCCACCGTTGCGCCACGGCAACTCGTGATCAAAGCTCCGGACGCACCGGAGCTCACCTGCGATGAAATGTTGTTGTTGAATATATTGCGCGCTGTTGAAGCCAATGACCCGGATCTGGCCTACCGGATCGCCGCGGGCACGTTTCAAGGCAGCCTGTCGACGACGCTGTTTCGTATTGCGCGAGCCTATGTCGGCCATTTGACTGACGTCGATCTAACCTTGGCGCATACCAGACGATTGCGCTTGGTTTCGACCCAGACACTGCAGGCGACAGTCGCATGAGTACCATGATTGCCCGTCTCAAGCGTCTTCCTGAACCGGTTTGGGTGGTGATCGCCATCGTCCTCGGTCTGGCACTATACGCGGCGAGTTGGGTCTGGCTGTTGTCGTTCGAAACGGGATGACCTGACGCGCCACCGGCGCCGCAAGCGGCATTGAATTCGGTATCCTCTGTCCAACGGATACAGGAATGCCCGAATGTCAGACACCTATGCCGGCAATCTGAGCAAAATGGCCGTCGTTTTGGATGGCACCGCTCAGTACACTCTGAACCTTGGCGATGATGCGATCGACATGAACGCGCGCATTGGTACGTCAATTCGCCTGCGATTTGAAGGACGGATTAACTGCACTAACTGTGGCCGCCTGACCAAAAAGTCATTTGGTCAGGGATTTTGCTATCCCTGCTTTCGCAATGCGCCGGAAGCCAGCGAGTGCATTATTCGACCGGAGCTGTGTCGTGCTCACGAGGGCGAGGCACGCGACATGGACTGGGCACAAAAATACTGTTTGACCGAGCAGATCGTTTATTTGGCGAAAAGCTCGGCGATCAAGGTCGGCATTACTCGCGTTTCGCAAGTTCCCACGCGCTGGATCGATCAAGGTGCATCAGAGGCCATCATTTTCGCACGGGTGCCCAACCGCTATACCGCCGGCTTGGTTGAGGTTTCCATGAAGGCGTTTTTGACCGACCGAACCAACTGGCAGCGGATGCTGAAAAATGAAGTCACTGACGATGACTTACTGTCAAAAAAATTAGAGCTCACGAGGAGTATTGACGCCGAATTTCGTCAGTATCTTACCGACGACGATGCTGTCTGCCAGATCGAGTATCCCGTCAATCAGTTTCCAAAAAAAGTGAAAAGTGTCTCGTTTGACAAGCTTCCGGAGATAGAGGGCGACATCATGGGCATCAAAGGTCAGTACCTCATATTTTCTGATGGTCGAGTCCTCAATGTTCGTAAACACTCCGGTTATTTCGTCACACTTGATTAGCTGGCTCGATTTGCGATGATTCGAGCGAGGGGACAGGAGGCAGATCGCCATGGAATTTCTACGTGAATTGAAGCGCCGCAAGGTAATTCGAGTTGCGAGCGCCTATATCGCCATTGGCTGGGGTTTGATCCAGATTGTCGGCGAGGTCGGCGATCGCGTCGCGTTGCCAGCTTGGTTCGATAGTGTCTTTGTGATCCTGGTGTTGGCCGGTTTGCCGATCGCCATCTTGCTCGCATGGGCGTTTGAGCTGACCCCGGATGGGGTGGCCACGACGCAATCCGGTGAAACCGACAAACCGAAGCTCGCCGTTGTCGATTTTGCGCTACTGGGTGTCATGATGGTGTTGCTGGGCGCTGTCATCTGGCAGGCGGTTAATTATGCCGCGCCGTCCGAGCGGCCGGTGACCGTTGTCGATAGCGTCGATGCCTCGATTGCCGTCTTGCCGTTCGCCGATCTATCCGACACCGGCGATCAAGGTTATTTTTCCGATGGACTGTCGGAAGAAATTCTAAACGTCCTATCGCGCGTTGACGGCATCAAGGTTGCCAGTCGTACCTCTTCGTTTTCCTTCAGGGGAACAAACTCTGATGTCACTCAAATCGCTAGTGCACTAGGCGTGGCGCATGTGTTGGAAGGCTCTGTCCGCAAATCGGGTTCCCGTCTACGAATCACAACACAGTTGATTCGTGCCAAGGACGGTTTCAACCTTTGGTCAGAATCCTATGACCGGCAGTTGGACGACGTGTTTGCGATTCAGGAAGAGGTTTCGAACCAAATTTTGGACGAACTGCAAATCCGAATCATAGGTGACGATCAGCCTATTCGGGTCTCGCGCGCGGATATCACGGCATACGATCTGGTGTTGCGCGCGCGCGATGCCTACGATGACTACTCCAAGCTTGGACATGAGACAGCAGCGGCGCTATTGCGTCAGGCGATCGATATTGATCCGGACTACGCGCCCGCGTATTTTACGCTCGCCGCAACGATCATGTTGACCTCGAATGCGCTCGGTGCACAGGGTGATCGGCCATGGCAAGAAGCGACAGCCGAGGCCAAGCCACTGATAGACCGTGGTCTGGAGTTGGCGCCTAATGACCCTGACGGCATCATGAAGCTTGCAATGTACGAGCATTTTCGAGGCGATGTTGAGGCGGCCGAAAAGGCCTACCTTAAGGCCAGCAGCTTGCAAGAGAATGTCAATCTGACGAACTATGCGGTGTTACTCAATCAGCAGTACCGGTTGAATGAAGCCATCGCGGTCGTTGAGCGCGAGCGCGAGTTCAACCCGCGTAGCCCGGCGGCCCGGTACAATCAGATTCACTCCTACATCAAAGCGAATCGCGTTGATGACGCAGTTAAGGAGGTCGCGCTGATGTATGAGGCGGTGCCGGAAACGCGCGGCTTGTTCTCGGCGCCGGCTGCTGAGGCTATTGTAAAAACGCGACAGGGTGACTGGGCTGGCACCGTCAATCTGCTGCGGGCAACGCTAGAGGAAACACCAGGGGTGCAGCCTCTGATTGGCGGATTGGCGTTTATGTTACTGACGCTGCGCGACTACGATTCGGTCATGACGACCGGTGACCCTCTGGGCATGTCGGCTGCGATTGCTTTGCAGGGCCAGCCGCAGGCACCACTGAATCAGTTGATGCAGATGATTGATCGCGGCGTTGCGAGCAACCGTGTCTATTTTGGCGCCATTTATTTCGCTGGCCTGGCTGGTGAATTTGAGCTCATCGCCAACACACTGGTACCGAATTATCCGAAAGTCGATGGCCGACCAGCGTGTCAGCAGGCGGATTTTCCACGCGATCTAGTTGGTATGGCCTATCGTGATCTAGGCCGCGACGAGGCGCTCGAAGCGTTGCTCGATTGCTGGCAATCACTACTGTCGCTTAAGGAAGCCAATGGCTATTACGATGCGGGACACCTGGTTGAGCGCGCGATGTTGTATTGGTTTTTGGAAGACCCTGACGCTGCGTTCGATGCTCTGGATGAGGCGATCTCGATGAATCTGAATGATCCTGCGCTGAATATCCGAATGCAGGGTGCCGGTATGCTCGAAGATCCGCGTGGCATTGCATTGCTGGAACGTCACCAAGCTCAGATTAATCGGGAGCGCGCCAAGCTCAACCTGGGCCCGGTTGACTTGATCGGTACTTAAGCTACAGCTTAGGGGTTGCGTCTCGCAGCCAAGCCGCGGTAGGCGTCTGCGAACGCCTTGCGTTTGAATGGAATATCCACCCGCCGTGCCTGCCACCACTCATCGATGATTTCGTAACCGGCATCGCTCAATGCGGCCTGCACCTGTGGCCAGCTAAATATCTGGTACGGCACCGACGATTTATTTAGCAGTTGCACCGTCCAGAAGGGCGCACCACTCGTGCTGGGCAGGTGATGCAGCAATACGCGTTCAGGCCGCACACGCCTTAGCAGCTCATCAATATTGATCGGCATGTATTGCAGTGTGCCAGCACTTAACAGCACATCGGTTTTACCGGCTTCCTGGTCGGGCCAATCCGTACTAAACCTCAGTCGAGACTCACGCTTGTGTCGGGCGATTTGCTGGCCCAGAGCGACTGCCGCCGGCAGTTCCTGAATCTGCCAGGTCAATTCAGTGGGCAGTCCTTGAAGCCGGTCGAACGTGTAGAACGTATGCCCGACGCTGCCACCCAGATCGACAACGCGATCGCCTGCTCCTACCCATTGTGTTACCCAGTGCAATAACGCGTAGTCGGACTGATCGAACCACTGATCAATGCCCGCGAGCTCGTCCTCTAGCGTCTTGGATTGGTTCTGGTTGTCGTAGGCGCCGCGGCCGTCGACACTCGCAGCAGTCTGGGCTGCATCAAACGTCGGGAACACACCGGCGAAGCTGCGTGAGCCTCGGTGTCGGTTGCGCCATAGCATTGCCAGATCCCGGCCCCATGGCGCCAGCTCGACCAGTTGTTTCAGTCTACTCATGAATCGAATCGGTGCGGTTTTGAAGACTATAGGTAAAGCCAACGGTGATGGCGAGCGATGCGGTCACAGAACATAAGCTGCTCAGTCTGTGACGCTGTCGATATTGTCATAAGACCCCGCTTGATACCGTGCATCTCACACGTCAATGAAGACCTCTGATGCAAAAGAATCTCGCAGCCGCAGTGGCCAATGATCGACCCACTGCGCAACCCCGCCAAACACCATTGCCTGTTTGGGCGCAACCGGCGCGGCAAAGCGTTGACCCCGTCTTGCGCGCGGCCAGTATCACTGGCGAACGCCTCCTGGCGGCGCTGCGTTTGTCAGCCTGGGCGATGATCGCATTGGCGCCGCTGAGCAACATCGCCGCCACGGGGCCCGATGTGACAGAGTCAACAATGGGCCTGGCTGTTTTGTCCGCGATTGCGTTGGTGATGTCAGCGATAGGCTGGCTTGCCATACGGCGGCGCTGGATTAGCGATCAGCTCGGATTTGTCACCGGCATTGCCGATGTCACGTTGCTAACCTGCGCGTTCGCCATGTTCATTGCGTTTGGTCGTGCCGATTCGGTGCTTAGCAATCAAACCGCCTGGGCGTTATATCCACTGATTATTGTCACGGCTTGCCTGCGTCTGAACATGGTGCTCGTCATCGTGATGGGCGCACTGGCAATGGTTCAGTACGGCGTATTGGTTTATTGGCAATCGACGTTGGCCGTGCCGGTGGCGACCATCGGTGAAGCCGTACACTGGGCACGTCTGCTGATCATGCTGTTGACCACCGCAGTGACCATGGCGGCGGTTAGTGCGATGTACTCATTGGTTAGAAAGCCAGGCTACGATCCGTTAACGGGTCTGGCGACGCGCGAGTCATTTCGCGATCGACTGGCATCCGAGATAGAGCGCGCGCGCCGTTACAATGAATCCCTGTCGTTGGCTATTTTCGATATCGACAATCTCGAGGCCATCAATCGCCGTGAGGGATTCGCAGCCGGTGATGCTGCATTGCAGACCTTTGCCAAGGTCGTGCGCCGCAACAAGCGGGCACAGGATTTCGCTGCACGCTGGAGCGAGAGTGAAATTGCTATCTTGTTGCCTCACACGAATGAGGCGGGCGCGCAGACGATGGGAACACGGTTGGTGCAGCAAATCCGGTTGACCGAAATCAAGTCGGTACCATCCTACGGGCAGGTCAAGGCGCGCTTTGGTGTCTCAACACTGGGCTCGGACGGTGAGTCGAATACAGGGCTGTTTTCGGTTGCACAGTGGCGAGCGGATCTTGCCAAAACAGAACCGGCACTGGTCGCGACCATTTAGAGGGTCGCAGTGCCCGCGAGCATTGCCGACCGAACTTCTTCTGGTGTTGGTGGATTGCAGCCAACCCGGGTGACATTGATCGCTGCCGCCATACAGGCGTAGTCGATGGCATCGACCCACACGGACTCGCTTAGCGATTCGAGTGGCGCAGCAAACGCATCGGCTCGCAGCAACGCAGCGATCAGGTTCGCATGAAACGTGTCACCAGCGCCGATAGTATCGACAACTGTGCCCACTTGGGTGGCAGGCCGTGACAAAACACCATTGGGCGTGAAGACCACGGCGCCACCCTTGCCTTCGGTCAATACCAGCACACCACCCTCCATCTGTGCATAAGCCACTTCAGCTGCGGCGCGCGGCGTGTCCGCATACCCGAACGGCTCGAGATCTTCGTCACTGGCTTTGATAATATCGGCTAGCGGCAGCAGCGAGCGTACGCCCGCCAGATAGCGTTCGGTGTCTATGCTGGCGCCGAGCCGTATGTTGATATCGATCGCGATACAGACCCCGCGCTCACGCAATGCGGCGACCAACTGGCGAATCTTGGGTAGCTGACTGGGCGTGATCGCCAGTGAGCCGGTATGAAAAACTTGCGTCTGCGAGTCGATGACATCAATTAACTCATCAAACGAGGTGTCTTTATCCGCAATGCCTTCGCGGTAGAGGCGATAAGCTGCGGTGCCCGCGTCATCGACGGTGACCAGCGCCAGCGATGTGGGCCAGTGCGAGCGACGTTTGATCGCAATATGTACGCCTTCATCGAGCAATGACTGAAGTAATTGATCGCCAAATCGATCGTCTGATAGAGGTGAGAGATAATTAACCGGCACCTGCTGGCGCGCCAGCGCCATGGCAACGTTGTAAGGCGAACCACCCAAATGCGCCCGGTACGCACCATCCTGATCGGCGATGAAGTCGATCAGTGCCTCACCAAGAACGGCCACTGCCATGCGTTGTTTCCCCCTGATGGATCATCGATCGGTATGTTAGCGCGAGTACGCCACTGATGTGCATGTCATGCACGATGATTGACGAGGGCGCCGGTTCTGGCGGGTTTATTACCATGGCTACTGGCGTATTCGTCAGGATAAGCAGCTTGTTCCAGCCATTCATCCAAAGCCATCGCTGCTGCGGCAATGGCCGGTCCGGTATCACTGGAGCCAGAGTCTTGTGACTTGGCGTCATCCGAGTCATTCGGGCGGTCACTGTGACGACGCTTACGACCATCGTCACCCGACCGATGTTGTCGCGGTAACCGGCTGGCATTAGGCAGCCACCAGGCCATCAGCGGATCGTCCGGTACCGCTAGTTGCCAGCGCGCCGCAATGTCTGTGACCACAATTTGTAATCGTTGTTGGAATCCGTCGGCGGCCCGTTCCAGCGCCTGTTGTGATCCGGTGTGTTCCAGACTGCGAATGAGCGATTGCACGACCTGTCGAATACTCCCGTGTGGGGAGACTTGCAGAGTCCGATTGTTTGTTGGCAAGGCATCGAGTGTTGCACGCAGGTGTAGCAGTGCACGCGCCAGCAATCGTCCCGCGTCCGCATCGGAGAGCGCCAGCAGGCGGGGTATCGCGCTCACTGGTGTGGGCGCGGCGTGACGGCCTGAGTCCTCCGTACCGGAAGCCACTGCGCCTTGTCGTAAGGACTGATGCAGCGCACTGGTAATGACACGTTGCAGAAGCGAGGCGTTCAGTTTCATGGTTTACGGTTAGCGGTGTGCGCAGCAAAGACTAAAGCGAAACTTTGGGTGCGCGACTGTCCGCGTTCACGGTACCATCCGCGTGTCAGCGAAAAGGAACGATCATGTTGTTTGATGTCGAGCCGTTACCCGGCGATCCGATTCTGGAATTGATGGCCGCCTATCGTGCGGATGCGAGTGATCGCAAGGTGGATTTGGGTGTTGGAGTCTATCAGGACGATGCCGGCAATACGCCGGTACTCACGGCAGTGTCGGAGGCCGAGGCCCAGATACTGAAGCAACAAACGACAAAATCCTACGTCGGTATTGCGGGCGCGGCCGAGTTCAATGACCAGATGGCGACGATGTTGTTCGGTGCGTCCCATCCGAGCCTGCAGGCGGGGCGGATCGTGACCGTGCAGAGTGCCGGCGGTTCGGGTGGTTTACGCGTCGCCGGTGAGTTGATCCGGCAGCTGCGTCCACAAGCGACGGTCTGGGTCACAACGCCCACCTGGCCCAACCATACGCCTCTGCTGTCTGCGGCCGGTTTGTCTCTGCAGTCTGTGCGCTATTACAGCGATGAAATGAATGCCGTGGACTTTCCCGCGTTTATTGCAGACCTTGGCGATATCCCTGAGGGGGATGTCTTGCTACTGCATGGCTGTTGCCACAACCCCACCGGAGCTGATTTGAATCAGGAGCAATGGGCGCAAGTCGCACAGGTGTGTCGAGAACGCGGTTTATTGCCATTCGTCGACATTGCTTATCAGGGGTTTGCTGAAGGCCTGGAGAGCGATGCATTCGGCGCGCGCTTGTTGGCAGAACACGTACCTGAAATGGTGGTGGTCACATCGTGTTCCAAAAATTTTGGGCTGTATCGCGAACGTGTTGGTGCTTTGTCGGTGGTCACCGCATCGGCCAGCACTGCACCGGCGCTGCGATCACATCTGTTGAAGGTCGTGCGTGCGATGATTTCAATGCCGCCGGACCACGGCGCCCGAATTGTTGCGACGATTCTCGCCTCGCAGGCGCTTCGCCAGCAGTGGCTCGACGAGCTCGAGTCCATGCGCAGCCGCATGCAGGCGCAAAGAGCCGCCTTTGTTGCTGCGTTACCAGCACCACTCGCGGAGCGATTTGCATTCGTTGCTGAACAGCGCGGGATGTTTTCATTGCTGGGAATAACCCGTGCGCAGATCGATCATCTGCGCTCGCAGTGGCATGTTTATATTGTCGGATCTTCGCGAGTGAATGTCGCCGGTCTGACGTCGGCGAAGGTGGATTATCTTGCCGAAGCGCTGGCTGCGACACTGGCAGAAGTGCCGGTCGACTGATTGCCACAGGCTGCCGCTAAACGCGCAAACTCACGACTGTCGGTTAGCAGCGGTGCAAAGGAGTCTGCCGCGAGCGGTTTGGAAAAATAGTAGCCCTGGATCTGATCGCATTGACACCCGTGCAGGTAGTTGAGCTGTTCAGGGTTTTCGACCCCTTCAGCGACCACCTTCAGCGTTAGGTTATGCGCCATGCTAATGATGGCATTACAAATCGCGGCGGCATCGCCATCGGGTAGATCGTCGACAAAAGAACGGTCGATCTTCAGGGCATCCAGTGGGAACTGGCGTAGGTAGGCCAGCGAGGAATAACCGGTACCGAAGTCATCGACGGCGAGTGTGATGCCAGTTTCCTTTAGTGTCTGCAACGCGATACGGGTTTGTTGTACATCGCGCATCAATACCCCTTCGGTGAGCTCAAGCTCCAGGTGATGCGAGTCCAGGTCGTATTGACCTACTGCCGCCTCAACGACTGACGCGATATCGTCCTGCCAGAATTGCTGGCTGGAAAGGTTGACTGAGATGGGTACTAGCGGTAACCCTTGATCACGCCACTGGGCCATCTGCCGACACGCCTCGTTAATGATCCAGCGACCCATCGGCACGATCAGGCCAGTGTCTTCGGCAATCGGAATAATGTTGGACGGTGGTATCCAACCGCGCTCTGCATGATTCCAGCGCAACAGTGCCTCAGCACCGATCAATTTCCAGCTGCCCGCCTCAACTTTGGGTTGGTAATGTAACTCGAATCCACCAGCATCCAGCGCACGCCGAATTTCCAGCTCCAGATCCAGTCGGTCCAGAGAGCGTACCGTCGTCGTCTCGGTACAGAATGAGTAACCTGAACGACCGGCTTGTTTCGCTTGGTACATCGCAACATCAGCCGATTTCAACAACGATTCCTCATCCTCACCATCGGTCGGATATATGGCGATTCCGATGCTGGGTGTTACGACGAATTCATGCCCAGAAAACTCAAAGGGTACTTTGAGCGCCTCGATTATCCGACTGGCGACATGTTCAATGTTGTCGACCGCATCACCGTCACGAATAATCAACGTGAATTCGTCGCCACCGAGTCGTGCGATATTGCCGTCGTGGTCAAAGTCATCGACGTCGGCCCGGGCTACAACATCATCGGTGCGCAGGCATGTCTGCAAGCGAATGGCGACAAGCTTGAGTAGCTCGTCACCGGTGGTGTGGCCTAACGTGTCGTTGATCCGTTTGAAGTGATCGAGATCGACATATAGCAGTGCAAATTGCTCGTCACGCGTTTTGGCGTTACCCATACAGTTTTTAAGTTCGCTTGAGAAATACTGTCTATTGGGTAATCCGGTTAACGCGTCATAGTAGGCTAACTGGTGGATACGATTTACCGCGACTTTTTGTTGCGTGACGTCTCGTACAACCGCCAACCCAAGTTTGGGTGTTTGCTTGACCAGACGCACCTCAAAGTGACGCATCTGATTATGCTCATCAGGCAGACTGATGGCGTGTTCGTGCGCATCGTCACTATTGAGAACGTTACCGATGCTGTCCTTGACGACCCGTTCAATTTGCTGACGTAGTGCGTGTTCGAATAGACTCCAGGAGCCACTCTGAATTGATGTGGTGGTCGTGACATTATCAAAATTCAAAAGTGTCTTGTCGTCGCCGATCACCTGTCCCTGATTATCGACGGAGAACAGGCGGTCCGGCAGCGCAGCAATGATTGCACGCACACGCGAGTGTGACTCGCGCAAGGCCAGTTGCGTTTGTGAGCCACGCAGTATGTAGCGTACGCGATGCGATAACACCGGCCAGGCGATTGGCTTGACGATGAAATCCGTGGCGCCAACCTCGTAGGCGGCGTCTACAGACTCCGGATCTTCGCGACCAGTGATCATGACTATTGGTGTAAAGCGTGTGCTGGGATTACGCCGGATCCAACGCGTCAGCTCGTAGCCATCCATGCCGGGCATGTCGACATCCAGTAGGATAATGTCAGGGTCGATACGAGCAATTTCTGCTTTCGCGGCTTCACCGGAATCGGCATCGACAACCATGAAGTCAGCATGCTCAAGAAAACGACGCGTCATCAGGCGTATGGTGGCCTCGTCATCGACGATAAGAACCAGCGGTGGTCGTTCGCGGAACGACGCGGTAATGCTGGTGAAGACGCTGGTGAAGGACTCGCTCACGTCATGCAACCTGCCGTTGCTGCAGCTGTTGCAACAATTCAACGGAGCGTTTGTGTAAGGGCAACATCTCACGCCACAATGACTGTATGGCAGCGAGATCATCTTTGGTTGACATGCGTTCAAGCTCAGCGCATTGGTTCGAAAAATAGGCTAATCCAACGGCTGCGCTACTGGATTTCAACGCGTGCGCCGCGCGCCCGACGCCGGCGCTGTCCGAGTCTTCTACCGCGGTTGCGATGTCGTCCGTCAGGCTGTCGGCCGAGTTCAGGTATTCACCAATAATTTCGTTCAAAATATCATTCTTACCGGGTTCGTCCAGTA
>JBCCZN010000088.1:0-11167 GCA_039187375.1 Pseudomonadota bacterium
CGGATCCGGGGTCAGCCTGAACGGCTGCTCGGTCAGCTTGAAATGCTCAAGATAGGCCATCGCCGCATTATACCCAATTCACTGTGAACGATAGTGAACCGCTACCGATTAGCGACTGAGACCCAGCTCACGTTCAAGCGTATCGAGACGTTCAGCCACGCGTTTCTGATCGCTGCTAACGACGTTGATATGTCCGATTTTGCGCCCCGGTCGGCCGGTTTTGTCATAGCCGTGCCAGTAGCAGTCTGGTTGACGCAAGACGTGGGTTTGATCGGGTAGCTGGCCAATCAGGTTAAGCATGCCGGCGGGTCTGGCATGCAGCGAGTGTCCTAGCGGCAGGCCAGTGACCGCGCGCAGGTGGTTCTCGAACTGGGAACACAGCGTACCATTTTGAGTCCAGTGGCCACTGTTGTGGACTCTCGGTGCGAATTCGTTGCCCAGCAGCAGTGAATCGCAAACGAAGCACTCCAGCGCCAGAGTGCCAACATAGTCGAGCGCTTCGGTGAGTGCCTGGAAATGCCGGTGGGCCTGGCGGCGTAACGTGTTGCCCGGATCGGTACATTCACTGCGATGCAAGATACCGTCACGATGCCAGTTACGAGTCAATGGGTAGATCACGACGTCGCCGTCACGCGCGCGCGTTCCGATGATCGACAGCTCGGAGTCAAACGACACCAGACGTTCGACCAATAGCGGTACGCTACCCATTTGGGTGAACAGGTCAGTGGCCTCGTCAGCCTGTTGCAAGCGGGTCTGACCCTTGCCGTCGTAACCCAGCGTGCGCGTCTTGGCGATTAACGGCAGACCAAGATCCGCAACGGCCTGGTCCAGATCTGCCTGACTGTTTATGGCACGCCAGGGCGCCACCGGAATGCCGACCGACTCGAACAGTTGTTTTTCATGCTTACGCTCTTGCGCAGCGCGTAGCGCCGCGACTGGCGGATACAATTCGCGGGCCGACAACGTGTCGAGTGCCTCGGCGCTGATGTTCTCGAACTCAAATGTGACGACATCGTTTTCGTCACACAATGCTTCCAGTGCTGGCAGGTCATCGAAGGCCGCACGGATATGCCGCCCGGCGACGGTCGCACACGGCGCCTCGCCTGGATCCAAAAAGGTGAATTGCATCCCCAATGGCGCACCGGAGAGTGCGAGCATTCGGCCAAGTTGGCCGCCACCGATGATGCCGACCTTGATAGTCATGCGCGCGGGTCGGGCTTTTCCAGGACGCGTTGTGTTTGAGCGCTGCGAAACTGCTGCAGACGCTCGGCCAGGCCGCTGTCCTGCAGTGCCAGAATTGCGGCAGCCAGCAGAGCGGCGTTGGTCGCACCGGCAGCGCCGATAGCCAAAGTGCCCACCGGTACGCCCGCTGGCATTTGTGCTATCGACAGTAGTGAGTCGATCCCGTTCAGCGCTTTGGAGCGCACCGGTACACCAAGCACCGGTAATGCTGTTTTGGCTGCCGCCATGCCGGGCAGGTGCGCCGCACCACCGGCGCCTGCGATGATGACTTGCAAGCCACGTGGTGCCGCCTGCTCGCAGTATTCGAACAGTAGATCCGGCGTGCGGTGCGCGGAGACAACACGAGTCTCGTGTATCACGCTTAACTGGTTCAGGGCCTCACTGGCCTTAGCCATGGTCTCCCAGTCACTGGTGGACCCCATGATGATGCCGACTCGAACGTCGCTCATGTCTGCTCTCCTGCATTCAGGCTGCTCATCAAGGCGCGAAACAATACACGACCTGCGCTCTTGCGTGTGGATTCGTTGTGCGCACGAGATAGTTGCGCCAGCGCTGCGTCGATATCGTCAGTGCCGACAATATTGAATTGTGTCAGAACCTCGTGCGCCGAAGTACTGCGCGCCAACAGAGCATCGCGTGCTTGCTCGGCACGATGAAACAGTTGGCGGTCGGCTCGCTTGCCGGCGCTCAAGGTGGCCAGTTCGCGCTGAATCGAGGTGACATCCAGCTCACGCATTAATCGCGCCACAAATTGTTTCTGGCGACGCAAGGCGCCATGGCTGTTCATGCTGCGCGCCGCATCGATAGCCCGCATTACAGCTTCGTCATCGACGATGCGCCGGACCAGCTGTGGTGACAAACCCAGTAGTTCGTCGACCATCGCTCGGACCTGTTGTGCCTGGCGTTTTTGCGCAGATTTGCTGGGTCTGTCTGACATGCTGGGCGCTAGCCTAACACGCTGATTACAATCGGCGTCGGCGGAGCGTGTACACTCGCGCGATGAGCGCAATCACTGTCAGCGACGAGAGCGTCGCAACCAATCTGCAGCGAATTGACGAGGCACTGGCGTGGGACGCAGATGGCGGTGCCGAGCAGGCGGAGGTCGTAGCCAGCGATAGTGTCGGCTTGACGATTTCCGCGCGTATGCGCGATATCGAGACGATTGAGTCCCAACATGACCGTGGGTTTGCTATTACTGTCTATCGCAACCATTGCAAAGGCTCGGCATCGACCTCGGACTTAAGCGCCGATGCGGTGCGCCGCGCCGTCGACAAGGCCTTGTACATTGCCAGCCAAACCAATGCAGATGAGTGCGCTGGATTAGCAGATGCGGAACGCATGGCGAGCGAGTTCCCAGATCTGTCTCTTGAGCATCCGTGGTCATTGAGCCTCGAGCGGGCCAAGCAGCTTGCGATCGAGATTGAAGCCGCAGCGCTCGGGTACGACGCGCAGATCAGCAATTCCGAAGGGGCCAGTGTTGCGAGCGCGAACAGTGCTTCGGTGTATGGCAACAGCCACGGTTTTCGCGGTGCCCAGCGCCGCACCAGCCATAGTTTGTCGTGTTCGGTGATTGCCGGTGAAGGCAGCGCCATGCAGCGAGATTATTATTATTCCAGTGCACGCAATCCGCAGCGCTTGCTGGATGCAACGCGAGTGGGTGAGTGTGCGGCTCAACGCACGCTTGAGCGCCTCTCGCCGCGCAAGCTCGATACCGGCGAGGTTGCCGTCGTCTTTCGACACGACGTGGCGCGCGGGCTTGTCGGTCATTTGCTCAGCGCGATCAGTGGTAGCGCTCAGTATCGCAAGTCGAGCTTCCTGCTCGATGCTGTTGGCTCAGCTGTGTTACCGCAGCGATTATCACTATACGAACAGCCCTTTTTGCCCGAAGGGCCTGCCAGCACCAGCTTTGACAATGAAGGGGTTGCGACCTGCGAGCGCGCGATCGTCGCCGATGGTGTGCTGCAGGGACTGGTGTTGTCGAGCTACAGTGCCCGACGGCTAGGGCAACAAACCACCGGCAATGCTGGGGGTGTACACAATGCCGTGCTGACGCACGATGATCGACCGCTGGCAGATCTGTTGGCAGGCATGGGCGAGGGTTTGCTGGTCACCGAAATGATGGGTCAGGGCGTCAATCTTGTCACCGGTGACTACAGCCGTGGTGCGTCCGGCTTCTGGGTGTCCGGTGGTCAGATTGCCTATCCTGTCAGTGAAATCACTGTGGCGGGTAATGTGCGAGATATGTTGATGAACATCGACGGTGTCGCCAGCGACGTCGATACACGCGGTGCGATTCAGACCGGCAGTATTCTAGTCGGTCGCATGACTGTCGCTGGCAACTGATTCTGCGGCACGCTGCGTGCTGGGTAACAATGACAGCAGGGTGCGTTGGTCCGCATCTCGGCGGGTATAGGTATCCAGTGCATCGCTGAGCGCATCCACACTCTCAAGCACGTGGGGCCGGTGCGCCAAACCATCATCACCGAGTGTGCGCAGTTGATGCACGATGTTACCCAGCGACGTGGTGTGCAGATCAAACCCAGGCACCAGCGCGTTGTTTTGTGTGATGTGCAAGAGCCCGGCGTCGCACAGGGCACGCGCGACTTCATCGAGTACAGCCGAGGGCACGGCCATCTTCTCAGCCAATGAGTCGACAGTGGGGCTGCGGCCGCCCGCATGGATTGCATCTGCAGCACGTACGATCAAGTCCAGCGAGAGCCGCTCATGGGTTTGCGGTGACAAGCGGATCGTACTCTTGCCAATACGCAGGTAGTCGCGATGCTGAAAATAGAACGCTAGCCGCGCGCCCAGCAGCAAAATCAGCCAATTGACGTATAGCCATAGCAACGCCGAGATCGCGATGGCGAAGCCCGCGTAGATCGCGCGCGTGCGTGTGGAGTAAACCACAAGGTCCTTGAACCACATACTCGCCAGCGCCCACAGGACGGCTGCGACCAGCGCACCGAAGAGCGCGGCTGTTGGACGCACTCGTGTATTGGGCAGACTCACATAGAGCATCATGAACAGCAGCGCAATCAACACGACCGGTGTCAGCTTGCCTAGCGCGCTCAAAATATGCGCAACACCGATCATCGAATTGACCTGTTGATACAGTGCGGTGCTCTCGAGCGTTGCGATCGAGGCGAGCGCAGCGGAGAGCATCAGCGGTACCAGCAACATAATCGCGGTGTAGTCGATCAGGCGGCGACCGATGTGCCGCGGTCGACGTACGTGCCAGATCAGATTGATGCTCGCTTCAATTTTCTGGACCATCGCCAGCGCGGTGTATAGAAACAGGACCAGGCTGACGCCACCCAGTACACCGCCACTGACATTGTTGACCATGTCGATAATCTGCATGCTGATCTGCTCGCCCTGTTCGCCAAGCGGTAGCAGGAATTCATTGAGTAGCGGTTGCAATTCAATGTGCACATTCAGGCCACGCAGCACAGAAAAACTGAACGCGATGAACGGCACCGTGGCTAGCAGTGTTGCGTAGACCAGTGCCATGGCGTGCAGGGAGATATTGCCAGCGCCCAGGTCTCGCAGCAGGCCGTAGGCAAAGCGTGCGGCCTGTCTGATCCAACGAATCGGTGTGCTGGTCGGTGTGTCGCGCCAAAGCCACAGACGCAGTCGTTGCACAAGTGCTTTCATGCCTGCAATGTACCATCTGTCGACTAGTGGATTGATTGAACCATGTTGCGGTATCCGGAACGGATTGTGTGTCTCACCGAGGAAACGACCGAGACCCTGTATGCGCTCGGCGAGCAGGATCGTATTGTAGGGATTTCAGGCTTCACGGTACGACCGCCGGAGGCGCGCAAGGAAAAGCCGAAAGTGTCGGCGTTTACCAGTGCCAAGATTGGCAAAATCCTTGCGCTAGAGCCGGACCTGGTGCTCGGGTTTTCCGATATTCAGGCGGATATTGCGGCGGCATTGATTCGCGCCGGGATTAACGTGCACGTTTTCAACCACCGCAGTGTTGATGAAATTCTGCAGATGATCGGTTTGTTGGGCGGCATGATCGGCATTCAGGACAAAGCGCAGCGCTACGCGCACACGCTTGTTGACCACCTGCATCACAATTCCCATCCCAAACGGCCGCGGGTCTACTTTGAAGAATGGGATGATCCATTGATCAGCGGTATTCGCTGGGTCAGCGAGTTGATCAAAATCGCTGGCGGTGATGATTGCTTCGAGGAGCTTGCAGCGGCATCCCTGGCCAAGGATCGCATTATTGCGGATCCGCAGAGTGTCATTGATGCGCAGCCAGACATCATCATCGGCTCATGGTGTGGCAAAAAATTTCGGCCGCAACGCGTGGCCGAACGTCCTGGTTGGGATGCGATACCGGCCGTGCGTGACGGCCAGTTGCACGAGGTGAAGTCGGCGATGATTTTGCAGCCCGGTCCGGCGGCACTGACTGACGGGTTGGCGGCGCTGCGGCGGATTATTGAGGACTGGCAGTCTCTGCAGTAAGGCGTGTGATCGCTTCTCGATAGCGCGAGAGCGTCCCGTCGATCACCGATTTGGGCAGTGTTGGGCCGGGCGGTTGCTTGTCCCAGTCCAGGGTTTCCAGATAATCGCGCACAAACTGCTTGTCGTAGCTGGGTGGGCTTTGGCCTGGTGCATATTGGTCGGCAGGCCAGAAACGTGAGGAATCGGGCGTCAACACCTCGTCAATCAACACCAACTCTCCTGCGTCATCGAGACCGAACTCAAATTTGGTATCGGCGATGATGATGCCACGTGCGCGAGCGTACGCCGCGCCGGCCTGATAGATTGACAACGACAGATCGCGCACTTGTTCGGCGATGCGCTGACCCACAAGCTCGACGCAGCGCGCAAAATCGATGTTCTCATCGTGATCACCGACCGCAGCCTTGGTCGCAGGCGTAAACAGCGGCGTGTCGAGCTGTGCGGCTTGCGCAAACCCCGTTGGTAGCGTGATACCGCACACGGCACCTGTGTCGAGATAGTCTCTCCAGCCCGAGCCGATCAGATAGCCACGCACCACCGCTTCAATTGGCAGCGGGGTTAATTTCTCCACGATCATCGTACGTGGGTCCAGGGCGCGATTTGCTGGGGTGTCGCCAGCCACGTCGGTCAATGAAAGTGGCGTCAGATGATGACGGCAGCGATCGTCAATCCATTCGAACCAGAATCGCGACAACTCGGTTAGCAAGACACCCTTGCCGGGCAATGCATCGGGCAGCACCACATCGTAGGCGGACAGTCGATCGGTCGCGACGATGGCAAGCCGCTTGTTATCAACCCGATAAATATCGCGTACCTTGCCTCGGGCAATCAGCGTCAAGCCCACAATATCGGACTGCGTTACAGCTTCCATCGGCATGCTCGACCGTCTTGCGCAAAAGCTGGGATAATGGCGATTCGGCAGGGGACGTGCAAGCGCCTGAGGTGGCCGGGACGGTATGAATTTTTTTGGCAAATTGGTCGGTGGCATTGCCGGGCTGGCAACCGGTAAATGGCCGCTTGCGCTATTCGGTCTGTTGCTCGGTCATCAATTCGATCGAGGTGTTACGCATTACCGCCGCGCAAAACTGCCTGCGTTGTTTGCGCCAACTTTGTTTTCGGTGATGGGACATTTGGCCAAAGCCGATGGTCGTGTCAGTGAGGATGAAATTCGTGTCGCGCGATTGGCGATGCATGCACTCAATCTGGATGGGGAGGCGACGCGCGCGGCCATGCGCAGCTTTAACAGCGGCAAGCAGCCGGATTTTGATGCCGAGGCTGCGCTGTTGAGTCTGCGCAAACAAACCAGCGCGACGCACCGGGTTGGTCGACGCCTGATCGAGTTGCTACTCCCTGTGTTGTTGGTCAAGCCGCAGTCCAATGCCGGTGAGCGCAACGTGCTGTGGCAGGTCTGTCAGGTATTCGATATCTCGCGTGTTGAGCTGGCTCAAATCGAGGCTGCCGCGCACCTGAATGCGCAATATCAGCAGTCCGGGCTGCAGCCATCAGCTCAGGATGCCGCTAGCCTGGCCTTCACCAAGCTGGGTTTGTCGCCCGACGCATCCGATTCGCAAATAAAGACATCTTACCGCCGGCTCATGAACCGGTATCATCCGGACAAGCTGGCAGGCGAGAATGCCGATGCGCAGACGCTCGACGAAGCCAGTCGCAAGACCCGCGAGATTCGCGAAGCCTATGAGCTGTTGCGCGACCGACGCGGGTTTCGCTAGGACAACAACCACCATCGCTACGCTCGCAGGAACCACCATGTCAGATACCATCATCGCGCCTTCTATTTTGTCGGCAGACTTTGCTCGCCTGGGCGAGGACACCGCTGCCGTATTGGAGGCAGGTGCAGATTGGGTGCATTTCGATGTCATGGACAATCACTTCGTGCCCAACCTGACAATCGGGCCGATGGTCTGCCAAGCGTTGCGCGATTTCGGCATCAAGGCACCCATCGATGTACACCTCATGATCGAGCCTGTTGATGAGATTATCCCTGCGTTCGCCAAGGCCGGTGCGGATATCATTTCAATACACCCGGAATCGACACGCCACCCGGATCGGTCGTTGCAGCTGATTCGCGATCTGGGTTGTCAGGCCGGTGTTGTATTCAGTCCTGCCACACCGTTGAGCTGGCTCGATTACCTGATGGACAAGATCGACTTGATTCTGATCATGTCGGTCAATCCGGGCTTTGGTGGACAGAGTTTCATTCCAGCAGCACTCACCAAGTTGGCCGAAGCACGTGCTCGCATTGAGGACAGCGGCAGATCAATCCGTTTGGAAGTCGATGGTGGTGTCAAACCCGGCAATATTGGCGAGATTGCTGCGGCCGGTGCCGATACGTTTGTCGCCGGTTCGGCGATTTTTGGCAGTGGCGACTACGCGCAGACGATCAAGCAGATGCGCGCCGCGGTCGGCTAAGCAAATATATGCGTTGCGTCGGCAGTGACCGACGCAACGCCAGACCTGATGCTAGTGTGATTTAGATCTTGCGCTTTGGCCGAGCACCAAAGACGACGATGGTCTTGCCGCTGGCGCTGACCAGCCCCTGCTCTTCGAGCACTTTGAGCACGCGGCCGGCCATCTCGCGGCTGCAGCCGACGAGGCGGCTGAGTTCCTGACGGCTGACCTTAATCTGCATGCCGTCAGGGTGTGTCATCGCATCCGGCTCGTTACACAAATCCATGATCGCATGGGCCACTCGTCCAGTAACGTCAACGAAGGCCAGATCGCCTAGTTTACGGTTGGTACGATCGAGGCGCGTTGCCAACTGCGTTGCAAGCTCGAAGACCAGGCCAGGGCTTTCGCTGGCAATCTGGCGGAATCGCGGATAGGTCATTTCAGCAATTTCGCACTCGGTGCGGGTGCGCACCCACGCGCTGCGGGTCGGTTGCTCGTAAAACAAACCCATCTCACCAAAGAATTGGCCCTTGTTCAGATAGGCCAGCACCATTTCATTGCCGTCTTCATCCTCGATCATGACCTCCACCGAGCCGTCGACGATGTAATACAGGATATCCGGTAAATCCCCCGCGTGAATCATCACTGTTTTGGACGGTACTGTGCGTACACGGCAATAGCTGAGGAAGCGATTGATCGCCGGTACTTCGCTTAAGGGTGGTTTTGTCACGTTGCTCACCATATTTTTTTTGCCCCCGCCGATCTCGTTTGGTCGGCACATACTATGTCAAGTCTACCTTGAATAGCCGCTAGCGTGCATCTTCGCGGTTCTTTTAGGCTTGGGTGTGGTCCACACAGATGTGACTTTTTGCCGAGCTGCTGCGTCAGGGGTGGTACTTGTGTGCCTGGGTGGCATAATGCCGCGCTGCAACAAACGAGAGGGAAATGCACCATGAGACAAGTCATTGTCGCGATCAGCCTTGCGTTGGTCGCTTCCGGTACGGCGTTTGCCGACGAATTTTCGGGTAAGGCCAGCTTTGGTTATCTGGGCACGAGCGGCAACGCTGAAAGCTTGAGTGTCAATGCCGGCGTCGAGCTGGATTGGACCTATGATCGCTGGACGCACCAGTTCACCGCTGGCGCGTTGGGTTCGCAGGACGATGTTGATACCACCGCCGAGGCCTACACCGTCGGCTGGCAGAGCAATTGGGCGATCAATGACTACAGCTACCTGTATGGCCATCTGAACGGGATCAAAGACAAATTCGCCGGTTATGATCGTCAGATTACCGAAGCCATTGGTTATGGTCGCAATCTAATCAAAAACGACACCACGCTGTGGACGGCGGAAATCGGTGCCGGTGCGCGCCAGTCTGTATTGCGGGGCGGCTCCTCGATCAGTGAGACTATCGTACAGGCCAAGACTGATTACACGTATTCATTCAGCGAAACCAATGAGTTTTTCGCCAACGCTAGCGTCGAATCCGGAGACGAAAACACATTGATCAACGCGGGTGTGGGCATCAAGGCTCGGTTGGTTGGCGATTTGGCGCTGGTTGCGTCGTACAAGATTCGTAGCAACTCGGATGTGCCTGCCGGCAGCGAAAAGACAGATACATTTACGGCAATCTCACTCGAGTACTCATTCTAAATCCTCCCGCTGGACCCCGGGGGATCCCAATAGCCGTTGCCTCGCGTAGGCAACGGCTGTTTGGGTGTTGCAATTGTTGGGCTAGCTCCCCATAATTGCCGGCTCTTTGGGTCCTTTCGGGCCTCGTCGTTGCGCCATATGGATTCGTCTCATGGCATGCCTGACCAAGGCGGCGGCGTGGATCGGCTGGGCCACAACCGAATAATTGACAGGTAAAACATGAGCACGTTCGCCGCCAAAGCCTCCGAGGTTCAACGCGACTGGTATCTGGTAGACGCTTCAGGCAAGACCCTGGGTCGGCTGGCTACGGAGATTGCGCATCGCCTACGGGGCAAGCACAAGCCGGAATTTACGCCGAATGTTGATACGGGCGATTACATCGTTGTCGTCAACGCAGAAAAAGTGCGTGTCACGGGCAACAAGCGCACCGATAAGATGTACCACCGCCACACGGGTTACATTGGCAGCTTGAAGAGCCAGACGTTCGAACAGCTCATAGAATACGCACCGGAACGTGCTATTGGCTTTGCAGTCAAGGGCATGCTGCCGAAGAACGCTCTGGGTCGTCAGATGTTCAAGAAACTGCGCATCTTTGCAGGGCCTGAACACACGCATGCAGCGCAGCAGCCGATTCCCCTCGAGATCTCGGCCTAAGATCAGTTAAGGATTGATACAGACATGGCAGATACTGCTTTTTACGGCACCGGCCGACGCAAGACTTCAACCGCACGCGTGTATATGCGCTCCGGTTCTGGTTCGATCAACGTTAACGGCAAACCGCTCGACGAGTTTTTCGGTCGCGAAACTGCACGTATGATCGTGCGCCAGCCGCTTGAACTGATCGAGCGCACCGGTGATTTCGATATTTCTGTCACCGTAACGGGTGGCGGCACCACAGGACAGGCGGGTGCGATTCGGCACGGCCTGACGCGTGCATTGATGGCTTACGATGAAAGCTTGCGCCCATCATTGCGCCAGGCTGGTTTTGTAACGCGTGATGCGCGCGAAGTTGAGCGTAAAAAGGTCGGCCTGCGTAAAGCACGTCGCGCCACTCAGTTCTCGAAACGCTAATATTTCATCCCTCTGGTGGGGGATCGTCTAGTGGTAGGACTACGGACTCTGACTCCGTCAACGGGGGTTCGAATCCCTCTCCCCCAGCCAAACAAAACGCGCTTTCGCGCGTTTTTTTGTGGGGAGAGCAGATGAGAACCCCCGTACAGATAACTGGGTTCGATTAATCGGCATAGCCGATTCAGACGCAAGGAGCGCAGCGACTGCGCCCGCAGGGCGAGGGCGTTTACGCCCGAGTCAATCCCTCTCCCCCAGCCAAACAAAACGCGCGAAAGCGCGTTTTTTTGTGGGGAGAGCAGATGAGACCCTCCGTATAGA
>JBCCZN010000089.1:0-10934 GCA_039187375.1 Pseudomonadota bacterium
GCTCAGCTTGTCGACCGCCCGCGCAGGGTCGTTGCCGGATGCCGCAAGTTCAGCGCGTGCGCCAAGTACCACCATGGCAGCCGTGTCGTGCTGTTCGGCAAGGGACTCAAGGGCGTCAAGTGTAATGCCATGATATTCGTTGAACCAAGGTCCCATCTGGGCAGTCTGCCGAAGCCGCTGCAGCTCGATGTCGACATCAAAGCTCAGCTCAAGATCAACAAGACGCAAACAGGCATCAGGTTCATCGGCAGAGTCAGCAACGCTCGGTGAATCGATCGCTTCGTCTTCACCGGTTTTAGACAGTGCTTGGTTTGTGTCTAAACTCAAGCCACCTTCGCGGGACACGCTTGGGTCATTGGCTTGCAACTGCTGCACGGCAGATGGCTGTTTGTGATCCCACAAAAAATAAGTGGCGCCCAGCGTGAATAGAACAATAAAGACAACCAGAAAGGCGGGCGCAGGCTTACTGATGGCCATGGAGAGAGAGTTTATGGCAACTGGCTAGACGACAGAAGCCGAGTGCGGCCGCTTAGTCTCTAAGAATACGCGCAAAACCAATGGCGCTGATGCAAGTCCTACTCGAAAGGTAGCCAGACAGAGACCAATGAGTTCAAATGACAGGTTGGGATATTTGTTGATGGAATTGGTGGCCAGGGGCGGAATCGAACCACCGACACGCGGATTTTCAATCCGCTGCTCTACCAACTGAGCTACCTGGCCTAATTGTGTCGCCTGATGTCGGAGCAGGCGGATTTTCAATCCTTGCCTACCTTGTCGCTTCGCGATCCCGCTACCCGGCCTTCCAAGTGGCCGCGTATTACAACCGTCCCCCGCGTCTGAGTCAATAGCCCAACTTTTTTCATCGAGGGTGTCGTAATCCACGCCGCCCATTCGTCATCTATGCTGTAACCCATCCAAAAGGAGACAGACCATGGAATACGTTATGTTTATCTACAATGCCGAAGATCGCTGGGCCGCCCTGTCCGAGGCCGAGGAGGCAAAAATCATGGCAGGCCACATGGCCATCCTCGAACAAGCCGAAAAAGACGGCACTTATCGCGGCGGCAATCGCCTGATGGATGTCGCCGACGCCACCACGGTGCGCAACCATGCCGGCAAGATCACCGTCACCGACGGCCCCTTCGCCGAAACCAAGGAGCAGCTGGGCGGCTACTACGTGTTCGAGTGCGACAACATCGACCAGGTGATCGCCTACGCCAGCCTGCTGCCGCATGACGACATCGGCTGTGTCGAGATCCGACCGGTATTTCCTGAGCCGCTGGAAGGCTAAGGCAATGGCAGACCTCGGCGCAGTGTTGAAAGTCGCACGTCCGCGTGCTCTGGCAGCACTGCGCCGGTTCTCCGGCAACCTGGAGCGCGCCGAAGATGCTTTTCAGGATGCTGCCGAAAAAGCGCTGCAACGCTGGCCCGATGACGGCGTGCCGGATAACCCAACGGGCTGGCTGATCACGACCGGCAAGCGGCTTCTGATCGATCAGGCGCGCCGCGCCAAATTCGAGTTGGATGTCGACATCGACGCGGCCGCCGAAGACTCACCGCCCGACACCAGCTCGCTGGACGACGACGTGCTGCGCCTGATCTTCACCTGCTGCCACCCGGCGCTCTCAGACGACGCGCAGGTGGCGCTGACACTCAAAGTCATCGCAGGCCTTTCCAGCGAAGACGTTGCGCAAGCCTTCCTCGTTCCGGTTCGCACGATGGAACAACGCCTGAATCGTGCTCGCAGCAAAATCCGCAATGCCGGTATCCCGTTTCGCATTCCGGATGACAGTGAACTCGCCGAACGTCTGACCGGTGTGCTCGGCACCCTCTATCTCATATTCAATCAAGGTTATAGCGCCCGGCGCGACGCATTAACCGATGCGCGCGTCTGCGGCGAAGCTATTTGGCTGGCACGATTGGTACGCCGTCTGTTCCCTGGCCACGCCGAGGCCGGCGGCCTGTTGGCATTAATGCTATTGCACCACTCGCGCCATCAGGCCCGCGTTGCCGCCGATGGCACCCCGGTGCGACTGATGGATCAGGATCGAAGTGCCTGGCAAGCCGATCTCGTCGACGAAGGTCGTGCGCTGCTCCAAACGGTGATGGCGCAGCACCAACCCGGCCCCTATCAAACACAAGCTGCCATCGCCGCGCTGCATTGCGCCGCAGGCGACATCGACTGGCCGCAAATTGCCGCGCTGTATGCGATTCTCGAACAACAAATGCCCTCAACAGTGGTCAGCGTGAATCGCGCGGTGGCGCTCACCGAGGCGGGGCGTGCAGACATTGCAACAACGCTGCTGCGCGCCGTCGCCAAGGCGCCGGGTGTTGCCGATTACGCGCCTTATCACCTCGCACTGTCCAACACCGCACAAGCGACCGGTGACCTGACCACAGCGAAACAGGCATTGCACACAGCGATCACGCTGACACCGAATGACACCGAGCGGGCATTCCTTGCTGAACGACTAGCGCAGCTCAAAGACTGACGCGACAGCGCCGCAGCATCAGCGCACCGAGTCGATCACCAACATCTGCTCAAGCTCTTCGAGCGAGCGACCCTTGGTCTCCGGCAACACCCGCATGACGATGACAAGCCCTACTGCCGCAAACCCGCCATAGGCAGCGAACGTCGCTGCTGGCCCAATCGTGTCGAGCTGCCATGGGAACACCAGCGTCACCAGAAACGACACGGTCGAGTTGATCAGCCCGACGAACGACACCGCCAACCCGCGAACCTCATCCGGGAACAACTCAGAGAACAGCACCCACATCACCGGCCCCAATGACACGGCGAAGCAAGCAACAAACCCGAGTATCGCGAACAGCACGATATTGGCGTTAACCACGGTGGCGGCATCCGCCGCCGCCTCATCCACACCGGAGAACGCCCAGGCCAGCGTGAACATGCACACCGCAATACCGAAAAGCCCGAACCCCAGTAATGGTCGTCGCCCCAGTCGGTCGATCATCAAGATCGCGACGACTGTGAACGCAAGGTTGGTGAGCCCAACCAACACCGCCTGCATGAATGCGGCGTTGGTGCCGAAGCCCGCTTGTTCAAATATGACCGGTGCATAAAAGAACACCGAATTGATGCCGGTGATTTGCTGCAGCACACCGACGGCGATGCCAATGAACAACACCTTCTTCAAGGCCGGCTGTAACAGTTCGCTGACCGGCACCTTCGGTGGCACCGCCCGCCCACGCATCTCCAGCCAACGCGGACTCTCGGGCACCGGCAACAACGCCAGAAAATAAATCACCGCCGGTATTGCCTCGACACCAAGCATCCAGCGCCAACCCAGCTCACCCAACCTCAGCGGCTCCGTCCACGGCGCGCCCGACTCGCCCAGTGAAAGGATCAGATAGTTGCTGAAGAACGCCGCCGAAATACCGATAACGATATTGAGCTGATTGAATGACACCAGCCGCCCACGTGACTCGGGCGGTGCCATCTCGGCGATGTACATCGGCGCGATAATCAATGCCGCACCCACACCGAGCCCGCCGACCATTCGCGCGATCACCAGTGTCAGAAAATCCGGCGCGATAGCCGAGGCCACCGCCGACACCGCAAACAACACGGCGGCCAGTTGCAACACCGGTTTGCGCCCAATGCGGTCACTAAGCGGGCCAGACAGCATCATGCCGAGCGTCGCGGTCAGCGTCAGCGATGATACTGCCCAGCCCAACTGCAGCTTGGTCAATCCGAATTCGATCTCAATCGCGCCGACGACACCGGCAATCACCGACGCATCGAAGCCCATCAGAAACCCACCGAGTGCAACGATCAGTGCGAGCAAGGTCTTGTTCATGAACCATTCCTGTCTAGGCTGCGCGTCTCAGACTGCAAATTAAGAGGTTTCGTCAATTTTTTGTCTGGTTTTTTCAAGTTATGTCTATGTTTGAGCCAGTGGTGACTTGCACTATCATGGTGCCATGTCTGCAAACCCGCAAGAACATGAACGTAATCGCAACAACGCCGAATACCGGGCATTTGTTGACGCTGCGATCAAAGTGTTCGTTCGCGAGGGCTTTGGTGGCACCACCTTTGAGCACCTAAGCCGAGCCACCGGCATTGAAAAAATGGATCTGAGCAAGCGCTTTGGCTCGATCGAGTCCATCTTTCGACTGGTGTATGACGATCAAACCGCTAAGGCGACGGAGCCCTACCGGCAATCCATGCCGGAATTCGACTCAGCGATTGAAGCCACGCGCTATTTTGCAGCGCGCCAACGCGAAGCGATCAATGGCACACAACTACCCAATCTGTTCCGTATCGTCGTCACCGAGAAACAACGTCACCCGGAAATTGCCGATATTCTGACGACTCCCAATTGGCAAGAAGGTGGCCAGGCAATCGCCGAGTACATTTTGCAAACGATGATTGATCGAGGCCTGTTTAATCCCTGTAACGTGCGTTTTGCGGCGCGCGAGTTCTTTGGTTCGATCAACCAGGCGCTGGTGCACGAGCCCGCCGCGACCGGCCAACCGATCGCAGATCTGGACGAGTACATCGAACACATCTGCCAGAGCTTCGCTTCCCGCTACAGCGACTGAGCGTCTTTGACTCAGCCCGCAGCGCCCCGTAGGCTAAACCCTCCCCGCAACACTTCAGGATTCGCTGCATGCCTCTTGGCCACAGTGCTGATTCCCGCACCGAGCATGCGGGTGATGCGCTGATCGAACACTACAGCCGCGTTCGCCAGCGCACGCTCGATCTAATAGACGGACTGCATCCCGAAGACGCCGTCGTGCAATCGATGGATGACACCAGCCCGACCAAATGGCATCTGGCGCACACCGCCTGGTTTTTCGAGCAGTTCATCCTGCGTGAGCACATGCCCGCTTACGAGCCACTCGATGCGCGGTATGCCCACCTGTTCAACAGCTATTACGAAACCGTCGGGCCAATGCACGCACGCACGCATCGAGGCCTGCTCTCGCGTCCCACGCTCAGCCAGATCATCGACTACCGCAAGCATGTGGATACGGCAATGCTGAGCCTTTTGGAGATGCGCTTTGAGGCGTTGATGGCCGACGCTTCTCGTGGCCGTGGTCCACGCTCGGCAGCGCATGATGCGAAAGCGGCGCCCGCCGATTCGCTAGCCGACATCATTACGATCGGCTTGCACCATGAACAACAACATCAGGAATTGCTACTCACCGATATTCAACATGTGCTCTCATGCAATCCGCTACGCCCAGCGTTGCGTGAGCACCTGCCGGCCGTTACAGGCGAGGCGACGCAGACAACATTCGAGTCTTTCGTCGGCGGTATCGTGAGCGTCGGTGTTGATCAGCGTTCGACGACATTCTCCTACGACAATGAATCACCACGCCATCGCGCGCTGCTGGAAGATTTTGAAATCGCTAACGCTTTGGTGACCAATGGCGAGTACAAACAGTTCATCGCCGATGGCGGCTATCACAACGCAGCACTATGGCTGAGTGACGGCTGGGCCTGCGTCAATCAACACCAATGGCGCGCCCCGCTGTACTGGCTCGATGGCCACGAACAGCAGTTCACACTGGGAGGCGTGCGTGAGATCGACGACAACGCACCGGTGGCGTATCTGTCTCTCTTTGAAGCGGACGCATTCGCACGCTGGGCGGGCGCAAGACTGCCGAGCGAAATCGAGTGGGAACACTGCGCGGCGCAACAGTCGGTCAGCGGCAATTTCGCCGAGTCCGATCTATGGCAACCCGCACCGGGCGCGGGCCAGTGGTTCGGCGATGTCTGGGAGTGGACCGCCAGTGCCTATCTGCCGTATCCCGGTTTTAAGCCGTTGAACGGCGCGCTAGGTGAGTACAACGGCAAGTTCATGAGCAACCAGATGGTCGTGCGTGGTGGCTCCGCACTCAGCGCCCAGGATCATCTGCGCGCCACCTATCGCAGTTTTTTCTACCCGCACCAACGCTGGCAGTGTCTTGGCCTGAGACTGGCACGCTCGACCTAATCTGATGGGGACACCAATCGAAACTGAACTGACCAGTCAGTACCGCGCGCGCGACACCGAATTGCAGTCGCTGATCGACGGGCTGTCATTGCCGCAAAAGACGATCTCACCAAAGTACTTTTACGACGAATACGGCTCCGAGCTGTTTGAGCGCATCACCGAACTGCCGGAGTACTACCCGACTCGCACCGAGCTGGGCATCCTGACCGAGCATGTCGAAGAGATGGGCGCCTCGTTCGGTGACGATGCCTCATTGATTGAGTTTGGTGCCGGGGCCAGCGCCAAGGTGCGCATTCTGCTCGATGCGCTGCAGAACATCATTGTGTTCGTCCCGGTCGACATCTCCGGAGATCATCTAAAAGCCGCCGCCGATGAGCTGGCCGCCGACTACCCAAACGTGCAAATCCTGCCGGTTGCTGCCGACTTCACACGCCCGTTTGAGTTGCCAACGCCCAAGCGCATGCCGGCTCGCAACGTTGTCTTTTTCCCCGGCTCGACCATCGGCAATTTTGCGCCTGATGCGGCGCTGGATTTGTTGCGCACGATGCGCACAGTCGCCAAGGATTCGGGCGGCTTGTTAATCGGCGTTGATCTACAAAAGGACCCGGCCATTCTCGAGCGCGCCTATGACGATGCAGAGGGCGTCACGGCGACATTCAACCGCAATATGCTCACGCATCTGAATCGTGAATTTGGCAGTGACTTTGATGCCAACGCGTTCCGGCATGTCTCACGCTACAACACAGAACTCAACCGAATCGAAATGCACCTGGTCAGCGAGCGCGATCAAACGTTCACGCTGGGTGATACCACTTTTTCGATCGCAAAAGATGAGACGATCCTGACCGAATGCTCATACAAATATACCGTCGATGGATTTGTTGCGCTGGCGGCGAAGGCGGGCTTTCTGGTGCACAAGACCTGGCTGGATGACAATGAATTATTCAGCGTGCACTACGCAACGGCCGTAGCGCCGGGTGAGTGATCTTTAGTCGCCCTCTTTAACGAACGCATCGGGTACGTCCGAGCCCTCACCGAAAAAGAACTTCTCCATTTCGCGCTCAAGAAACTTGCGCGCCTCCGGCTCAATCGGGGTCAGACGATATTCGTTGATCAGGATCGTCTGGTGCCCGAGCCATCGCTGCCAACCCGCCTTCGAGACGTTGTCATAAATACGCTTGCCGAGCTCGCCCGGGTACGGTACATAGTCCAGACCTTCACCGGGCTCGCCTATCAACACGCAATCGACTGTTCGCGTCATCCCACCAACTCCAGTTGTTGCATTGACTGATCCTGCAATTGTAGTTGCTCCAGCACCTGACGCACAGGCTTCGGCACACCGCGTTCAAGCCAATGCTCAATCTGATCCCATTCAGTGCCCAGCGCCGCATCAGCGACGTTGTCGGCAGTCAGTGCCGCATCCTGCACCCGCATCGGCTGAATGGTCAGATCAAAATGCGTGAACTTGTGGGTGAAACTTGGTAATCGGCTTGCCGCGACGGGCACCGCTTCCAGTGCCACTTCCGGAAAACAAAACAGTCCGCCCCAAATTCCCTGCGACGGGCGCTTCTCCAACAACACCAAATCACCGGCACATCGCACCAACCAAATCGCATGTTTGTGCGGCTTGGATTTTTTGGGCTTACGACCAGGGAATTCAGTCTGATTGCCAGCGACCAGGGCACGACATGAGCCGGCAACCGGACATCGATCACAGGCTGGTCTGTTGCGGGTGCACAGTGTTGCGCCCAGATCCATCATCGCCTGCGTGTAGTCGGTAATGCGCGCTGACGGGGTGTAGTGTTCGGCCAATGCCCACAACGTATCAACGACCGCCCGCTTGCCGGGCCAACCGGCCACCGCATCGTGCCGCGCCAATACACGTTTAACGTTCCCATCCAGGATGGCGTGGCGGGCGTTATCGGTGAGCGCCAGGATCGCGCCGGCGGTAGACCGACCGATACCCGGTAAGGCAATCACAGCATCAAATTCGCCCGGGAAGACGCCTGCATGCACATCGCGTACCTGTTGCGCCGCACGATGCAAATTGCGAGCACGCGCGTAGTAGCCCAGACCGGACCACATCGACAACACGTCATCGAGCGGCGCATCGGCCAACGCCGTTACATCCGGGAAACGCTGCATGAAACGCTGGAAATAATCGATCACAGTGGCAACCTGCGTTTGCTGCAGCATCACCTCCGAGACCCAGACGCGATACCGCGTCTTGTCCTGCTGCCAGGGCAAATCGTGCCGGCCGTGCATATCGAACCAGTCGAGCACCGCATCACTAATCGCCTGTGCAGCCGGCTTAGTCATTGTCAGCCTCAAAGCCCTTCAAGCCGCGCGCGCCGAGCACCTTGGCGGTCGCGGTCGATTGCTGCGCCAACACCTCGATTCGGTTGATCGCATCCTCACCACCACTGGCGAGCTTACGTTTCATCATGTACGGACCAATGACTGGCGGCACCCAAAATCCCGGCTCCATCGTCACCGAATAGCGCACCCAGGTGCCATTATCTTGCTCGCGAAACTCCCACGACGCCTCACTGAATTTAAAGTCTGACTTATCGGGCTCGGCAATCGCACGCAGGCGCGCCAGCCCCTCGTTCTCCAGCCGCTCGACGCGCTCGATTGTCTGGCAAAAAAACAGCACGCAACCGCGCGCACGGCTATACACCCTGGGCGTGTTGTCATCCGCCGGTTCGATATAACCGGACTGTTTGTAGACGGACGAAATACGGTCGAAATTCGCGTAGTCGGTGAGCACATCGAACACGCCAATCACCGGCGCATCGAACCAGGTCTCCGACACCATCGTATAGCGACGACCATCGCGCTCAACACTGATCTGCAACAACTCGGCGGCGCTCGCCATCGCCGGCGATAAACACAGTGCGATCAGCGCCAGCCGCATTGACCTAGTTGCCGCGCAACTTATCGAGTAAACGACGCTTCAACTGATCCTCGAGGTCTTCTTCCTCGTCAGCCTCTTCATCGCCACCTAACAAACGACCCAACTCCTGATCGAGCCGAGACTTGGCTTTGTTCTTGATCCAGCCTTCCACGTCCGGCGAGATATCCGGTGCCAACATCGATCCTTCAACCTGCAATGGAATCACCGCTTCGGTGTACTCGGCCAACTCTTCGGCGGAGACCGAATCCAGAAAATCGGGCACCTCCAGCACGCGTGCATCGAGTTTGTAGTCCAGCCCGGCAGTGGCGAGGTTGATCCGGCCGCGACCGGTGAGTTGCAAAAATGGCAGCGCCGCAAAAAAATCATCGCCAGACGCAATGCCGTCGGCCACAGTTAAGGTACCGGTCATCTTCGTGAATTCGGTACGCGGGTTAGCGGGTGCGGGTGGCGGCGTCTCGCGCTTGAACAACGCTCGACCGCGTCGGATATCAGACCAGATATCGGTGCCGACCAGAGCCGCATCCGCAATACTGAACTCAACATCGCCCGCGAGCGTTCGCGCAATTTCGCCAAACGCAACGCCGGCGCCAGCCAATTTAAAGTTGGCATTCAGAACGCCATCGATATTGTCCCGCTCAAACAGGGTTGAGGCGACGCTGCCCAATTGAATCGCAGACACCGTTTCGTTGACAGACAGCGTCGGCGCCGCGCCGCGCGTATCCACCCGAATGTCACCGCTGTATTGCCCGCCCAGCACACTGGCTTTAATGGGGTGCAGTCTGGCCCGTTTGTCGGCCACATTAATGCCGACACTGACATCGGTCAGCGGCAAGCTTGCGGTGACCAACTCTTCGAAGGTGATCTGACCTGCCGCCGTCAGACCATCCAGCATGTCGACAGGGATTGCGACCTCCGCGTCAGGGCTGGTACTGGCTGCTGCATTCGGATCAGCCGGCGCCAGATAACGATCAATGTCGATTCGATCGCCAGCCAAATCGAACACCACCGCACCGCTGGCAAAATTGGCGATGCCGGCCGACCCGCTCAACGTGGTGTCGTCGACGACAAGCCGCACGTTCTGCAGTGTCATCGACTCGAAGGTCAATGCATGCTCGGCATCAAAGCGAATACGAGCGAGCGCCTGCGGATCTGCCGTGACCAGCGGCTCGCTACCGGTGGCTGTCAGCAGTGCATTCAAATCAAACTCCGCAACACTGATCGCGCCGCGCAGCGACACTGGATCGGATGGGCCGCTGCCCATGACGCTCAACGTGCCCTCGATATTCGCGAACGCAAACGCGCTGCTGTTGATGTCGAGCGTGTTGGCTGTGGTGTTGACATGCACCTGCTGCGCGCGCCACGAAAACGACTGCGCATCGGTAAACGTGGGCGTATTGATATCGCCATCCAGTCGCAAATCTTCCAGCGTTACACCGCCATCGTCCTGCAACGACATGCTCGTGCGCACACTGGCCGCGCCGCTCAGTGCATCAGGTAACACACGAAACTCGAGCGACCCATCGATATCGGTTGGCGTTGCAGGATTGATGTTGCCGATCGAAACGTTGACGTTGGTCAGTGCATACTCGCTGCCGCTGCTGCCATCGCGATAGGTGATGTTGGCATCGATGAGTTTGATGCTCTCGATCGACAGCTCGAGCGGCTCGGACGTCGCATCCGACTCGATCGTTGGCGTGACATCAGTGTCAGCACCGGCCGTCTCAACAATGTCATCCCAATTGGTTAGGCCGTCGCTACGTACCTGCAGATTCAAATCCAGACCGACAACGGAGACGTTGCCGACCTCGACCTTGCCACTGAACAATGGCGCCATCTTGACGGCCGCGCTGGCATTATCGAGCGAGAGCATCGGTGCCGGGCCAAAGGCGGTCGCATCACTCATCGTGATGCCGCCGGTCTGCACCGCCAACCAGGGAAAGACCGACAACTCGAGCGGGCCTGCGATCTCGACCTGACGGCCGGTCGCGTCACTCAGCGCATCCGCTACCTCGGTGCGAAAGTCGTCTGGATCGAAAAACAGCGTCACCGAC
>JBCCZN010000090.1:0-10859 GCA_039187375.1 Pseudomonadota bacterium
CCACCAGGGATGCGGCGCACCGGTCAATGCTGACAGGATCAAAACCAGACCCGTACTGGTAATCAACGCCAGCAAGCGCACGATCATGCCCTCAACAGCCTGACGCACCGGTCGATCCATAGCGTCTCGCGGCCCGCGTTGTTGTGTTGGAGCGGTTGCACCCATGCCGCGCTAGCGGCCCGGGGTCAAAGCGCTTTAGTCACGCGGGCTTGGAAACTGATAGCCAGAGGTAATCGGATAGCGCCAGTCGCGGCCGAATGCACGTGGGCTGACGCGGACACCCGGCGGTGCTTGCCGGCGCTTGTATTCGTTGCGCCGCACCATGGTCAGCACGCGAATCACGGTCGCCTCATCAAAACCCAGCGCCACAATTTGCTCTACCGACAGGTCGCGTTCGATGAACGCGGCGAGGATCGGGTCGAGTACATCGTATTCAGGCAACGAATCACTGTCCTGCTGGTCAGGTCGTAACTCGGCAGATGGTGGCCTCGTAATGACCCGATCCGGTATCGGCGGGGCCTCCGGCGTTTGTTGATTGCGCCAGCGCGCCAGCGCAAAAACCTGCGACTTGCTGCAGTCCTTAATCGGCGCGAAACCGCCTGCCATGTCGCCATATAACGTCGCGTAACCGACCGCCATTTCGCTTTTGTTGCCGGTGGTCAACAACATGTTGCCCGTTTTGTTCGACATAGCCATCAACAACAGACAACGACTGCGCGACTGGATATTCTCCTCGGTGGTATCGGCCGCTATTCCTTCGAAGTGCGGTTGTAGCTGACCCAATGCCGCGGTGACGATCGGTTCAATCGAAATCACCTCATAGGCGACGCCAAGAGCGTTTGCCTGTGCCGCCGCATCCTCCAGACTCATCGATGAGGTGTAGTGATACGGCATCATGATGGCTTGTACCGCCTCCGCGCCCAGCGCATCGACGGCGATGGTCAATGTCAGTGCCGAATCGATGCCACCAGACAAACCCAGCAAGACACCCGGAAAGCCGTTCTTTTGCACATAGTCGCGCGTGCCGAACACCAACGCCTTGTACAGGTTGGCCATCTCATCGGGCAGTGGCTCCGAATCGCTCATTGTCAGAGTCGTCGTCGCCCCGGCACTCACTGTGACCGGCACCAACACGGACTCAAACGGCGCACTGCGTTGAATCTGCTCACCGGCCGCATCGACGACGAAACTGCCGCCATCGAAGACCAGCTCATCCTGGCCACCGATCATATTGACGTAGGCAATCGGCAATCCGGTCTCGCGTGCACGCTGACAGACAACCGCCTCGCGACGCCTCTGCGCGCCAACCTCATACGGCGAGCCATTCATCGCGATCAAACACTGTGCACCGGCTTTGGCTGCCGCTGCCGCAGGCGCCTCGCCCCAAACATCTTCGCAGATGGTCAGACCGATTCGCGTGCCGGCAAGCTCAAACACACACGCATCGGTGCCGGCTGTGAAATAGCGCTTTTCGTCGAACACCTGATAATTCGGTAACAACCACTTACGGTAACGAGCGATCTCGCGCCCGCCATCGATCACCACTGCAGCGTTGTACAACCGGCCCTCGGTGTACTCCGGGAAGCCAACAACACAGGCAACATCACCCAGATCGGCAGTCTCCCGCATCAGTATGCTCAGCGCATGCTCGATGCGTTGCTGTAAGCCGGCGTGCAGCAACAGATCTTCCGGCGGATAGCCGCACAGCATCATCTCTGGCAAAACGACAAGGCGCGCACCATGCTGGCTGCGCGCCTGTCGAATGGCCTCAATGCACTGTTCAGTATTGCCGGCGACATCGCCGACCAACGGATTGAGTTGCGCCAGCGCCATCGTCCATGGCGCAGAATCACGCATCAGCCGCCGAGCGCCTCGACCATGGCACTACCCAAATCGGCTGGAGAGCGAACGGTGCTCACACCCGCCTTCTCAAGCGCTGCAAACTTGGCGTCCGCGGTCCCTTTGCCACCCGCCACAATCGCACCGGCGTGGCCCATGCGTTTGCCCGGCGGTGCAGTGACACCGGCGATGTAGCTGACCACCGGTTTGGTGACATGCTCGGCAATGTACTCGGCCGCTGCTTCTTCGTCGCTGCCACCAATCTCGCCCACCATGATAATGCCAGCGGTGTCGTCATCCGCCTGGAACAGCTCCAGACAATCGATGAAGTTCATGCCGCGCACCGGGTCGCCCCCGATACCGACACAGGTACTCTGGCCCAGCCCTGCCTGTGTGGTTTGGTAGACCGCCTCATAGGTCAGCGTGCCGGAGCGAGACACCACACCGATCTTGCCAGCCGAATGGATAAACGCAGGCATGATGCCGATTTTCGCCTCGCCCGGCGTGATAATGCCCGGGCAGTTCGGTCCGATCAGGCGGCAGTCCAGATCATCCAATGTGGCACGCACCTTCACCATGTCCAGCACCGGGATACCCTCGGTGATGCAGACGATCAGCTCAATGCCGGCGTCGGCCGCTTCGAGAATGGCATCGGCGGCAAACGGTGGCGGCACGTAAATCATGCTGACATCGGCTCCAGTTTGAGCCACCGCCTCTTTAACCGTGTTGAACACGGGCACATCCAGATGCGTGCTACCGCCGCGGCCCGGTGTGACACCGCCCACGACCTGTGTGCCGTAATCGATGCACTGCTCGGTATGGAATGAACCCTGATTACCGGTCAGTCCCTGGCAGATCACTTTGCTGTTTTTGTTGACGAGAATACTCATGTTCCTACCCCGATCACGCAGCGGCCGCGACGGCCTTTTTCGCCGCGTCGGTCAAATCATCTGCCGCAATAATTTCAAGCCCGCTGGTTGCCAGCGCCTCACGGCCCTTCTCAACGTTGGTGCCCTCGAGCCGCACCACGACCGGCACTTCGACGCCAACCTGTTTGACCGCCTCAATAATGCCCTCGGCGATCAGATCACAACGCACAATGCCACCGAAAATGTTGACCAGAATGGCTTTGACCTTGTCGTTCGACAGGATGAGTTTGAACGCTTCCGAGACGCGCTCGGCGGTCGCACCGCCGCCCACATCGAGGAAGTTGGCCGGTTCACCGCCGTGGACGTTAATCACGTCCATCGTGGCCATCGCAAGACCCGCTCCGTTCACCATGCAGGCAATATCGCCATCGAGTGAGACATAGTTCAGATCGTGTTCGGCCGCGCGCGCTTCCTTTTCATCTTCCTGGCTCGGATCACGCAACTTCTCGATCTCGGCCTGGCGGAACAGCGCGTTCGCCTCGATGTTGATCTTGGCATCCAGCGCCATCACCTCTCCGCTTTTGGTCGTGATCAATGGGTTGATCTCAACCTGGCTGGCGTCGATGTCGGTGAACATTTTGTACAAACCACGTGCGACCTTGGCGAACGCCTTTTGTTGCGGTTTATCCAGACCCAAGCCGTAAGCCATGTCGCGAATCTGGTATTCGGCCAGCCCCACGGACGGTGAAATATTAACCGTGTGAATTTTTTCAGGGGTCTCGTGCGCGACTTCTTCGATATCCATGCCACCGGCTGCCGATACGATGAAGGCAATCTGGCGTACGTCGCGGTTGACGACCATGCTCAAATACAGCTCACGATCAATGTCTGAACCGGACTCTACATAGACCTGGTGGATCGGCAGACCGTCTGCATCGGTCTGCGGCGTCACCAGACGCTCGCCTAACATCGCGTTAGCCGCATCACGCACCTCATCCAGTGAGCGGGCCAGCTTGACGCCACCCGCCTTACCCCGGCCACCGGCGTGAACCTGCGCCTTGACGACCCAAAGCTCGCCACCCAGCGACTTCGCCGCCTCAACCGCCGCATCGCCGGAGTCGGCGACAATTCCCTGTGGTACGGCGATGCCATAGTCCGCGAAGATTTTCTTCGACTGATATTCGTGCAAATTCATAGAATTGAGTGTCCCCAGTGGTGAAGTTTGGCTGCTGCCCTCGTCCTGCTAGACAGCTTGCGCCGGGATTGTATCAAAGGGCTAGCACCCGCAAAACGCTACCTGCGTCACCGTTCCGCCAATCAGTCGCGCTAGAATTATGTTTATGAACTTGCAACCTACAGCAGTCAGCGAGCAGATTAGCGGTGCCTTGCCCCTCACCCGGCCGGCCAGCGTCTCGACCAGCGATGCGGACTTTCGCTGGCGCGCACTGAACGCGTTGGCCCTGTTCCGGCTGCTGATGGCGGTGCTGCTGATGGCGGTATTTATCTCCAGCGAACGACCGAGGTTTTTTGGCGATAACTATCCAAACCTGTTTCTGACCAGCTTGCTCATCTGGTTCGTCGGTGGCGTTGTCGGTGCGATTGCCGGTTCACGCCGTGTCATGCCACTTCAAACATTGGGCGAGATCGTACTGTTTTTCGACATCATGCTGATCTGCCTGATGGCACTGGCCAGTGGCGGGACTGCCAGTGGCCTGCCAGGTTTGTGTTTGTTGTTTGTCGCCGCCGGTGGCTTCATCCTCAATCCCCTGATGGCGCTGTTCTTTGCCGCCCTGGGCACGGTGTTAATTTTGGGCCAACAGGCCTTCCTTCACGCTACCGGCAGCGTCGCACTATTGGAGTATCCAGCGGCAGGCTTGCTGAGCGCGATGTTGTTTATCGTCGTGCTCGCCGTCGTGCCGGTCACACGCAGATTGGCGGCCAGCGAGGCACTGGCTCGCCAGCAAACTACCGATATCGCCAATCTGGCCGAACTCAATCGCTATGTCGTGCAGCATCTGCGCGAGGCGATTGTCGTGCTCGATGGTGATGACAACGTACGCCTGTTGAATGACGCGGCGTCGCGCCATCTGGGCATCGGATTGGACACCATTAATCAGCCGCTTTCGATTCACTCGCAGGCGCTGACTCATCACGTCAAAAGTTGGCGCCGTGGCTCAGATCATGACCCGAGCGAACAAACGACCATGCCAGGACTGGATGGCTCGCGGCTGCAGGTACATATTGCACCGTTCGGCGACAAACAGCGCGAAGACACCGCTTTGATGCTATTTCTTGAAGACATCAGTGTGCTGGCAGAGCGCGTTCAACAGGGCAAGCTGGCCTCGCTGGGACGATTGTCGGCGAGCATCGCACACGAAATTCGCAACCCGATCGGCGCGATGTCACATGCGGCACAACTCATGGCCGAGCAGACTGAAGGCGGCGAGCTGGCGAAACTATCGAGCATCATCGAGCGCAATGCCGGGCGCGTCTCGGACCTGGTCGAGGACATCATGCAGATGTCCCGGCGTGATCGCAGTCGACCGCAAAAGCTAGCGCTGCACAGCTGGATCGCCACGTTCGTGCCCGACTACGCCCAGTCCCTGCCCGACGACACGATCCGCATTGTCGGCGACGCCGAGCCAGTAGAGATCGTATTCGACCCAGGTCACCTGCGTCAGGTGCTGCGCAACTTGCTGGACAATGCGGTGCGCCACGCAGATGCCTCACCGGCGGCACCAGTGCTGATTCGATGGGGACGTGCCGGCAGCACCGGGCGTCCCTACCTTGAGCTTCAGGATCATGGCCCCGGCGTATCGGCTGAGATCGAAGAGAATATTTTCGAGCCGTTCTTCACCCAACATGATGCGGGCACGGGACTTGGGCTATACCTGTGTCGTGAGCTGTGTGAATTAAATCGCGCCAACCTGACCTATCGGCGCAGCGCCGAGGGTGGCAGCATCATGCATATTGTATTTGCAGATCCCGAACGCTGGAGCGGTGTAGGCTAATGAGCGCCACCCAATCAAACCCAACCAACAAACGCGTACTGATCGTTGACGACGAGCCGGATCTGCGAGATCTGTTAGAAATGACGGTCATCGGCATGCATCTGAGCGCCGATACCGCAGTGGATTTGGCCGACGCACGCGCGCGATTGAGCAGCGCGCATTATGATTTGTGTCTGACGGACATGCATTTACCCGACGGCGATGGTCTGTCGCTGGTGACGCATGTGCGCAAAGCGCATCCGGCGATGCCAATCGCCGTCATCACCGCCCACGGCAGCGTCGAAACCGCGGTCGAGGCAATGAAAAACGGCGCGTTCGATTTTTTGACCAAACCGCTAGATGTCAACAATCTGCGCAGCATCATCTCTACGGCACTGAGGCTGGACAGCGCAGGCGAGCAGACCGCCGATACGCTGTTGGGCAACAGTGATGCCATGGACCGGGTACGCGACATCATCGCCCGGGTGGCGCGCAGTCAGGCGCCGGTGCACATTCGCGGTGAGTCTGGCACTGGCAAGGAGCTGGTCGCGCGCATGATTCACGAGTCCAGCGCGCGCGCAGCCGGCGCTTTTGTGCCGGTCAACTGCGGTGCGATTCCGGCGGAACTGATTGAGAGTGAACTGTTCGGTCACCGCAAGGGCAGCTTCACCGGCGCGGTCAGCGACAAGGAAGGCCTGTTTCAGGCTGCCGACGGCGGTACCTTGTTTCTGGATGAAATCGCAGAGCTGCCGATGCCAATGCAGGTCAAACTACTGCGAGTGATTCAGGAAAAAGCCGTGCGCCCGGTCGGCGCCTCAGCTGAACAAAAAATCGACATTCGAATTTTGTCAGCGACGCACCAGGATCTGGCGGCATTATCCAAGGAACACAAATTCCGCGAAGACCTGTTCTATCGTGTCAATGTCATCGAGTTGCCCGTGCCACCGCTGCGCGAGCGTGGTGACGATATCATTCTGTTAGCAAGTGCGTTTCTGCAGCGCTTTGCTGCGCAGCACCAGCAGCCGGAGAAGGTACTGAACGAGACGGCACAGAAAGCACTGCGCGCGCACAGCTTTCCGGGCAACGTCCGAGAGCTTGAAAATGTCATCGAACGCGCCGTCACGCTGACACCGGATTCCCAACTGGATGCCACCGACCTGCTATTGGAGACGCCGCATGTCAACGCGCCGGGGGCCGATGCCGCGCTGCACGCAAGCGCGATCGCCACCGGCCCTTTGACACCGCAGCTCGAAGACATTGAGAGACAGGCCATTGTCGAGGCGCTGGAGAAGACCCGCTATAACAAGACCGCTGCGGCACGTGAGCTGGGTCTGACCTTTCGCCAATTGCGATACCGGATCAAAAAACTCGGCATTGAGTGACAGGGGCGACAGGTTGCGTCACTAGCTGACAAATATTGTCAGTTTTTGACATTCTCACCGGACGTAAACCTGTGAACACGGTCACGCAAAGATAACAGTTCAGTCCATACACAGAATTATTTATTCAATAAAAAACAATTGCTTATATATTTTCTGAAAATATTGGCACAGCACTTGCTTTGTGTATGTCGACAGGCGGCAACGCCCACGGAAACAACCGAATTTTAATTGAAGTCTTGAGGAGTTATCCCATGAAAAAAGTCCAACAGGGTTTTACCTTGATCGAACTGATGATCGTTGTTGCAATCATCGGTATTCTGGCTGCGATCGCGATCCCGGCCTACCAGGATTACACGATCCGCTCACAAGTATCTGAAGGCCTGTCACTGGCAGCCGCTGCTAAAACGGCTGTATCAGAGACCTTCCTGAACCGCGGTGCTGCTCCGGCTAACCGCGCCGCTGCTGGTATGAGCGCGACGGCTACCGATACCTCCGGTAAGTACGTCACGCAGGTTGCGATCCTGAACGGTACGATCACCGTCACCTACGGTAACGAAGTCAACGCTCAGGTTGCTACCCAGACCCTGGCTTTGACACCGTACGTGACGCAGGACGACAGTGTTGTATGGCGCTGCGGTAACGCGCCGGCTCCGACGCTGGTTGGCGCTAACGCTGGCCTGATGCCGGGCACTGCTGTCGGCACGACCAACGTTGAGAACCGCTTCCTGCCGTCAGCTTGCCGTCCGTAAGCTGATCGCCAGATGGCGACTTCCGGCACGCATCGACAGATCGTGGCGGGAATGGAAAGGGCTCCGCGAGGAGCCCTTTTCAGTTTCGGGCATAATTGCCGACACAGTTCCAAGACTTTGGGTGCATGAAAGCGCTACAATTAATCTGTTATGAGATCAAGACAGTCCGGCTTCACACTCATTGAATTGATGATCGTCGTTGCGATCATCGGCATTCTGGCTTCACTGGCAATCTCGTCCTACCAGACGTACACCGTCAGAGCTCAGGTCGCGGAAGGCATTAATATGGCGGCCAACGCCAAGGGCAGTATTGTTGAGTCGTTTATCCAATCGGGAGAGGCACCCATTAATCGTGCCGCGGCCGGCATGTCACCCGTTGCGACCGACACCAGCGGCAAATATGTGGTGTCGGTGGACGTCGACGATGGCCGACTAGCACTGACCTTCGGAAATGAGGCGAATGCGTCGATTGCTGGCAGCATTCTGTATTTCACACCCTACGAATCCGCTGACCTCAGCATTCAATGGCGTTGCGGCAGTGCCAACGTAGTCGCCGGCTCCAATCCGATGGGTACTGCTGGTGGCGGCGTGACCTCGGTTTATCTGGTCTCGACGGTCGAAGACCGATATCTACCGGCCGCCTGCCGCCCTTGAGGTAGATCACGCCTCATTTCATGAATTTCATAGCAATTTGTGACCTGATACACAGTCCTAAGTTGATCCTCACAGGCCTTTCGGTGAGACTAGAGTTTGAACATATTTCAGGCTCTTCAGTCGAGTAACCCATGGCCGCAACTGCTTCGCAAAACGTATTGTCGGGACTGCCCAGACGCCTGGTCCAGGACGGCGTCATTGCCGAACAGGCCGTCAATGAAGCGATGACCGAAGCGCGTGAGGCCAAAAAGGCCTTTGTCGCCTACATCGTCGAAAACTCGCTCGCCAACCCGAAAGCGATTGCCGTCGCTGCCTCGCACGAATTCGGCGTGCCGTTGATGGATCTCGATGCGATGGAGGTCGATCTGGAGGTCGTGCGTGCCGTTGCGCAGAACCTGATCCAGAAACACACGGTGTTGCCGTTATCGCTACGCGGCAAACGGCTATATATCGCGATCTCTGATCCAACCAATCTTCAGGCGATTGACGAAATCAAATTTCAGACCGGCTTTCGAGTCGATCCGGTTATCGTCGAACAAGACAAACTCGAAGAGCGTGTCGCTCGCGCGCTCGAAGCCGTCGATACGTCGATGTCCAGCTTCGACGACGATGATTTCGATCTGGAGAATCTCGACGTTGGCGGTGGCGAACAGGAAACCGACGAGGTTACCCGGGACGACGTCGATGACGCACCGGTTGTACGCTTCGTCAACAAGGTATTGCTCGATGCCATCAAGAAAGGCGCATCGGACATTCACTTCGAGCCGTATGAGAAATATTTCCGGGTGCGGACACGACTGGACGGAGTCCTGAACGAAATCGCACAACCGCCAGCGGCACTGGCGGGCAAAGTGTCGGCCCGACTGAAGGTCATGTCACGTCTGGACATCGCCGAGCGGCGCGTGCCGCAGGACGGCCGCATCAAAATGCGCCTGTCAAAAAATCGCGCGATCGATTTCAGGGTGAATACCTGCCCGACGCTGTTCGGCGAGAAAATCGTACTGCGTATTCTTGACCCGAGCAGCGCCAAACTGGGCATCGATGCGTTGGGTTACGAAGATCAGCAAAAAAAGCTGTACATGAAGCATCTGGCCAAACCGTACGGCATGATTCTGGTTACAGGCCCGACCGGTAGTGGTAAGACGGTATCGTTGTATACTGGCCTGAACATTCTCAATACTGCCGATCGCAATATCTCCACCGCTGAAGATCCGGCGGAGATTAACCTGCCTGGCATCAACCAGGTCAACGTCAACCCGAAGGTTGGTCTGACGTTTGCCTCAGCGCTAAAAGCGTTCCTGCGTCAGGATCCCGACATCATCATGGTGGGTGAGATTCGCGACCTGGAAACCGCAGAGATCGCGATCAAGGCCGCACAAACGGGCCACTTGGTACTCTCGACGCTGCACACCAATGACGCGCCGAAGACGCTGACGCGTCTGGTCGATATGGGTGTGAAGCCGTATGCGATCGCGACCAGTGTCAGCCTGATCATCGCCCAGCGACTGGCGCGTCGACTGTGTGAAAAATGTAAAGAACCGAAAGACATCCCGCGTGAAGCACTGTTGAAAGAAGGCTTCACTGAGGAACAGATCGATGATGACCTGGTGGTTTACGGTCCGGTGGGTTGCAAGAGTTGCAACGAAGGTTACAAAGGCCGAGTCGGTATCTTCCAGGTGATGGAAGTCAGTGAATCAATGGGCCGAATCATCATGGAAGACGGCAATGCCATGCAGATCGCGCAGCAATCCGAAAAAGAGGGTGTGTGGGATTTGCGGCGGGCGGCGCTGCAAAAGGTGATCGACGGTAAGACCGGTCTGGAAGAAATTAATCGCGTCACAGTCGACTAACCGAACCCGGTTGCGACTCTGATACGGAGACACTAGCAATGGCAGCTGCAACAAAAGAGATTCCATTTTCCTGGGAAGGCGTCGACCGACGGGGTCAACGCGTCAAAGGCAAATCTCTGGCCGCGAGTGAGGCCGAGGTTCGCGCAGACCTTCGTAAACAGGGCGTCGTACCAAACAAGATCCGCAAGGAAACCAAGCTCTTCTCGGGTGGTGATAAAATCACCACCGGCGATATCGCGATTTTCTCTCGCCAGCTGGCGACGATGATGGCCTCGGGCATTCCGCTAGTGCAGGCTTTCGAAATCGTCGGCACGGGCCATGACAACGAAGCGATGCGCAAGCTGATCCTGGCGATCAAAGCGGATGTTGAGGGCGGCAGCACGCTGCATGAAGCACTGGCCCGCCATCCGCTGCACTTTGACGATTTGTTCGTGAATTTGGTTGAGGCGGGCGAACAGGCGGGTGCGTTGGAAACGTTGCTGGACAAGATCGCGACCTACAAAGAGAAGACCGAGGCAATCAAGAA
>JBCCZN010000091.1:0-10750 GCA_039187375.1 Pseudomonadota bacterium
CGCGTCAGGGTGTTCATTGCCGAGAAGGGTATCGATATACCGGTTCAGCAGGTGGATCTGGCGAGCGGTGAGCAGCTTGGTGAGGCGTTTCTGGCACGCAATCCAGACGCGACCGTGCCTGTACTGGAGCTGGATGACGGTAGTTGCCTGACTGAAACGCTGGCGATCTGCGATTACATCGAATCTCAACACCCTGAGCCGCCGTTGCTTGATGGTGATGCGAAAGCACGTGCACAGGTGCTGATGTGGAATGCGCGTATCGAGCAACAAGGTCTGGCGGCGGTGGCTGAGGCGTTTCGAAATTTCTCCAAGGGCTTTGCGAATCGCTCACTAACCGGGCCGCACAATTTCGAGCAAATCCCGGAATTGGTCACCCGAGGACGCACGCGTGCAGAGTTGTTCTTACACAAATTGGATGAACAGCTGGAGGGCCGGGATTTTGTCTTGGGCGAGGCGTTGACGATGGCGGATATCACGGCGCTGGTGGTGGTCGATATGGCCGGTTGGATCAAGCTTCCGGTACCTGAGGCCTGCGACAATCTGTCGCGTTGGCACGAATCGATGTCGGCCAGGCCCAGCGCACGCCTGTGACTCAGAGTGTTCGCGCACAAAGCACGGATACGGTCGTCATGGTACGGCCGGTTGGATTTCACGCTAATCCACTGACCGCTTCTAGTAACGCCTTTCAGGTTCAGGAGGCAACGATGGACGCGGTGCAGTCTAACGCGCTGGCGCAACAGCAATTCGATGGTCTGGTGAGTGCGCTGCGCGCTCACGGCGTCAATGTGCTGGTGTTTGACGATACGCCGGCGCCACCGACGCCCGATTCGATATTTCCCAACAACTGGCTGAGCACACACGCCGATGGCAGTGTCGTGTTGTATCCGATGGAAGCGGTAAATCGACGAACCGAGCGTCGCATGGACATTGTCGACGCACTGAATTCAGAGCACGGTTTCGACGTGCTTCGCACGCTCGATTGGAGTGAACATGAGGCGCGTGGCGTGTTCCTTGAGGGCACTGGCAGTCTGATACTCGATCGCGTTCATCGGGTTGCCTACGCCTGTGTATCGACCCGCACCGATACCGAACTGGCGCACCAGTGGTGCGAGGCCTTTGGCTATGAGCCGGTGTTGTTTGCGGCCAATGATGCTAACGGCAAGGCGATTTATCACACCAACGTGATGATGTGTGTCGGTTCCACATTTGCAGTGGTCTGCGTGGATTCGATCGATCCACAATCGCGCGATCTGGTGCTGCAGTGGCTCGATGATACCGGTCATGACGTGATTCCTATCAGTCATGCAGCCGTGGCCGGATTCGCCGGCAACATGTTGGAGTTGGTCGGAGGCGACGGCGCTTTACGTGTGGCGATGTCGGCGCAGGCAGAAGCTGCTCTGACACCGGCTCAGCACCAGCAACTGGCTCAGCATGCGCGAATTGTCAGTGCGCCGATTGATCATATTGAGGCGCAATCCGGTGGCAGCGTCCGTTGCATGCTGGCGGAGGTTTTTTTGCCGCACCGTTAATTGCGCTCCATCTTTAAGTCGGTAGACTTTGCCGCTGACGCGATCTTTGGAAGCAACACCGATGAGCGAAATACGCGACAAAATTTTGATGTGCCCACCAGATTATTTCACGGTGGCCAATGTCATCAATCCCTGGATGGCGGGTAACGAGGGACGCCTCGATCAATCCAAAGCAGCCGCGCAGTGGCAGGCGTTGGTCGACAAAATCAGCGACTATGCTGACGTGGTGACGATGCCGGCGCAACCGGATCTGCCGGACATGGTCTTCACGGCCAATGCTGGTGCGGTATACGGCAATAAGGCGATCGCCAGTCACTTTATGCCGCACGAGCGACGCCCGGAAGAAACCCACTTTAAAACCTGGTTTCGAGACAACGGTTATGAGCTGCTCGATCTGGATGACAAACTCGGTTTCGAGGGCGCCGGCGACTGTCTGATCGATCGAGGCGGACCGTGGCTCTGGACCGGTTATGGTTTTCGTACCGAGATCGAAGCGCACCCGGCAATCGAGCAGTTTTTCGGTCGCGAGCTAGTCTCTATCCGATTGACCGATGCGCGGTTTTATCACATCGATACCTGCTTCTGCCCGCTGACCGGTGGATTTCTGATGTATCACCCACCGGCATTCGATTTCGATTCTCGCATTGCAATTGAATCGCGAGTCCCACCGCACAAACGCATCATTGTCGATACGCAGGATGCGGGCAATTTCGCCTGCAATGCCGTCAACGTCGGGCAAGAGGTGTTCGTACATGCCGCCTCGGATCCGCTTAAAGCTCAACTTATGCGCGTCGGGTTTCGTGTGCATGAATCGAATTTGTCGGAGTTTTTAAAGTCAGGTGGTTCGGCCAAGTGTCTGACCCTCAAGCTGACGGAGCCGGTCAACCACTGATGCGAGTTGCCTATCGCATTGGTGCAGCGGCGCCGAAGTCACATTTGTTTGACGTGGTGCTACGCATTGAGGACATCACCGCTGACAGCGTCACGCTGCGGATGCCAGCGTGGATTCCCGGCAGCTATATGATTCGCGACTATGCCCGGCATGTTGTTGCGGTGCAGGCACGCGACGCCGATGGTGTATTGATCAATGTTGATCGTCCGGACAAATCCAGTTGGCGCATCGCTGCAGCCGAAGAGTCGCTGAGCGTGTTGCTGCAGGTGTATGCGTTCGATGTGTCGGTGCGCGGTGCACACCTGGATGCCACGCATGCCTACTTCAACGGCGTATGTGTGTTTCCGGAAGTGCTTGGCGCTGAGGGTGAATTGCCGGTCACGATCGATCGGCCGATCGACTTACCCGACAGCGCCGTCGTGGCTACGTCGTTGCGCGCGGTCGATATCGACGCTGCTGGATTCGGTGCGTATGTTGCCGAGGATTACGATGCGCTGATTGATCAACCGGTCGAGATCGCCGAACAGACGCAGGTGACATTTGACGTCGACGGTATTGCGCACCGTTTTTACGTACGCGGCGAGCATGATTTCGATACACAGCGTTTGGGAGACGAGACCGCCAGAGTCTGTCACGAACATCATGCATTGCTGGGTCGCCCGACTGATCTGGACCGGTACGTGTTCATGGCGTATGCATTGGACCAAGGTTACGGCGGTTTGGAGCATCGTTGGTCAACGAGTCTTGAGATCAGTCGCAAGGATTTGCCGCGGGACAACGTCACGCATGACGTTGACGCCTGGCGTAAGTGTCTGGGTTTGATTTCGCATGAATATTTTCACCTGTGGAACGTCCGTCGATTAAAGCCAGCGGCGTTTACGCCGATTGATCCGACACAGGAGAATCACACCGGCTTGTTATGGGTGTTCGAGGGCATCACCTCCTATTACGACGATTTAGCGATGGTGCGTTCAGGCGTCATCAGTATCGACGAATATCTGCAGTTGTTGGGTCAGATGTTGACCCGGGTTTACCGCATGCCAGGTCGTTGGCGCCAGTCGCTGGAGCAATCCAGCTTCGATGCCTGGACACGGTTTTACAAGCAGGACGAAAACTCCGCGAATGCGATCATTAGTTACTACACCAAGGGCGCCATGGCGGCGCTGGCATTGGATCTGACATTACGCCGTGATACCAGCACCACCCTCGATGCGGTCATGCGAGCCTGCTGGCAGCGCTTTTATCTGGATGATGCGTCCGGTATGCCAGAGCGCGGTATTGAGGCAGTCGTCAGCGAGCTTGCACAGCAGGACATGAGAGAATTTTTCGATGCCTGGATTCGCGGCACCGATGACATCGACCTGAAACCCATACTGGCAAGTGTGGGCATTGAGCTGCATCTGCGAGCGGCGGCACCGGGCAGCGATGCGGGCGGCAAACCGGCCGCCAAAACTCCGACGACCTGGACCGGACTGCGCTTTGCAGCCAACGATCCAAACCGTGTTGCTGCGGTGATCAACGGCTCACCGGGTGAGCAGGCAGGCATTTGTGTTGGCGACAGGCTGATTGCGCTAGCAGGCAAACGTGTCGGCGCTGCCGGGCTTGCGTCTTTGATGCTGGGACGCCAACCCGGAGATGCGCTCAGTTGTCATTTATTCCGCGGCGAGTCGCTGCTGGAGACAACGATCACGCTTGTTGCGCCGCCAAATGACACCGCATGGTTGACGCTGGATCAAGCAGCCGATGATGCGACGCTGGCGCGACGCGAGCGCTGGCTCAGCTCGTTGCGCTTGGACTAACGCGCATCGTGCTCTGCCGGACATGCGAGCGTCTGCGTTTTTGCCATGACCAAAACACTCGTAAACCGAGCAATAGGGCGAGCACCGCGGCATATATCACAGGTTCGGTGATGTCTTTTTTCACCTGCCACCAGTAATGCCAAACCGCCAACACGCCCACGGCGTAAACCGAATAGTGCAATTGTTGCCAGCGCTTGCCCATGCGCCTGCGGATATACATGAATGAAGTCACCGACAGTGCGGCAAGCAACAGCCAGGCGATCATGCCGAGCGTGATAAACGGGCGTTTGACGATATCTTCCACGATGGGTTGTACTACAAGACCCTGATCCAGAAACACGTAGACGGCCAGGTGCAGCGTGACGTAGAACGCGGCAAACAAGCCCAACATGCGTCGAAACTGGATCAGCCAATTCAGTCCAGTCAGTCGCCGCAGTGGTGTCACCGCCAGTGCGATCATGACAAATCGCAGTCCGAGTGTGCCAAAGTGATCGAGTAGCGCCTCGACTGGATTTGCACCGAGGCCCGGACCCACGAGGTTGAATGCGCTCAGAACGATCCAGACGAATGGCAATAGCGCAGCACTGAACACCAGCGGCTTGAGCACATACCGAACCCATTGCAGCGTCGTCATCGCGAATCCGACCCTAGAAGTTGCGTTTCAGATCCAGGCCCGTATAGAGGCTCGCGACCTCTTCCGCGTAGCCGTTGAACATCTGTGTGGCTTGCTTGGGCGCAAACAGACCGGCACCGATACGTCGCTCGCGCGCCTGACTCCAGCGCGGGTGATCAACCTGCGGATTGACGTTGGCGTAGAAACCATATTCGCGCGGTGCGGACAGGTTCCAGCTGGTGCTTGGCTGGGTTTCGCTAAAGCGAATCGCGACGATCGACTTGATGCTTTTGAAGCCATATTTCCACGGCACCACCAAACGCATCGGTGCGCCGTTCTGATTCGGCAACACTTTGCCGTATACGCCGACCGCCATGATCGTTAACGGGTGCATCGCCTCCTCAATGGTGAGCCCCTCACGGTACGGCCAGTCAAGCACGCGATAACGCTGTCCCGGCATTTGCTTGGAATCGACCAGTGTTTCAAAGGCAACATAGCGGGCGCGCGAATTAGGCTGAAAACGCTTCAGGATGTTCGCCAGCGGAATGCCGACCCACGGGACGACCATCGACCAGGCTTCAACGCATCGCAGCCGGTAGATACGCTCCTCGAGCGTGTGGGGCTTGATGATGTCTTCGAGATCGAATGTACCGGTTTTGTCGGCCTCGCCGGTGACCTCAATCGACCATGGGCGTGGCTTCAGCGTGTCGGCGTAGCGCGCCGGATCGCTCTTGCCAGTGCCAAATTCGTAGAAATTATTGTAACTCGTGACATCGTCCCAGGAGTTGGGTGTCTCGTCGGTCGAATAGTCGCTCGGTTTGACGTCGGCTAAATTCCCTGCGCGCGGTAACACAGCCGCACTGGCGTTGCGACTCGCGGCGGCGGGCAATAGCGATGCGGCGGCGAGGCCGGCGACGATGTCTCGCCGAGACAGATAGGCCGATTCCGATGTGATCTCACTGGATTTAACGGGTTCCGGGCGACGAATCAACATGGCGATTACTCCTTCGGTGAGATGCCATTCAGCGACCAGTCATAGGGGAAGTAGCTGAACGACCAGTCATCGTTTTTCAGGCTCTGTGCCAACGCAGGGTCATCGGCGTACTGCGCCAGATACCCGGCCAGTGAGCCACCGCCTGCGACTTCGAATTCCTGCTTGTACCACTTGAAGATACGCGACAGCGTCGCCTTACGATTGGCGACGTCGAACTGGTTTTTGTCTTGCGCATTGATGAAGCCACGTGCAGCCGCATCCAGTTGCGCATCCAGTCCTGCCGGCGTAAACAACGTTGATTGCAGCGGCGGGCAGGATTGAGACGCACAGACAATGGCGAAATGAATGCGCGGCTCGCCCTCGGAAATGATCCGCTCATGTTCCAGTTCATACAATGACAACGATGTGTTGAACGCATCGTATTTACGTCGCTTGAAGAACTTGAGCCGCCCCCAGATGGATTCGGGCGAATAGCCATCGAGAATGCCCTGAATCGACAATGCGTTATAGGCGTTGATGTAAAACGCCAGGCGGTTGGCCTGATCAGCATCCTGAGCAGGCGCCAGCGTCGCCAGTGCGGTGACCATTTGCGCGAATTCCGTAGATCGTGCAAACGCGCGATAGTCGACGTTGCCGTTGTCAACGTGATCGGCCAGCAACGGCGCGAACGGCGTAAACACCGCTTCGGTGTCCGCATTGGTGTTCATGCTGAGCAAAAGGCTGAACGCCAGAGCCAGGCCGGCACAGCTACCACGGAATAGACTCTCCATCCCACGCGAAAAATTGTCCGTTGTCATCGTCATTCAATTTGTCCAATACGTTCATCAAATACTCGACTGATTCGGCCACAGAGAACACGCGTTTGCTGTTTCCGCGAAACGGCGCGCTTAGATCCGTAGCGACGGTGCCGGGGTGCAGCGCTACGCAGCGGATCTGTTTGTGACGACGCTTCAACTCTATGGACAGCGTCTTTATCAGCATATTCTGAGCCGCTTTCGCTGCTCGATAGGCATACCAGCCACCCAGCCGGTTATCGCTAATACTGCCGACTCGAGCCGACAGACTTGCGAATACACAGTCCTGTCGTTTCGGCAGCAGCGGCGCGAGGTGTTTTGCCAATAGCACCGGCCCGATTGAATTGACCTCGAAACTGGCGCGAATATTTCGCGCTTCGATGTCGCCGAGCTTGCGCTCCGGTTGCAGGCCCTGTGCGCCCTCCTGATGCAGCAGGCCAACGGTATTGATGATCCAGTCCAGTCGCTGACTGTGCGCTGCAATGCGACTGGCAAGCGTCTCCAATGCGGATTCGTCGGTGATGTCCAGGTCGATGCAACTGAGGCGTCCGGGATTGCCGGTGCTTAAGGTTTGCAACGCACTACTGGTGCTTGCATGGCGGGCCAATGCAAAGACGTGTCGGACGCTGGTACGTGCCAGAAACGACTCGACGAATCCCAGTCCAATGCCGCGCGCGGCGCCAGCGACACAAACTACCTGCGGTGAGGCGGTCATGGTAGCCGTCTCAGCCAGTCAATCAGCAGACGATTGACTGTTTTGGGATGTTCCTGTTGCGTCCAATGGCCACAGTCTGCCAGCACGTGCAACTCCAGCGTGTCGACATACGGTTTCATGGCCTCGATATGCTGTGGCGCAATCAGCACATCATCGTTGGCACCAATGAATAATGTCGGAACATGAATCTGCTGCGGTACGTCTGCCATCCGAGCCCAGTTGGCACTCCAGTTACGGTACCAGTTGATGGGTGCGGTAAAGCCGCCCTCGCGGAAGGCACGGACGTAAACCGCGAGGGTCTCGTCGTCAAACAGCGGTGTACCCGGTAATGTGGCTTTGTGCATCTCACGCAGCATACTAAAGGCGTGTCGTTGATCCGCTGGCAGGCGATCGAACGCCTCGCGGGTTGCGGGTAAGCGCCGATACATCGCACGCAGGAATTGCTCGGGATTGGCATCGAACGCTTTGTCGGCCTCATTCGAGTCCTGAAAGTTCACGATATAGAAGTCATCGCCGAGCAATTCCCGGCTTAGCACCATCGGATCGATGTCGCGTCGTGGCGCAAACGGGATGTTCAGGTTGGCCAGCCCGCGCATCCGGGTCGGTGCCAGCAGCGCCATGTGCCATAACAGTAAGGCACCCCAATCATGACCGACAAAGACCGCGTCTTCATATCCGTACATATCGAGCAGACCGGTGAGGTCCCCAATGAGTGGATCGATGGCGTAGTGCTCGACACCGAAGGGTTTGTCGCTGCGGCCATAACCGCGCAGATCCGGCGCCATAACATGAAAACCGGCATCGGCCAGCGCGTGGATCTGGTGCCGCCAGGAAAACGCCAGTTCCGGAAAGCCGTGGCATAGGACGATCGGCGGCCCGTCACCCGCCTCATGAACCGCCAGTGACGCATCGCCGCAGTCGATCAGACGGGGTTTTGGAAAACGTAACATGCCGGGATTATCCCACGCCGGAGGCTAAATCGCTGCCGATCGTCTTGCGTTTTGGCCGACCCGCCGTAGAATTTCGCGACCATGTCAAAATCTCATCACAGTCCCTTTGAACCTGTCACGGGCCGCTACGATGGTCCGGCGCTGGAGCAGTCCGTATTGACGTTCTGGCGCGAGGCGGATGTCTTTGCCAAAACACTGGCTGGTGGAGCGGGTAAGCCCCGTTTCAGCTTCAATGAGGGACCGCCGACGGCGAACGGCAAGCCGGGCATTCATCATGTTCTGGCGCGCGCGTTCAAAGATGTCTTCCCACGTTACAAGACCATGCAGGGCTTCCATGTCCCGCGCAAGGCAGGCTGGGATACGCACGGCCTGCCCGTTGAGCACGAAATCGAGAAAAAACTCGGCATTTTTGACAAGGCCGAGATAGAGCGTCAAATCGGCGTAGCCGAATTCACGAGTCAGTGTCGCGAGTCGGTGATGCGCTATATCGGTGACTGGGAGAAGATGACCGAGCGGATGGGCTTTTGGGTCAATTTGGACGAGGCCTATTATACGCTCAACAACGACTACATCGAATCTGTCTGGCATCTGCTCAAACAGATCTGGGACAAGGGTCTGATCTATCGCGGCCACAAGGTCGTGCCATATGACCCGCGCATCGGCGCAACGCTCTCTTCGCATGAGTTGGCACAGGGGTATCGAGAGGTCGAGGACCCTTCGGTGTTTGTGCGCTTTGCGCTCGCCGAGCGTGAGAACACCTATTTCCTGGTTTGGACCACAACGCCGTGGACGTTGCCATCGAATCTGGCGCTGGCGGTACACAATGATGTCGACTATGACTTTGTGACGCATGGTGATGAGACGTTAATTGTTGCTAGCGCTTTACGTGAGCGGGTCATGGGTGAGCACGAGCACAGCGTCGACACGACCGTCAAAGGCGCAGCGCTTGTTGGCATGCGCTATCAGCGTTTGTTCGACTATCTACCGGTGGAAGACGACTCGCCTGCATTCCAGGTGTTCCACGCGGAGTTCGTCACCACCGAAGACGGCACCGGGATTGTGCACACGGCGCCCGCTTATGGGGTTGACGATTTGGCCCTGGGCGAAGCCCAGGGTTTGCCGATGGTTCACGGCGTCGGTCTGGATGGACACTTCGTCGAGGCTGTGGAGCCAGTCGCAGGCATGTTCTTCAAGGACGCCGACCCGATTTTGACGCGCTTGCTGACCGAGCGCGGCATGATGTTCCGCGCCGAGAAGTACCTGCACAACTATCCGTTTGGCTGGCGTACCGGTGACCCGATCATCTATTACGCGAAGAATGCCTGGTATATCCGCACGACTGCCATCAAAGATCGGATGGTCGAATTGAATCGCGACATTAACTGGGTGCCGGAGACGATTCGTGACGGACGCTTCGGCAACTGGCTGGAAAACAACGTTGATTGGGCCTTATCGCGTGAGCGCTTCTGGGGTACGCCGCTACCCGTGTGGACCGACGGTGCTGGTGACTATCGTTGCATTGGCAGCGTTGCCGAGCTGGAGGCGCTGACCGGTCGCAGCCTTAGCGAGCTGGATTTACACCGTCCTGCCGTGGACGAAATCACGTTCGAGGCAGATGGTAAGTCCTGGCAGCGGGTACCGGAGGTCATTGATTGCTGGTTTGATTCGGGTGCGATGTCCTACGCTCAGTGGCATTACCCATTCGACAATGCTGGCGAGTTCGAGGCCCACTTCCCGGCGGACTACATCTGTGAGGCTATCGATCAGACGCGAGGCTGGTTTTACACGCTACATGCAATCGCATCACTCGTATCCGATAGTGTCGCCTACAAAAACGTCATTTGCTTGAGTCACATCGTCGATGAACACGGCAAGAAGATGTCCAAGTCCAAGGGCAACATCCTCGACCCTTACGCGGTGTTCGACAAGGTGGGCGCCGATGCCCTGCGTTGGTATTTTCTGGCGCGCGTCGCGCCTGATGTCCAAAAGCGTATTTCCGTCGATATTGTCGCCGATGTCGCCAGCTCATTTATCAACACTCTTTGGAACACGTACGCGTTCTTTGTGTTGTATGCCCGCTTGGCCGACATCGATTTCGCCAATCGCAGTGCGCCGGGGGCTCGCCCTGAGATCGATCGCTGGGCACTGGCCAAACGCGCGCAGACAATCATCGATGTCACCGAGGCACTGGAGCGGTTTGACGCGCAGGCGGCGGGCGTGGCAATCGAGTCGTTCGTCGACCAGCTTTCCAACTGGTATGTGCGTCGAAATCGCCGGCGCTTCTGGAAGTCTGACGATACCACCGATGCCCGCTATGCCTACGACACGCTTTACGAGTGTCTGCACAGTCTGACGTTGATGTTAGCGCCGTTTGCGCCGTTTTTGGCTGAGTCGATGTACCAGAACCTGGTTCGCAGCGTTGACGATAATCTGCCAGAGAGCGTGCATATGGCGAACTGGCCGA
>JBCCZN010000092.1:0-10633 GCA_039187375.1 Pseudomonadota bacterium
CACCTTCAGTGCAGTGAGAACCAGTAACCTATGCAGATTGACCATAGAGTTGCTCCAGCCACGGACCATGTTCCTGATACTTCTCCACCGCCTGCTTCACCGCCGTTTCACAGCGACGATGATTTTTCTCAGGTGAGCGTAGCGCTTTCTTATCCGCCGCCTCGTAGTGACCCAGACCAGAGAACAGGCAGTACCATGACGCGCGTTTGTACGGGTGTCGATCGAGCTTCGCACCAACCATCGTGTCGAAGCTATTGTGAGACTGCCACGCCTGCATGATTTCTCTCAGCGAATCCGATTGATTCGGATTGTTGCGCACATCGCGCCAGTAGACTGTGTCGTTTCGGCTGCTAGCAAGATAATGTGCCTGCAGATAGTCGCGTGTGCCCTCGACCAGACCATTGACCACCCCGTTGTAATCATCAGGCGCACGCCAATCAAAGCCCTGACTTTCAAACCGACGCGCGAAGGACTCCACGGTGAACTGGATGATATTGAGCATCGGCGCTTCCAGCGGTTCCAGAAACCCTTGTGACAATCCGAGTGCAAGACAATTTGATTTCCAATGCTCACGGATCGTGCCAGGCTCCCACTTCAGGTGCAGCGCATTGGCATCTGCTGCGCCCTCACCCAATACGCTGCGCAATTCCGCCTCCGCTGCATCCGCATCGATGTAGTCACTACAATAGACATAGCCATTGCCGAAACGCTCGCTCAACGGTATGTGCCAGGCCCAGCCATTCGACATCGCGGCCGACACGGTCTCGGCTGGAATGTGATCCCGATCAGTGATCGGCGTTGGCATGGCCACGGCCGCGTTATTGAACAGCGCATCGCGATACGAGACATACTCCTCACCGAGTGTCTGGCGAATTAACAAGCCTTTGAAGCCAGAGCAGTCGATAAAGAAGTCGGCTTCAAATGTGCCGTGCTGCTGGGTTTGCACCGACGCGATTCGCCCATCATCGTGCTGACTCACCGTATCGATGATGTCATCGACCAATGTGACGCCAAGACCGGTCGCGCGCTGGCGCAAGTAATCGCCAAGCAGCGCCGCATCGAAGTGATAGCCGTAGAACTTTCTGTGCGGCAGTGGCTGCTTGCCAATCGGTGCCCTGCATTCGCGCCCTAACTGACTGGAGACGAAGTACGAATCCGGATGCGACGACACTGCGTAACCTTCACGTCGCAGGTTACAGTTCTTAAAAAACTGCTGCGCATAGTCCGCATCCAGCTGCGAATAAAACGGATGGCAATAGCTTTCGTAACCCTCCGATGACGACCAGCCAGGAAAATTGATGCCGACCTTGTAGGTTGCATTGCAGGCGGGCATCCATTCGCTCTCAGGCACACCGAGCAGATCGAAGTAGTCTTTGACCCGTGGCGTTGTGCCTTCACCGACGCCGACCGTACCGACCGCAGTCGACTCGATCAGTGTGATCTTCGCGCCCTTATCGGCCCACAGATGTTGCAGGAGATTGGCGGCCATCCAGCCAGCTGTGCCGCCGCCGACGATTAGGATATGAGGTGCAGTATTGGAAGTGGTCATAATGGCGCTGGGTTTAATTCACCAGCGCCAAGAATAACCGATTCTAGGCGGCCTCGGCTTCTTCAGAGGCCGCGTCCGGGGCGTGCATAACTAGATATTCGAATGCACTGAGCGCCGCCTTGCTGCCCTCACCCAGCGCAACCACGATTTGCTTGTACGGCACCGTGGTCACATCGCCGCAGGCAAAGATACCTGGCTCGCTGGTCGCCGCCTTCTCGTCAATCACGATCTCACCATATTGCGTCATGTCTACGACGCCCTTCAGGAACGCCGAATTCGGTACCAATCCGATTTGAATAAAGACCGCTGAGAGGTCGAGTTCGACAATCTCCTCGCTGCCGCGGTCCTGGTAAACCAGGCTCGATACCTTGCCATCAGTGGCCTTGATTTCCTGAGAGGCTGCATTGGTGATAATCGTAATGTTATCGCGCTCTTGCGCTTTCTCGACCAGCACCTTGTCCGCCTTCAACTCCGGCATGAACTCCAACACGGTGACCTGCTTAACAATCCCCGCAAGATCCAGCGCCGCCTCAATGCCCGAATTGCCACCGCCGATGACGGCAACATCCTTGCCTTTAAAGAACGGGCCATCACAGTGCGGGCAATACGCCACGCCGTTGCCGATGTATTCCTTTTCGCCCGGCACGCCGAGCTCACGCCAGTTAGCACCGGTCGACACAATGACTGAACGCGCCGTGATCTGCTCTCCGGATGACAGGGTAAGCTTCTTGAAAGCGCCGGACTCGACGGACTCCACCCGCAGGTGCTCTCTCAAGGTGATGTCGTAGTCTTGTAGATGCTCCGCCAGACCTTTGACCACCTCAGGTCCGGTGGTTTTCGGAATCGAGATCAGATTCTCGATGCCCATCGTATCCTTGACCTGACCACCGAAGCGCTCTGCGATGATCGTCACCGAAAAGCCCTTGCGCGCCGCGTAAATGGCTGCCGCGACACCGGCCGGCCCACCGCCGATCACCGCGACATCCTGCGTCGGCAGGGATGCATCGTTACTTGCACCCGCACTGGCAATATCCGGATACTGCGCCAGCAGCTTTTCGATGATCGTCGCAGTATCGATTTTGCCATTCGCAAACGGCTCGCCGTTCAAAAACACAGCGGGTACACCCTGAATATTGCGCTCGTCGACAACCGATGGGTATTCCCCACCGTCAATCATCTCCGAGCCAATCTGCGAGTTCAGCGCTGCAAACTGATTCAAGGTCTGTACGACGTCCGGACAGTTGTGACAACTCAGCGACACCACCGTCTCGAAATGCAGCGGCTCACCAATGGCCTCAACAATGCGCTTCAGTGAATCATCCAGCTTGACCGGTGTGCCGGCGTTTTGCAGCACAGCCAATACGAAAGAGTTGAATTCGTGGCCGCCAGGAATACCGGAAAACACCACGCCGGTCGGCTGACCATCCGCTTCAAGCGTGAAACTCAAGCCACCACGTAAACCCGCATCGTCGCGCTCTTCAACTGACAGCTTGTCGGACACACCCGCAAATGCGTTTAGGAACTCGAGCAGCTCGGCACGCTTTTCATGCTCGCCCGGGTTGACGACGAACGAAATGTCAGCGGTCAGGTTTTGCGTGTAGGCCTTAACGGCCTGCAACAATTCAGGGGTTAGCATGATCTCTCCTTGAGCGAGGGGGTTGTACCGGAGCCGCGGCGGCGACTCCGGCACAGATTGCGTAGGCGTTAGATTTTGCCGACGAGATCCAGAGACGGCGTCAGGGTTTTCTCGCCCTTCTCCCATGCTGCCGGACACACTTCACCATCGTTTTCACGAATGTACTGCGCCGCTTTGACCTTGCGCACCATATCCTTGGCGGAGCGGCCAACACCCAGCGTGTGAATTTCGTAGACCTGGATGATGCCATCCGGATCGGCGAGGAAGGTGCCACGCAGCGCCTGACCTTCTTCCTCGATCATGACGTCGAAGCCACGGGTGATCGCGCCGGTCGGATCACCGATCATCGGGTAGTTCACCTTGCCGATGGCATCGCTGGTTTCATGCCAGGCTTTGTGCACGAAGTGAGAGTCGGTCGAGACCGCATACACCTCAACACCCAGCTCCTGCAGCTCAGCGTAATGCGCCGCCATATCTTCCAGTTCGGTCGGGCAGACGAACGTGAAGTCGGCGGGATAGAACAGGAAGATGCTCCACTTGCCTTTGACGTCGTCAGAGGTGACCGTGATGAACTCGTTGTTATGGAACGCGTTCGCTTTAAATTCCGGGATCGGATGACCAATCAATGCCATGTTGTCTCACCTGTACAGTTGTGGTTAAAAAAACTGGCGTGAATGTTAGACAACGTAGTCGTAAAAGAAAATCAATTGTCTCAATTGCAGCCATTGAGACGAGCTATGGTTTTTTTATTATATTTTTCAATAATTTATGGCCCGGCAAACTAGGCCGTGCTGGATTGACCGCAGTCGATTGCGCCCTAGTCACCGTTATTGTCGAACTGCTGCGCGGACAAACCGCTGCGAATGTGCAGATCGCGCTGTGGAAACGGGATCTCAATGCCGTATTTGGTCAGCGCTGTTTCCAGTGCCCAGTTGTAATCGGCCTTGACCCGCGAGGGCCGCTTGACCGAATCCGGGCGAATCCACATCACCAACTCGAAATCCAGGCTGGAAGCACCGAAACCGGTGAGCCAAACCTGCGGATCGCGGGCGTGCAAACCATCTAGATTGTGCGGCACGCTTTCTGCCGCTTCGAGCGCAGCTTTCTTAACCAGTTCTTTATCCGTGCCATACGCCACACCAAACGGAATGCGAATACGCCGAAAACCCTCGCGCAGCGTCCAGTTCGTCACGCGAGTGTTGATGAACTCCTGATTCGGTACCAGGATGTCGACATTGTCATTGGTGGTCACCAGTGTTGCGCGAATATTGATCTCGCGCACCTCGCCTGCCAGCCCATTGTCGAATTCGACGAAGTCGCCCACCTTGACGGTTTTTTCGAGCAACAAAATGATGCCCGCCATCAGGTTCGAAAAAATCGACTGGAGACCGAAGCCAATACCCACACCGATCGCGCCGGAGAAGACAGCAAACGCAGTCAGATTGATGCCAATCGTGTTCAGCGCCAACATCACTGCAACGAACAACAAGCCGATTCTGGCGCCTTGGGCCATCAGATTCTGCACGGATGGCGTCAACCGCTGTGAACGCGAAAGACTACCCTTGATCAGACTCGCTACAGCATTGGCGATCCAGAGCAAGAAGACACCCAACAGAAATGCCTTCAAGACACCCCATAGGGAGATCGACGTATCTCCGGCCGCAAACGTAGCACTGTCCAATGCCTCCACAGTCGGCGACAGTAATCCCAGAATATTTAGCGCGGCAGCAAGCCAGGCGGCGGTCGCAAACAAGCGCGCGACAAAGCGGTCTTTGACAAAACCACTGACAAACTGGATGAACACCCAGGCAATAAGCAGGTCATCAATGACCTCCAGAATGCCGGTGCGATAACCCAAAGTCTGCATGGCGGCCACGCCGATCTTCAACAGCGCCAACCAGGCAAGCGGCAACAGCAGTCGTACACAGTTGTCGCGAATGCGCACACTGACCTCAGCGTGTTTGGCTGGCCAAAGTCGATTGACAACCTGCTTCAATCCCTGCGCCAACAACCACGCCAGCGGCAGCGTGCCAAACAGAATAGCCACCTCGATCGCACCGTCGAGTGAAGTCACCTGGGTGACGATCGCATCCCAGAGCTTTTGCAGTAGCTCGAGCACCGGCTGGGCCGTTTCGCTGATTTCCTCGACGACCTCTTCGACCAATTCGTCCGGCTGCTCCTGCGCGAAGCCTTTCAATCCTTGCCACATGGCTTTATGAATCTGGGTTAATGACGTAACGCTGCATCAACTTCAGTACCCGCCGGTATTCGTCCAACCACGAATCTGCATGGGTAAATCCATGCGGGTCCAGCGGATATACCGCCAGTTCAAAGTCGGGTTTCTGCAGTTCAATCAAACGCTGTACCAGCAGCACAGAGTCCTGAAAGAACACGTTGTCGTCCTGCATGCCCGCCGCAATCAACAACGGCTTGGTCAGGCCATCCGCATAAAAAATAGGCGAACTTTTTTCATAGGCAACCGGATCCACCAAAGGCGTATTGAGAATATTGGAGGTATAGCCATGGTTGTAATGCGCCCAATCAACCACCGGTCGCAATGCCGCGCCTGCTGCAAATAAATCGGGATCGCGGAACATCGCCATGAACGTCATGAAGCCGCCGTATGAGCCACCATAGACACCGACGCGCTGCGGATCGACGCCATAATTCTCGACCAGCCACGCCACACCGTCCTGAAAATCTTCCAGCTCCGGATGTCCCATTTGTCGATAAATCGCGGTACGCCACTCGCGGCCATAGCCTTTGGAGGCGCGGTAGTCCATATCGATGACGATCACACCCAGATCGGCCAACAACGTATGGAACATGAACTCACGAAAATAATACGGCCAACCGGCGTGCGCATTTTGTGTGTAACCCGCTCCATGAACGAACATCACCGCCGGATATTGCCGGGTCGAATCGTATTCCCGCGGCAAGTACAGCTTGGTGTAAATCGGCCTGTCCACGTGCGATGACGGCACCTCGACGATTTTCGGGATGACCCAATCGTACGATTTGTATGCGTCGGTGCGCGTATCGGTCAGTTGGCGCACCGCCGGCCCGTCGAGTGCCACATGAAACAGATCCGGATGCTTATCGAATTCAGAATGCAATACTGCCAAGTGCGCATCATCGGCTGACAACACAAAATGGTTCACGCCGCCTAATTGCGTATGCTGCTGTAACGCACCATCGCTCGCATCTACACTGAATATTTCCCAATTACTCGGGTGCGGCTTGTTGGATCGGACAAACAACCGATCACTGCGATGGGCCCGCACCACATCCGAGACAACGAACTTGCCACGGGTAATCGCCTTGTGCCGGCGCTCACCAAGCCGCTTGCGATACAGATGCGAGTAGCCAGACTCCTCCGATAACAACCACAACGTTCGCGAATCGCTTAGCCAACCAAAATCGTTGTGTGCATAATTGACCCAGGCCGGATCAGTGAGTCGATGCTGCGCCTGCCAGGACCCGTCCTCGGCTTGTGTGTCGACGGTGGCAAGCCAGCGATCCTTGTTATCAATACTGAACATCTGCACGGCGACAAAGCGACCATCGGCAGACCACTCTATGGCACCAGCCAAAACACCACGTTGGTCCGGTGCAACCAGCGCCGCCTCAACAGCCTCAGCGTTCTGACCGTGTTCAATGTGCCATTCGAGCGCAGACTCGCGCAGCGCTGCCAGAGGGTCGTCGTCGATACCCGGCAAGTCCGCCAAAGAGATTTGACTGGCGCTATTGGTTTCGATGTCGACCAGCCAGAAGCTATCCGGTGCTGGTGCGTTACGACCCACGCGCGGGCGAAGTTCGCGCGTCTCGGTATACCCCGATGCGGTCATGTAATTAGGCATCACACCGGACTGCCCTGCGTCATGATTCGCCGGTTCGGTGACCAGCAACAGATGGCGGCCGCTCGGTGAGAGCGCGGCCCCCACCTGCGTATGCGCCTTGCCGAGATACAATGGCAATGGTGCACCGCCGGCACGTGCGGATTGGGCATCGCGACTTTGTTGCGCTAGTGCCTTGGCGCGGCGCGCATCCTCGACAACGGTCGTGTAGATACGTTCCTGATTGGCGCGCAACGTATCAAAGCTCGCTTCCTGTTCCGGGTCATCTTCAAACCGCAGGTCTAGTAGCTGGCGTACCTGACCACTCGCCAGGTCATGGCGCATGAATTGCGCGCCTTCAAGGTACAGCACCGCGCGCCCGTCGACGGTGAACTGCGCCTGACTGGCCTCAAGGCTCGTGCGGGTCAGTTGTCGAATCTCGCCGACCGGCCAATCACGCACGAATACATCGCCATGCTCGACCCAAACCACCGCATCGCCTGCCGTGTTGAATCGGCGCGAAGCATTGGCGCTGGTCGGCATCGCAGTAGCGGCAACCAACTCGCTCTGGCCATTCGCAATCGCCACACGATATTGATCGCGTATCCACTCGCCATCGCGCTTTTGGTTATAGAACACCGCGGTGCCGTCGTCATCCCAATACGGCGACTCCGGCTGCTGACCGATCCAGTCCGGATCCGCCATGATGCGCTCGAGCGTCACCGGTTGCTGCGCGTGCACTGCAGGCCACAGCGCCACAATTCCCATCCACAGCCAAATCAATCTTAGTGTTGTCATTTCTAGGGAAGCCCCGCCAGCCATTCATCATCGGAACCTTCAGCCACATCGGCGAACAGCGGTGTCGACAGATAACGCTCGCCGGTATCGGGCAGCATTGCCAAAACAACCGAGCCATCGGCTGCGTCTTCGGCCACCTTGAGTGCGGCAGCCATCGTGGCGCCGCCTGAGATCCCGGTGAAAATTCCCTCGTGGTGCGCGAGCTTTTGCGCCGTTTCAATCGCCTCATCATCATTCACAGGCACCAACGCATCGTATACGTCACGATTCAGCACGCCAGGTACAAAGTCCGGCGTCCAGCCCTGAATCTTGTGGGGTGCCCACTCCTTGCCGGCCAACAACTGAGCACCTTCCGGCTCGGTGGCAATGATCTGCACCTCGGGTCGCGCCGTTTTGATCATCTCACCCGCACCGGTCATCGTTCCACCGGTACCCCAGCCTGTGACCCAGTAATCCAGTCGCCGATCGGCAAAGTCGCTCAAAATTTCGGGGCCGGTCGTCGAGCGATGAAATGCAGGGTTCGCCGCGTTCTCAAATTGGCTCGCCCAGAACCAGCCTTTTTCTTCGGACAGTGCCTGCGCTTTTTTCACCATGCCGGTGCCGCGCTCAGCTGCTGGCGTCAGAATGACCTTGGCACCCAGTCCCCGCATGATCTTGCGCCGCTCGATGGAAAACGACTCGGCCATGACCGCTACGAACGGATAGCCGCGCGCCGCGCACACCATGGCCAGTGCAATGCCGGTATTGCCGGAGGTGGCCTCGACCACGGTCTGACCCGGCTGCAGCGCACCACGTTTTTCGGCGTCCAGAATAATCGCGTAGGCCAGTCGGTCTTTAACCGACGCCATGGGATTAAACGACTCCACCTTCACATACAGATCCACATGATCGGGTTTGGTTCGCTGAATACGGACAACCGGCGTATTGCCGATCGTCTGCAGAATGTTTTCGAAAATCATCGTATCGCTCCTAGGTGCGTCCTAGGCGGCAGCAATCAACTTTTGCAGATTGGCGGCCGCAGGCATCATGTAGTTGCGCATGCGTTGCAGCACGGCTTGATTGTCCGGCGCTTTTTTATCGATTTGCATCAGCGTCGAACTCAGACCATCCAGACGGCTTTGCTTCATCCAGGCCCGAATGCCCTCTTCCTGTGACCATTTGTACTGATTCATCATGCCTACCAGCGTCATGGCGGCCCAGTCGGCTGCGTTATTCGGCAACGGCACGACCTCGCACAGTTCGTTCTTTTGCGCCTCGCTGTCGTAGGCCGCTTCGATATGAGCGATGAGCGCCGCACTGAATACCGGCTGATACGGACGTACCGTTTGCGGCGTAATCAGATTGCCATTGAAGATCGGTGTGATGTCTTCATTCGGAATCGCACGCGCTGAACAATCGACATACAGGGTATTGGCGGACGCCGGGATCTCGCCCTCGGCCATCACGATGCGATCTGTCTCAATCGCACTGATGCGACCCAGTCGCACCACATTCTTGATACGACGCAATTGCGCCAGCTCCGCCTCGCTGACCGTGGCCCCATGGAACATCTCCGGCATGCGATCGGGATCGATCCGCAACATATTGCCGGCCGCTTCCAACCGCAGCCACAGATCGTCCAGATCGCTGGCCTCGGCAATCGCTTGCATTTGATCGGCAACCGCACCGAATGTATCCAGGAAAAAATCCACGCCCGGTTGTGTCATCTTGCGGTTCAGTACCCAACTATCACGCGGGGTAATCCAGCGAATCGCATCCGGATCCACACCATTGCCGAGTAGCCACAACACCGTGTCCATAGCGGTCTTGCCGGCACCGACGATGACAATGTCGTCATGGCGGGTATCGACTCGCGGCAACTGGTTAGGCGGAATCAACGTTACGCCCTCTGCGATCGAGAAGTTGGGCGTATGCGTCGAGGGCACGCTGGTTTTCAACCAGGTGGCGTCTACCGTTTTGCGTTGGGGCGTAATCGAGTGCTGCTCGCCGGTGAGGACATTCTCAAAACGTCCCTCGCCCTCGTAGTGGCACATCGGAAAATAGCGGACACGCCCGCTCGGCAGGAATTTATGGCGCATGACATCATCGAAGTAGGCCAGCACTTCGGTGCCAGTCGCCAGTTCATTCAAGCCGGCATTCAGCCCATCCTGATCGACCCGTCCGCGGCTAAGTTCGATCGAATTCACACCGTAGAACGCCGATGGCTGGTGCAGTGTCACGAACGGATAGGCGTCATTCCAGTGACCACCCGGTGCTGCATGCCGATCGACGATGACAATATCGGCATCAGTTTCGTCCAACAGCACATCGGCAAACGCCATCCCGACCGCGCCGCTGCCAAGGATCAGATAGTCGGTTGTGGTATTTTGCGCGCTCATCACTGTGCTCCGGTTGTCATGGGACTATTAGGGACAGGCAGTGTAGCGTACCGTTGAACCCATAAGCCAAACAGGAAGAGCGAACCATGGCCATGAAAGAAACCGTATTGATTACCGGAGCATCCGCGGGCATCGGCGAGGCACTCGCCAAAGAGTTCGCGGCGCATGGGCATGATCTGGTGCTGGCGGCACGCCGCGCGGAACCGATGGAAGAGCTCGCCGAGCACGTGCGATCCGCGCACGGCGTTGAAGCACAGGTGGTGGCCCTTGACGTTACGCATCCTGATGCGGTCGAGCAGCTGCGCACAGCGCTCGGCGACAAGCAGGTATCGATTCTGGTCAACAATGCGGGCGTCCTATCGTCGGGTTGGTTTGTACGCATGGATGGTGATGACATCGAGTCAATGCTGACGCTGAATATTGTTGCCTTAACGCG
>JBCCZN010000093.1:0-10457 GCA_039187375.1 Pseudomonadota bacterium
GTCAGCAGCACGAGCACAAGGATCAGCTTATGCACGCCGGTCATACCCGTGTCTTCGCCAAACTGTGGCAGCTCGACCGGCTCACCCGCCATCAATGACTGGCTGGCATCGGCGCGCACCCGACTGGCATAACGCGACACATACCAAAAGCCCGCGGCGAAAAATGGCACAAACATCGTCAGCCGAAACCCGATCCCGGACGTAGGTGCCAATTGCGCCGCTTCCTGCGCCACCAGCACCGTAAACGGATTAATCGTTGCCGTGCCAAAACCGACACCATAGCCGACGACCATGATGCCCACCGCAGCAATCGGGTCCATCCGCATCGCAGCACAAAGCATCAGAAGCACCGCGGTCAAGGCGATATATTCCTCCGCCATACCGATTGTCGATGAGCCCACCGCGAACGCCAGCATGCAGGTCAGAATCAACCCGTTCGGCCGAGAATCAAATCGACGTAACAGCGCACGCATGCCCGCATCGACCGCGCCCGTGGCACGCAACACGGCCAATGCACCGCCGATAATCAGAACAAAGAAAATAATGCCTTGAGCGGCGTTCAAGCCACGCGGTATAACCGTCAATACGCTCCACACCGGTGGTGTTTCGGCATCCTCAATGTAGGCGAAGGTGCCGAGAATCACAGCATTGTGTGCCTCCGGGTCCACCTCATAGGCACCGGCCGGCAACAACAAAGTCGCCCCCCAAGCCAACACAATCATCGCAAACAGCAGCACCAGCGTATGCGGCACCCGGAATGTCTTGTCGCTCATAACCCTACCAACATGGCCAGCGCACACACACTAATCAGCGCGCCGGCGAACGTATTCACGTGGCGCGCCGCGCCCGCAAATGCTCGATGAGAAAAATCAATGCGGTTCAGTCCCCAGCGCATCATCAAGACCAGCACCTGCATCGTAACCAATGTCGCAATCGCGAATGCTGCGCAAACCGCGACGATAGCGGCAACATGATGCGTCGCAGCCGGATACATCAGCAACGGAATGAGCGCCTCGCAGGGTCCAAACGCGAAAATCAGAAACAGTGCCCACGGTGCGAGGCTCGCGCGTGACTGCTCTGCATGTATGTGGCCGTGATCGCCAGCGTGGTCATGCGCATGGGAGTGAACCACGCCATCAGCATGGGTGTGTACGTGAGCGTGGCTGTGCTGTCGATTAGCACGCCGCATGCCCCAAACCATGTAGACCAGTCCAAAGCTCAGCAGCAACCACGCGGCCAGATTGCCGCGCCACAGCTCGATGCCGGTCAACGACTCCAGAGCCAGACCAAAAGCGACTCCGACCAGCCCCAACAACACAGAACCGGCAATGTGCACCAGACCACAAGCCGCCGTAATGGCAGCGGTTCGCACCGCACTCCACCCCCGAGCGCGCGCCAGCGCGGCAAACGGCACGTAATGATCCGGCCCAATGGCAGTGTGCAAAACGCCGATACTCGCCGCGGTGGCGATCAGGGCCAGGACGTCGGCGGACAACCAGATCGGCAAGAGGGACTCCAATTCAAACGCAGCTCAACAATACGCTATTCCGAGCAGTCGCGCTCACCGCCACCGAGCCGCGCGATCAAACTCGAGGTATCCCAGCGTGAGCCGCCATTTGCAACCACCTCGGCGTAATACCGATCGACGATCTCGGTCACCGGCAGCTGCGCCCCCAGTGCACGCGCCTCTTCCAGCGCAAAACCCAGATCCTTGCGCATCCACTCGACCGCAAAGCCGAAATCAAACTCCCGCGCAGCCATCGTCTTGGCGCGATTGTCCATCTGCCAACTCTGCGCGGCGCCACCGCCAATGACATCAAACACGGCATCGGTATCCAGTCCCGCTGCTTCAGCAAAGTACACGCCTTCCGACAATGCCTGCAGCAAGCCGGCAATACAGATCTGATTGACCATCTTCGTCAGTTGTCCTGTCCCGGCAGAACCCATCCGTCGCCAGCGATGACTGTAAGCCGCCGCGACCGGCTCAACCCGCGCGCAATCCGCAGCCGTACCCCCAGCCATAATAGTCAGCTTGCCGTTTTGGGCACCCGCTTCGCCACCGGAAACCGGTGCATCGACAAACCCGACCCCTTTGGCCGTTGCCGCAGCATCCAACTGGCGGGCCATGCGTGCAGAGGTAGTCGTATGGTCAACGAATATTGAGTCCGGCGACATCGCCGCTAGCGCGCCCGCCGGCCCACAGGCCACCGCGTCGATATCGGCATCGTTGCCGACACAGGCGAACACAATCTGCGCATTAGCCACTGCCTCGGCCGGCGTCGATGCGTGCCGTCCCGCATACTCATCGCACCAACGTTCCGCCTTCGCCCCAGTGCGGTTGTACACCACGACATCATAGCCAGCGCGAGACAAATGACCCGCCATTGGGTAACCCATGACGCCCAAGCCCAGAAAAGCGATGCGATGTGCCATCAGCGGATGGCCGCCGGCGCGTTCGGATCCTTCAACAGCGCCTCGAATCGAACCCAGCGCGCATCGCGATCACCACCCAGGCGCTCGACATGGCGCCGCACCAGATCCTGGCCCAGATTGTAGTTGATGACATAGCTGCGGTAGGTGTCGATGAAGCGAACCCGCTGTCGCGCCCGCTCCAGCGTCGTCAGGGTGTAGCGCGATAACCATTGCGCCGCCGAGTCGGCATCGATATCGCCATTGAGATAATCGCGCGCCGCCTCATTGCCGGCGTAGCTCAGTTTGGCCATCAACGCCTGCAGCCGGTAGTAAAGATCAGCCTTCTCCGCATCCAGACCAGCCAGTGGGAATAGCACCTGACGTTCGTATGCAATGCGCTCATCAGCCGGGAACGCCACTTCAATGCCGTAGTTGCCACTGCCCTCTGCCACCAGCGACTGCGGGCTAAATAGTGGATAGAGCGAAAACTCAACCCAACCCCGAGCCCGCATCAGGTCCCGCTCGACGATGGCATTGTAAGTGTGATGGCCTGGGTAACCCTCGTGGCACCCCAGATCGATCGCTCGATCGATGGCGACCGGGAAATCGGTGTTGATCTGAATCAGACTGACCGCGTTGCCCTGATACCAGTTATAGCCAGACCAGGGTTTATCCGAGACGTATTCGATTGTGAACGACTCGTTATCCGGCAGCGCAATATGCTTCAGAGTGCGCTTGCGACACTCCTCCATGGCTGCGGCGAACACCGCCTCCAGCCTGTCCGGCGGCACATCAAACTGGGCACGAAACGAGGACACACGCTGGGCCAAAGGCGCCTCCCCGGGCAGCAGCGCATCGATCTGAGTCAGAATGGCCTCAAAGTGCTGGTCATCGTAGTCCGGTGCACTGACCCCAAACAGCGCTTTGGCCTCGGTGTCGAAATCGACAAACTGGCCCTGATTAATGGCCACCCGCATCTTCAGCGCCACAATACGCTGTAACAATGGCTGCACTCGCTCAACCGTGTCGGCATCCAGCCACTGCGCCAGGGCTGCGGATAACGCATCGGCGCGCGAGTCTATCTCAGCGAGTGTCCAACCGGTCTGGCGTGCCTGCTCGCGCAGTGCCGGTGGCCCGAAATAGGCATCCACGTGGGCAACATCAATCTCACCCATCGCAAGCTCCAGCACGAGATAGTCCTCGGCCAGCGAATCGAGTGTCTGTCCCTGATACGGTGGCAGCGAATTACAGCCTGCGATCAGAACCAGTGCTGCGGATAATCCCCAGCTTGCAATGCGATTGATTTGCATCATCCCCTCTCCTGTTGCAACCACTGTCGTGTCGCGTCGGCAAAGCGCGCAGACGCCTGCTCATCGATACGCAAGTACAGCGACGGTTCAATCAACTCTACCTCGATCAACTGCCAAACGTCGTCGTGATTGGCGCGCACAATGTCGATTCGGGCGTACAGCGGCGTGTGCTCGAGTGCGCCCAAAACCTGAGCCGCCATCTCAGTCTGCTCTTTTGTCGGCGCGATCGCCGTAATGGCACCACCGAATTCCTCCTGCACACGAAAATCCCCGGACTTGGGCAATTTGTTAATGGCATGGCTCAGATGACCATCGAAGTAGAACAGCGAATACTCGCCTTCCGTGGGTATCGCTTTCAAAAACGGCTGCCACATCCAAACGCTATCCGCATGCGAAGACGCGATCCGCTCAATTTCATCGGCCGACATGTCCGCCTGCACCCGGTAGGTGCGCTCGGATCCAGCGCTAACCGCCGGTTTAATGACGTGCGGTGTCTCGAGCGCCGCCACCATCGCTGCCAGTTGCCCAGGTGCCAGCCCTTCACCAAACACGGTGGGCACCGTCGCGACACCCGCTCGAGCCAGCTCCGATAAGTAGCGCTTGTCACAATTCCAGCGCATTAGTGGCAGCGGATTCGCCAGTCGCGTGCACGACGCTATTTTTTCAAGTGTTTTGAAGAAATCACCCAAATGACGCTGATAATCCCAGGTTGAGCGTACGATCACCGCATCATAATCAGACCAGTTCGCATCGGCGCGCCAGCTAATCGTGTCAACCTCAAGACCGTGCTGCCTGAATACTGGCAGTGCCACATCATCATCGCAGACATAGCCGTCCATGGAATCTTGTGACAGGAATACAAGTCGTCGCGTCATCAAATCGTCTCCACACCACCGCAAGCCTCCAGCAGGTCATCGATCAGACTCCCTAACTGCACCGCCATGACGGCAAAGTCCTGATCGAATCGACTGGCAGCATCGTCTCCAGCACCCTCTTCATGCACGCGAATCTTGTCATCAAAGCGAAGACGTCGAATGATGAACTGGTGATCGAGTAACAGGTCGATAGCCTCGCGCCATTGCACCCCCAACAGCGTGACCTGCTTGCCCGCGTCCAGGTGTGATCGCACCTCGGCACTGTCAATGTCCTGATTGCGGCAGCGGACTGTATTGCGCACGTGCTCCTTGTTGGTTAACTCGATATCCTGATCCAGTGCCAGATGTTTGGGCGCACCGCCAACCAGCCATGCCGTCATCGTGCTGATGACATCCTGTTGTGGCTCCAGAGGCACGACCGGCAATGCCTCAAGAATAGCCCGCAGATAATCTATCAGCCGCTCCGCCTTACTCTCGCTGGCCGTATCGATCAACAACCAGCGACGCTCAAAATCAAAATAGGCGTACAACAGCTCGGACTTGGTCAGTGCCCGCGGCAGCAGATCTAGAATGGTCTCTTCCTTGAGCGCGGTTTTTTCCTTGCGTCGCACCGGACGCCCTTCGCGCGCTTCAACCTCGGCTACCCGCTCGTCGACCCGTTCATTGATCGCCGCCGGTGGCAACACTTTCTCCTGCAACCGCAGGCAGATCATCGCGTGCTGACCGACCGTATGCGTCAACATCTGTCCATTGTCACCGAGTGGTGATACCCAGCCAGCGCGCAACGTGTCGGTCTTGCCACAGGGCACAAACGTGCGCGTCTGTAAGGCGGCTTCAAGCGTATCGGCGTTGACGCCTGCGTCGTACGTCAGACGATAGGCTCGGACGTTCTTGAACCACATAGCGTCACCTGGGAGAAAAAAGGCCGCAGATTGTCGGCAACGACCGGCCCGGTTGCAACCGGATGCCAACCCAATTCGATCACCCGCCAGTATTAATCCCGGTATCATCCCGATATGCGCCCACAAGTGAACATCCTCACACTGGACACCGGCAACACCGCGCGCGCAAAAGCGCACCTCAAACGGGTTGATCCCCGCCTGGGCAAGGTCATCGACGAGCTGCCGGATTGCGAGATACACAATCGCCGCACGACGCTGTTCGACATGCTGGCAGGCTCAATCGTCGGCCAACAACTCTCAACCCGCGCGGCGGCCACGATCTACCGGCGGGTTTGTGACCTGACCGGTGCGAATAGACTCACGGCGCTGGCTGTACGCGCAAGCACGACGCCCGCACTACGTGCGGCGGGATTATCCAAAGCGAAAACTAAAGCCATTCAGACTTTGGCCGCTGCTGTCGCCGAAGGGTCGTTGAGTTTGCGATCGCTTGCACGCCGTGAGGACCCCGAGGTCATCTCAGCACTAACGCAATTGCCTGGCATCGGTCTTTGGACCGCTCAGATGTTTCTGATGTTTGCGCTGCGACGTGCCGATATCCTGTCCACCGGCGATCTTGGTCTGCAGAAAGGCCTGCAACGCCTGGACGGACTCGAAGACAAACCCAGTACCGAAGAATTTGAAGCGCGAGCTGAAATTTGGGCACCGTATCGAAGTGTCGCCAGTTGGTACTTGTGGCGACTGCTCGAGTTACCCGAAGACAAATTCCCAAACCAGAGATAAGCCATGCCCAACAATGCCAAGTTAATAGTTCGCCGACTCTCAGGCGCGGTAGCGTTACTGCTGTGGCTAAGCGCCTGCAGCACAACGCTGCCCAATCAGGATCCGACCGGGGAAATCTTTCCTGCTGTCAGTGGCGAAACACTGGCTGGCGAGCCGGTTGCATTACCGGATGATTTAAAAGGTGACTTCGCGATCCTGCTCATTGGCTATAAGCAGGATGCGCAATTCGACATCGACCGCTGGATTCTCGGTTTGCTACAGGCTGAGGTCACTACTCGACTGCTTGAGGTGCCGACGATCCCAGGCGCCGTTGCCTCAGTTGCCTCGGAATTTATTGACAACGGCATGCGCTCGGGGATTCCGCAAGAAGACTGGCGTCTAGTTGTCACACTGTATGGTGGCGCGGCCAAGCCGGTCGCTCGCTTTACCGGCAATCAGAACGGCAATAACGCTCGTGTGGTGGTGTTGGATCCCGATGGCCGCGTCGCCTGGTTTAGCGACAACGGTTATTCGGCAAGCAAGGTATTACAAGTCGCAGGACTATTGAAATGAAATGTCGACTCATCATGCGATGTGGGGTTTTGCTCGTTGCAGGCACGCTGACCGCCCCACTTCTGGCCGACACATCGCAACAACAGGACCAAGAGGTTCTGGATTGGTCATTCGATTTTCGAGCTCGAGCCGCCAATATTTCACAGGACAACGCTCTGCAGGATGCCGACCCATTGACGGCACGACTGCGAGCTGGCATCACCTGGACATCCCATGCCGACTGGCAAGTTCTCGCTGATATCGATGCCGTCGCCGACCTGGCGGGTGACTACAACAGCACGACGAATGGTAAGACCACATTTTCTATCGAGGCAGACCCGGACACGGTCGAGCTGAATCGGGCGCAAGTCGCGTTCACAGGCATCAGCGATACGGTGGTGACCGTCGGTCGGCAGCGCATGCGCTATGACAACATGCGCTTCATCGGTAATACGCCTTGGCGACAAAACGAACAGACGTTTGATGCGGCACGAATCGACTGGAGCGGAATCGACAAGTCGACGCTGAGCGTTGCCTGGCTCGACAAACAACACCGGCCGGTTGGCGATGATAACCCGGGCGGCAATGTGCAACTGTCTGCACCGCTTTTCAACTGGCGTTACGAGGCGCTGCCGAATACGAAACTACTGGCGTACGGCTATTTCATTGGTTTTGACGATCAACCAACCCGCTCACAACGCACGCTTGGCTTCAAGATAGAACGTCGCAGCACAGTTCGAAAAGTAGTACTCACCTATAGTTTTGAGCGCGCGGTACAAGATCCGTATCGCGACGGTCTTTCAACCAACGAAGGCAACTATCGAAAACTACTACTCGCCGCCAAGTGGCGTGGCGTGACGGCGACCCTGGCGCAGGAAGTGCTCAGCGGCGATGGCATCTACGGCTTCAGTACGCCACTGAGTTCATTGCATGGGCCAAACGGTTGGGCGGATGTGTTCTTGCCCGCGACGCCGCTCAACGGCCTGGATGACCGCTTCTTCAGCGTCGGTGGCAAGGTGGCCGGTTTTAATTTGCTGGGACGCTATCACGACTTTCGGGCGGATAATGGCAGCGCGGATTACGGCAGCGAGATTGATCTGCTGGTGTCGCGGAAATTTGGTGGTGCGTTAAAGGACAAACTGACCGCCACCCTGAAGTTTGCTCGCTATGACGCCAAGGAGTTTGGCGTGGATACGACCAAGGTTTGGTTGTTTGCCGATTACCGCTGGCGCTAGATCATCATCAAGCCGTAGCACCCACCATAGCTAACCGCCCTCGACGGAGCGGGTAAGATCTGAACCGCCCAAACCGGTGACCAGGCAGGTAATTGCACGATCCCCATCACGCCAACTGCCACGCGACGGCACGATGGTATCAATCGCAAATTCTTCGCCGCTGTAGGGTATACCGACATACGCTGCGTAACTATCGCGACAGTCTTGATGGGCTGTTCGCTCAAGCTCCCGATCACCTGGGAATGCCGCAGACGCACCTTCAGCGCGCAACACCTGACCAGCGACCTGATAGGGATGCGGACTATCGCAGTCTAGAACCCGTATGAACTCGACATCGGTATCGTCGCCAATCGGTGCAATACAACTACCGACCGAGAGACTATCCACCGCTACGATGGCACCGACAGCCGGGTCTCCCGGGCTCGTTGGCGGTGGCGCAGGCGATGTTGGCCCACCACCAGCTGTTGGAGCAGATGAGGGGCTATTCGATCCGCCGCCGCAGCCACTGAGTAATACGGCAATGATGGTCCCTGTGGTGAGGATTCGCTTTGAGTGTCTCATCGTGTAATTGCTCCTCCGGTGAAGGTCACGTTCTTGACGATTTTTCCGTAGTGTTGGTAGTTGGACAGACCAAGGTCATTCAGCGCTGCAGCCTCTGCGGTTGAGATTAGGTCAAATGATTCCACGAAACCCTTGGTGGTCGCATCCGGTCCAATGATCAACAATGCACCGCCACCGCCATCGCGAGTGTGTTCGCCCAAATATTGCTCCGCCGTATTTCTGCCAAATACCGCATCACCACCAAAATCACTGGTCTGCGCCGATGCATGATGTTGACCGTCCATGCCATAGCCGGACTCCCGCAAGATTTTTTGATGTAACGAGGGCGGTAGATTCGTACCATCGGGCGTGGCCAGCGACAACAGGTCGATATCGCTGTAGACCGGGCCATTGTTGAAATCAAAAATCAGTTTGCCATCGGGCGCAATACTCACGGTCGTGATGCGCTCGCGCCCGTTCTTGATGATTTTGATGCCAGCTTGTTGCACTTCTTCGACTAGGTCAGCCGTCGGGTCGGCTGGATTGGGACGGCGTGCGATGCGGTGTCGCTTGACCGAATTTAGTTTCGTAAGCATTGCATCGCGATTTTCCCACTCAGCTCTTTTGGCGTTGTAACGGTCGATGATATTCAAGATCTTTGCCCGGTCTCTGGGTAATCGCAGCTGACCATTGTTGAGCGCAGTACTGAGTTTCTCCGTCGGCAAATCTGGCTCCCGGAATACTACGAGCCCCTCATCGGCCTGGTTGTAACCTAGCCATTCATAGTCGACATCGTTGACCGATTTTGCCTTGATACTAAGCGGCTTGGCGTTGTACCGCGGAATTCTCGCCCATTTGGCCGCTGTGGCCGGTCGTGGGCGAACAAAGAACGTCGCGCCGGTACGCTTCGCGGTATCGGTCATCCAGCCAAGCTGATCACCCTCGACCCCGGCTGCCAGCGCCTCACGCCCAGTCAGCGGGACACCCTCAGGCACCTCATCCCAGGTTTCATCCAAATCATCGATATAGCGTTGCACCTGAGCAGCACCCGCATCCTCATCCGGTACCGTACCCTTGCGCTTGAGCTTGCTCAGCAACTTACGAGTCGTCGGGTTGCGCAACAAATTGGTGAATAACTGGGCACCGGCCGCTTCCACACCCACCGATGTCGTCAATGCCAGACCAGGTTCGGTGATCAGCTCGGCGACCAGACGAGTGTTGCCCTCCGAATACGCCTGCTCAATGTTGAACAGCCAATTGTTGAAGACATCAACAGAACCCACCGTAACGTCGTAGCCCAGACCAATCAGATCGCGTTGCATCTGATCCAGCGACACAGTCGAGTAGTACTCAGTCGCTACGTTGACAAGCTGTTTGCCTTGCAACGTGAGTTGTTCACCACCGTCACCGACGGTACGCCCAATCAAGTCGACGGCTTGAAGCTGGCCATCGCCGAGCGTTTGCAGAACATCCAATAATGCGTCGCCGCTACCGACTGCGATGCTACCGATCATCGAGCTTTCCGCGAATTCATCGATTTCGTCTAGCAGCGAAATGACGTTATTAACCAACAGAGAGCGCACCTCATCGAGGATGTCGACCCAATACCGCGAGCGGTCCAGATCATCACGCAGAATTGTGTCGATGATGACGTCAACATCCTCGCCGCCGACCTCGGCGATACCACTGAACTGGACTGGCAGCGTGTAGCGACTGGCTGAACCGACATCGAGCTGAACCCCGATGGGAATGATGAACTCGCGCACCTCGCCGGGCACGAGCCGCGCGATGCGGGGAGAGATATCTGGCGACAGCTCACTGACGAGCCGCTCAAGGTGGGTGATGCGTGGTTGACTACCGGCCAGCAGGAAA
>JBCCZN010000094.1:0-10437 GCA_039187375.1 Pseudomonadota bacterium
AGAACACACTGCCCATCCAGACCAAAGCGCTTGGATGCAAAAGATGAACTATCAGAAACCATTGTGCCTAAATAATACGGGGCCTCAAGTCAGTTTACCGCGTCGCTCACAAGTACGCTCACAGCAGATCTCGTGACGCTCTGAAACGTCCACAGTATAGAGATACAGACGTCAACGCCATGGGAAAGTCGAGGAAGTCGAATTAGAGAGAATATTTATTTGCAAAACTGCATCGATTCTCTTGCTGCAGTCCCTGTCACGTGACACAAACAGGAGCGGCGCTCGCATGCTCGCCCTGGCGGGCCCACCAAATCTCTTCGCAACGACAATGTCACACGCCTCCCGGCGCAGTGACAACCTCAACACACCAGGACTATTCTGGCCACTCGCTATTCGCTCGCGGCACTTTTTTGCCTGCACACGTCGCTCGGCGCCATGATCGAATATTTGTGGATCACCGCTTCAAGAACCAGACACGATGACATATCGACAGGTACGTGTTGTAGATTCTTGCTTTTGATTGCCACCCAACCGTTTTGTGGGTTGGCTACAAAGTGAGCCAGTGCCGATTCGGAATCCAGAGCAATAGCGCTTCCCTCAGAATAAAAGCGTGCCGACATCGGTATCACCGGGTAGTAATACAACGGCTTATCGAGATGATGTGCCGCATGATAATCAATCAAATCTCGCTGTGAGCGGTTGTCTGCTGATGCGAAAAACCCTGACAGCACACTGATTCCGATCAGACTGGGAACCAAAAGACCGATTACGCCCAACCCGCTACTGCGATTCACAACCCAACGACCGATCAGCAGCGAAAACGCCGGTATCCCGGGTAGAACATAGGTCGGCAATATGTTGCCGGCGAAGGTAAAAAAAAGTAACGGCGCAGATAGACAGAGCATCAGAAACTTCTCTAAGGCACTCCATTGACTCGGTGAAAATGCCGTGTGACGTGCACTGACGAGTGCGACGCAAGCGATTAACGACCAGGGCAATGTCGCCGCAATAGCGTAAAGCCAAATAGTCCCGCGAGCTTGTTCATGCGCACTGCCATACAGGTCACCGGACCAACCGCTGTCAACAAAGCGCAGCACGTGCTCGCCAATAAGAAAGTAGTTCAAAAAACCAGGCGTGCGGATCTCCGCAGCCACATACCATGGCACTGCAATTGCCATCGCCAGAGTTGTCCCACGAACCCACGGCAGTGTTTTCCACAGCCAGACAAAGCGCCGCTCCCAAATTACCCAGATCAGTAATGGCAGACCAATCAGCACGAGGGCAATTGGCCCCTTAGCGAGCAGGCCCAACCCGACACCGACGAACAGCCCGTAGCGATAGCGCGTTTTGGGTCGATGCGCTGTAATCACCATACAAAACGACATCTGAGAGAGCGTCACTGAAAACAAAAGCGCCGGGTCCGTCATAGTCGCCCCGGCGCCGATGAACCCGAGTAAAGACGTCAAGAAAACGGCAGCAGCAGCAAAGCCGGACGCTTGAGTGAAACACTGTCCACCTGCCAGGAGGATTAGCCCAATCGCGAACGCACACCATAAGAACGATGGCAATCTCGCCGCAAACTCACTTGCGCCGAAAAGCCAAAGTGATAGCGCTGTCGACCAGGTAGACAACGGCGGTTTGCCCCAAAACGGTGTGTCCGGAAAGACTTGCGGGGTGACCCAGTTATTCGACTCGACCATTACGCGCGCAATTTCTGCGTAACGCGCTTCGGTCTTATCGTGCAGAGGATATGAGCCAAGTGTCAGCAGACGCACCGACATCGCCATTAGCAATAAGGCGGTCCATACGACACGCCGATTCATGATATTGAATTGTCGATAAGACCCGACGTCCGTCGTACGGGTATTTCGGCCGGAAGCTGAACATCCTGAACGATATACAGAGGGCGCCCTTTGCCCTCTATCATCAAGCGGCCGATGTACTCACCCAATAACCCGACAGCCATCAGCTGTACACCACCCAGAAAGGCAACCATCGCGGCCAGTGTCGGAAATCCCGCGACCGCCTCGCCAAACACTAACGTTTTGACGACGACGAAAACGGCGTAACAAACCGACAACAGCGCAACGGTAGCCCCTCCAAAACTCGCTAGTCGAAGCGGCGCAATACTGAATGAGGTGATCCCGTCAAACGCCAGTCGGATAAGCCTCAAAACCGGCCACTTGGACTTTCCGGCGAGTCTTGATTCACGTTTATATTCCAGCTCAACCGTTTTGAAACCGACCCATGCGAAGAGCCCCTTCATATAGCGGTTTCGTTCGGGCAATGACCGCAATGCATCGGCTGCTCTTCTGCTCAAAAGCCGAAAATCACCGACATTTTCGGGGATATCAACATCACTCAGCACCGACAATAAACGATAAAACGCGAAAGCCGACGCGCGCTTAAATGCTGTTTCTGAGGATCGATCCGCGCGCTTCATCGCCACGACATCAATACCGCGCCGCCATGCATCCAGCATGCTCGGTATGCACTCAGGTGGATCTTGTAGATCCGCATCAATGAACACGATCGCATCACCTCTAGCGTGATCCAGGCCGGCTGAAAGCGCTGATTCCTTACCGAAATTTCGGCTCAGGTTGACGCACCCCACACGATGGTCTGTCTTACGCAAATCGCCAATCACGTCAGCCGTGCTGTCGGTACTACCGTCATTGATGTAGATGATCTCTATGTCCACTAGCTGATTAGCCAATGCACTAGTGAGTCTGCGATGAAACTCAACAAGAACGTCCGCTTCATCGAAACATGGCACGACAATGCTCAGTGATTTCGAAAATGCGACCCCACTAGCGTCCATGGAAGGTCCAGTTTCGGTTGAGTGCATAACCAGTAACCAGCACAACCGCGGAGGCCATAAACTGACTGACAACGATCGAGAAGCGGTATGACGATAGATGAAATACGACCGCATTGACCGAAACACAAGCGATCGCGACCACCCCGAACTTCGGGAAAACGTCGTAATGCGGCGCATTTGTTTTAAATACCAGTGCACGCACCAGCATGTAGTTGACAACGCAACCCGCAATCGCGCCAAGAGTCGACGACAGGGTCGAGCCCAAGTACAGTGCAAGTGACAGCAGGATAGCGAAATGGGCGCAGGTACCAATGACCCCGACGACTGCGTATTGGGTCATTCGACGCCAATTAGTAGCACAGAGCCTGCTCGGAAAGTTTCTCCGCTGAGTATTGTTCAATGATCGGCACCCTTGCTCCCCAATCCAAAATGTAGCGCTCTTATCGATCTAGAAGACTGGCGCTTTCACGAGTCACGCAGGATTTGCATCAATAGTCCCACTCACTGCATGAATCGTCCTGCATCGGAAAGCGGTTTTTTGGGCTGGCGCGCCGGATTTTCCTGTCTCGGCAATGCTCGGTTAGCAATTGACGCACCCACTAAACCCTGGACGCATCCAGCGCATCTAAGTCGGACCAACACACCAACAGGGTTAGCTCGTGACGATATCCGTAGTCAGAATTCTTGTGTGCCTCGCTCTGATCAGTTCAACCGCTTGTACGTCTCCCGCGGACAACCCGAGCGACACTGATTCGCCGATGTTCACCGCCGGCGAGACGGTCGATTTTGAATTCGAAACGATTGGACTGATGCTCTCGGGCATCATCGACATACCGACGCAAAAACCCGTTGAAGCACTGATTATCATCGTGCATAGCTACGGCGAGACCGATGTGCGCAACTGGATCTCCTACGCGCCCGAGCGGCAACGATTTAACGAGCTTGGAATCGCCACCGTGCTGTGGGACAAGCCAGGCCTTGGCGGCAGTGAAGGCACCTTCGACATCGATCAATCAGTGCACGAAAGTGCGCAGGAAGTCGTTGATGCTGCCGCTTACCTGCGAAAAATAGGCGCACCGGGAGCGCACAAGATTGGGTTATGGGGTGGCAGTCGGGCCGGCTGGATCGCGCCGATTGCCTTGTCGCAAGACACTGAGATTGAGTTCTGGATATCGCTCAGCGGCACCAGCGCTGAAGACAATTTCACTTATTTGTTGTTGTCGAATTTGCCGTTTGAGGGCAGCAGCGCAGAACAGGTCGATCAACTCGAAACGCAATGGCGTGAGGGTTGTCGCATCACACGCACTGGCGGTAGTTACAGCGACTACCAGCAAGCAACGCGTGAATTACGCGCCAACGAATACATCAAACGCATGCGCGGCGAATGGCCCTCACGCTTGCAATACACGCTGCAACAAACCCAATGCCGCGATGGTCACTGCAAAAGCCTGGACGATGACCTGTGCGATTACGTTTGGATCGACAACTTCGACCAAATGCTCTCATCTCTGGAAATCGACGTGCTGGCGTTGTTCGGCGAGAAGGACCTGAACATCAATTGGCGCAAAACCCGTTCACTGTACTCACGCACCATTGGCAGCAATACCGAGGCAACCCTGAAAACTGTGGTATTCGACAACGCCGACCATGCTTTGAATAACACTCGAACGGGCAGCCTAAAGGAGATGTCCGCGGCGACCGCTTCTACCAAGGCCGATGGCTATTTCGAGATACAACTCAATTGGCTGCAGGACGTTGTGCTCGACTCCGACTGACCGAAGAGCTCTCGCAGAGCGTTAACCGTTTGCCAGATCGTCTTTTGCTTCGACCAGAAAATGGACACTCTGTGAACCAGCGGTGCGCGCCTCAAGATGCGGTACGTACTCTGGATCCGCCATGAAGGCCTCAGCTGCAGCTTTGGATGGCCAGGAAATGATAATCCGCAATGCGGCGGGCAGCGGTTCGCCTTCTATTTGCTCGTGTTCGGCGGTGCGTGCCAGGTAGGTTCCCCCGTGCTTGGTCACTAGCGCATTGGCTGGCCCGATGTAATCAGCAATCCACTCATCAGTGGTGGGCGTGACGGCAAGTATCGAAAAATAAGGCATGGGTAGTGCTCCTTTGCGGTGCTCTCTAAAACGCAATCACAGATTAATTGTTCTTCTTTTCTTAATAAACGTGGCTTTTATTTATTAAGTATTCCGTTTTTTAGAATAATCAACAGTCGGTGTATCAACACCATTCATCGGCACTAATGCTTGATCTTGGCGAACCTGTCGCTCTGGCGCTGTTGTGGCGTCGAGGCAAACGGCCCGGCCAGTTGCTCACGCGCCTCTGTCAGGACATCGACCAGACGATCCCGTACCAGACGCACACGCGCGGTGGTGCGCACATCGGCATGTGATAACACCCAGATCCCTGGCCCCTCGATGACCGGCACGCCGGGCACTGGCTCAACGCCCTCGGTGTTGTTCCCCTCAATACAGCTCATCGGCGCCACGCCAATACCCAGCCTTGCCAATCCACGGATCGCTTCGCTGGAATTGGTTCGATAAGCCACATAACTGCGCGGGATCAACTGCAAGGCCCAATCTGAGATCGGCCCCTCCTCCTCCCAGCCGAGCAACGGTACGCGCGACTGACCATCTGCAATCCGCGTAAGCATCTCCGGAGAGGCATAAATACTGACCGCGACAGAACAGATGCGTTTGCCGACCACATCAGCCGGCATCTCATCACCGATCCGTACCGCCACATCGGCCTCGCGTGCCGACAGGTTCAATGGGTCATTGGAGATCTGAATCTGTAAGCGCAGGTCCGGAAATTCACGCGCAATCGCGGCCAATGCCGGCAACGCAAAAAATCGGGCGCCGTGTTCGGTAAACGTCACCGACACCTCACCGCTCAACTCCGTCGCATTGCGCATCACATCCTGCGCAATCGCATTGGCGCTATCATTCATAGTCTCAGCCGAATGCAGCATCTGCTCACCGGCATTGGTCAACACCCATCGACTGCCGCGATGCCGTTCAAACAGCCTCGAATCCAGCCGGTCTTCTAAAGCACTGATACGGCGACTGATTGTGCTCTGGTTGACACCAATCTGTTCTGCAGCAATGGCCAGTGTGCCGTGCTCGACAATCGCCAAAAACACCCTCACATCGTCCCAATCAAACGTATCCACGATCCCGATTGCCTCTACGCTAATTGCATTTGTGCATTTAAATATCGCATTTTTAGCTTTGCTTATGCAATTACGCATCAATATTGTCCTATCCAACAGACGTCACCCCCCCACTCCCCCATTTCGGCGTCTGCGAAGGAGAGCAACGATGACAGTCAGAATGACGTTGGTTGGATTGGCATTTTTGAGCATGGCCGCTCAGGCACAGGTCGCTGAGGCTTCCTCAGCCAAGCGCGATCTGACGGCCTGCAAAAGCGCGATTGCCGCAGAACTTGGCGAGGGTAGCGCTCGCGTCAACCGAGTAACCGCCAAAAGCGAAAAAGACGGCTCTATGCTGTGGCTGACCGTACGCCACAAGGACGCAACGGCTGCGAAATCCAGTCGCTACCGTGTCTTGTGCACGACCGACGAGAGCACCACGCGTGTGGACATCGCACCGGGTTGGTGGAAGAAAGCGCGCAAAGGCCAGCCCCCGGTCGCATTGGACTAAACCCAATCAGGCCGGCGTGACCGACGTGTCCGCCGGCCTTTTTTCCGCACTAGCGAATCAGGCCGGCGCCGAGATGGCACCCTGATGATCCGATGCCGTGTCAATCTGGCTGAAACTCAGACCGTGCTTGAACTGCTCAATAAAGATTTCAATCTCCGACAGCGTCATTTCAGGGCCAAACAGGTTGCCCTGAATGTCATCGCAGCCACTGGCGCGCAGAAAGCGCACCTGATCACGTGATTCCACCGCTTCGGCGACACAACGCAAGCCGTACGAATGCGCCAGCTGAATAATCGATTGGCAGATGGCCTCGTCATCGGCACTGCGACCGATACCGGCCACGAACTCGCCGTCAATTTTGAGCGCATCCAGCGGCAGACGACGAATCTGTTTCAGCGACGAATAGCCACTGCCGAAGTTATCGACCTGAAGTCCAATCCCCATCGACTTCAGTCGCGCCAGCAACGGCCCGGCTACGTCCACGCGCATCAACATGCGCTCGGTGATGTCGAGTATCAACGACGACGAGTCGAACTGCGTGTCATCGAAGATCTCAACCATGTGCTCAATGAGATCCGGGCGGGAAAAATAGTGACGCGAAAAATTCACGACCACGGCGATGCCCATACCCGCCCCTCGAGCGAGACTGACATTGTCTGTGCAGGCCTTGCGTAGCACCCAATCACTGATGCGCTGTATTTGCCCGGTTGCCTCCGCCAGTGGCAGGAACTGGCCTGGTGTGAGTGCGCCGCGCAATGGATGTTGCCAGCGAAGATATGCCTCCATCGCAACCGGGGTGGCGTCCGATAATGCGAACACCGGTTGATAGTGCAAACGCAATTGCTTTTCGTCGATTGCCCAACGCAGCTCTTCAGCCAAATCCTGCTGCCGCTCGCTATGTACACGGCGTGTATCGGCATACCGCTCGACACCGGTGGTATCCAAAGCACCCGCCTCTTCCAGTGCGGTCAACGCATTGCTCAACACCGCCTCACCGGTCCCCCCGTCCTGCGGCGCCATCGCGACCGCGACATTCGGTGTGAGTCGTAAGCCACTGGCTTGATCGCCTAATGGCTCAGACAAAGCCGCACCCAGTGTCAACGCGAATGCATCGACCGAATCGGCATCATCCACCTGCGGCAACAACACAGCAAAGCGCACGCGCGACAAGCGGCAGGCGGCGTAAATGTCGCGTAATCCGTCACCGACGGTGCGCAATCCCTGCTGTTCAAAGACCCGACAACAGCGCTCGCCAAGATGACTGATTAGACTGTCAACCTCAGCCTCCGGCATTGACTCAATCAGTGGCTCGAATCCATCAAAATCTACGCACACCACCGCGAGCGACCGCTCGGACAATCGAGCTTGCGACACCGCCGCATCCAACAAGCGAATGAACTGCTCCCGGCCCACGAATTGCTGCACCAGCGCATCGGGTTGTAACAATCGCAAACTACTGGAATCGCTGCCTGCGGACGCGTCTCGAATGACCGCCAGCACACGTTCGCGACCATGTGCCGCCAGTCGAATCTCATAGCGCACATCACCTTCGTCAACCGTGCGGGTCAACGAGCGGCGGGTTTTCAGCACGCTGGCACTCGCTGCCAAGATCGCACTGACAACTGACTCGGAAAAGACATCGCCAATGTCGCGCCCGATCATCGCGTCTGGCGCAATATCCAATGAAAACAACCGGCCACCGAGTGAATCCAAAATCCGCCCATCGCGCCGTACAACCAGCACGACATCTGGCAGCGCCTCAATTAATGTTGTTTTAGACACTCGACGGTATCCTTGGTGTTGCTCCCTGCGAGTAGTCTAGTCAGTTGCCATAATCACAAACGTGATTCACATCACGCCTGCTGCACAATCAGCCCCCACACAAACTGACACTACCCGCCTCATTACGTGCATCAAACGAGCGTTCAAACGTTTGTGACTCACGCACAACACCGGTATCACGCGCCAGCGCCCAACCCCAGCGCCACAGACTCACGCGATCGCAACCGCCGGCACCGGCGCCGCGAACAAGATGTGCCCGCATTAGTTCATGCTCGAAAGCACCCTGATCGGCGCGCCCGCTGCTACTCACAACCGCATGCAGCGAATTATTGAATTGACTGAACTGCCAGTGGTACTCGGCCAGGAATCGCAGTGCATCAGCAGACATCGGGCTTCGGTTGATCACGCCAAATTCAGCCGAGCGCGAATCGGCGGGAGCAAATGCACTGCAGCGATAAACGCGATTGATAATCAACAGATCCGCATTGTCGTTGACGCTGCGATCGAATTGATAGAACCAGTCACTGGTCGTCGTGCTCGCCAACTGGGTTGTGTATCCGCGCGCTGTGGCAGCAGCGCTCGACCAACTCAGCGCCTGCGCAAAATCATCGCTGCACACCGCACCTTGCAATGCGGTGATACCAATATCCTGCTGTTGCACATGAAACAGAATCGATAGCCGGTCCGGGTAGGCCTGCGGTTCAACATAAAACCCGGCCGGGGTTCTTGCGCTGTCTCGATACAATGACGCGGCCAGCGCCAGGTCCGCTTGTGTATCAACAGTCGCTATTGCGGAGTCCACTGCATTATCATTGCCACCGCCACCGCAACCAAGTAGCAACAAGCCAGCCAGGGGAACGCTGGCTCGCCATCGCCGGTTCACAATTTGCAGACACAATCTGATAGGACGCACGCGTCACCCGTCTTACTGTCGGTCGTAGCCGATGTAGCGGCGGCAAACGCGATAACTTCAACGACCATTGGTCGGACATCGAGGACACCAGCATGCGCATAGGCGTACCCAGCGAAATCAAAATTCAGGAAAAACGGGTCGGTATGACCGATAGTGGCGTTGAGGATCTCGTGCGCCATGGCCATGAGGTTTTCGTACAAAGTGGTGCTGGCGTTGGCGTTGGCATTCTGGATGAACACTTTACGCGCGCAGGCGCGAAGATCGTCGCGGACGCCGATGCGGTATTTGATTCGGCCGAGCTCATCATCAAGGTCAAGGAACCGCAACTCTCCGAATGCGCCAAACTGACCGATCGACATATCTTGTTCACCTATCTGCACCTGGCTGCAGACAAACCGCAAGCCGACGCCCTGTGCCAATCCGGATGCACCGCTATCGCCTATGAAACGGTAACCAGTCCGATCGGTGGCCTGCCGTTGCTCAAACCGATGAGTCAGGTGGCAGGGCGTATGTCAGTGCAGGTGGCAACGCATCTGCTGGAGTCGGCCTCGGGCGGCCGCGGCCTGTTGATGTCGGGCGTGCCCGGTGTGGGAGCAGCAAGAGTGGTCATTCTGGGTGGCGGCATTGCTGGCACCAATGCACTGCAGATGGCGCTCGGCGCGCGTGCCGACGTGACGCTGTTTGAAAAATCGGTGCAGCGCCTCGAGGAGCTCGACCGTCATTACGGCACACAAACCGCGCTGCGTTATTCCAGTCATCGCGCCATTTCCGAAGCCATTGAGGTCGCGGATGTCGTCATCGGTACCGTGTTGATTCCCGGCGCAGCAGCGCCCAAGTTGATCACCCGCGACATGCTGAAACTGATGAAACCCGGTGCGGTATTGGTGGATGTCTCCATCGATCAAGGCGGCTGCTTTGAAACCTCAAAACCGACAACCCACGACGAACCCACCTATATCATCGATGACATCGTCCACTATTGTGTGGCCAACATGCCGGGCGGCGTCGCACGCACCTCAACGTTTGCACTCACCAACGCCACGCTGCCTTACATCCACGTCATCGCCGACAACGGTCTGGACTGCCTCAAAGACGACGTTCACTTCGCCAATGGCGTCAACGTGCATGACGGCAAAGTGGTGCACAAAGCCGTCGCCGATGCACTCGACATGCCCTATACGCGGTTTGCTGCTTAGCAACAAAACCCCGTTTTGTGCTAATTTGTCGCGATAGAGTCGAAGATCACTACT
>JBCCZN010000095.1:0-9918 GCA_039187375.1 Pseudomonadota bacterium
AATCGGCGTGGTCGGCAACCGTGTGCGTGAGAACACGCTGATCTTTGATGATCTGGACGAATACCTTGAGAGCCTGAAGGTGCCGTATCTGACCTGGTTGCGTGATGCACAGAACTATGTGCGTGCGTACACCCGTGGTTTGGGCATTTTCGAGCTGCCCGAGTATCTGGCCTGGCCGGACACCGAGCAGTGGGAGCCGTTGTTGAAGTGGCTGCGCTCTAAACGCTCGCAACCCTAGTCAGCGCGCGGCCAGACTGGCGCGTATGCCTGCAATCGGGTCGCGATAACGCAATCGCTCGCCAAGCCAGTCGTCCAAAAGCTGGTTATCGATAGCACGGCGCTCGTTAATGAACGACAGGCGCATCGGACTGAACGTCTTGAGTGCGTCATCTAGCGTAATTTCTTTGGGTGCGGGCAATTGGGCGAGCCTTGCGACATCCCGATTGAATGCGGCGGTGGTGCGCAGATCACCGTCGCAAACGTTGACGATCGGCGGCGGCGCACTGTCTGTCAGCGCTGCCTGATAACACGCCACCAGGTCGTCGACCTGAATCCGGTTGCCCGGGCCGCTATCGGCATCGCGCACGACTGGCTGCTGATCTGCCAACGCACGCAATGGCAAACGATCCGGCCCGTAAATCCCGGCCACGCGTAAAATAACGCTGGTCATCTCCCGCGGCTGCGTCCACTGCAGCAGCGTACGCTCAGCCGCCACGCGTGCCTTGGCGCGCCGACTCTCAGGGTTAACCGGCGTGTTTTCATCGACCCGACCGCCACCTTGATCACCGTAGACGCCTGTGGTGCTGACATAGACGATGCGTTCGGCGCGAGCGCCCAGGCAATCAAGCAATGCTTGCAGACGTGGCTCGAGCTGTGACGCGCGATCAACCGCCGGGCTGGGTGGTACCAGCACGATCACGCGCCAGCGCTCGTGGCCGGTTAACGCAGTCGACAACGCGACCGTGTCGGTTGGGGCGTCCAGTGTCGAGACGACGACAGGCCATGCCGGTGGGTTGTCGGGCGATCGCGTCCGCGTTGTCAGAATCTCAACGCCAGCGGTATGCAGATGATGGGCCAGGCGCGCGCCGCTGTAACCGGCGCCCACAATCAGGATCGGGCTCAACTTTCGGACTGGTTTGGGTCGGGCAAAGCAGGTACCTCATCGACAACGATGGTCAGGCCTTTACGGTAGGCCGCTGCCGAGGCGGCGCTCTCGCCGAGTTGACCCAATAGCTCACCATAGGTGGCATAGGTCGTCGGCGAGGGTTCCGCGGCCAGCGACGACTCCAGGTAGCTGCGCGCCTTACCCCACAATTTGTTGGTCATACACAGTCGCCCTGCGCTCAACAGCAATGCGGCGTCATCCGGTCGCTTGCCCAGCCATTTTTCAGCTTGTTGCAATTGGGCGGCCGGGTCTTCGCCCTGGCTCTCGCCATACAGCGCGACCAGACGCGGATGCCAATTGCCTTTGAGTAACGTCCTGAGTTCGCGCTCAGCCAACGCGCCCTGTTCGGTTGCCAACAGGGCTTCGATGTACGCAATTTGCAGCGTTGTGTTCTTACGCAGCGCCTTGGGTACCTCACCCCACTCACGCCCAACGTCACCGTTATAGCCGCCGGTTTCCTGTAATCGATGCGCGTAGAACTCTATTGTCCAGTGGTCGATGGTCTCGCGATCCGGCTTGCCGATACGGCGCAATCGCGGCAGCAATTCACCCAATGCGCGCCAGTCGTCAAGTCGGCGATAGAGTTTCGCTAGCAACACCACCGCCTGACCGTTACCGGCTTCCTGCTCATCGAGTTTCTTCAGCGTTGCCAGGGCCAGTTCGTATTGCTCATGGCCGATCTGCAATTCCGCTTGCGTCAGCAGAATGGCATTGCTGGCTTCCGGCTGTTGTTCATAGGCTAATGCCAACCAATTGTCGCGCCGCGCATCCTGGTTTTGCAGTTGTGCTGCGCGCGCCGCTGCCAGGTAGTTCAGCAACGGCGCATCGGCTTTGCCTGCACCTCGCGTCAGCAGTTTTTCACCTTTGGCGTAATTGCCCTCTGCGATTTCGATCAGACCTTGGGTAAAGCGCTTGCCGGCGCGCCGGCCGCTGTAGGCGGCCGCAGCTTCACCGAGTTTGCGCGGTGCGCGCAGCAACCATAGGATCACCCACGCAGTGATGGCGACCAGCGTCAGAATCAACAGTAAGCCGGGAACCGACATCTCGATAATCCAGCCCCGGAAGTTGATAACGACGTAGCCCGGATCCTGCATCAAAAAGTGCGTACCGACCGCACTGATCAGGATCGCAACGATCAGGAAAGCGCCGAGTTTCATGTTGCGTCACCGGTGTCAGCATCGGGCTCGGCATCCGGCCCCGGTGCGTCGCTGCCCGGTATGACCGGCTGACCGAACTCACTGATGTCGCGTTGCTGGCGCAGCAGCGTCAGCGAACCGGAGATATCGGGGCGTGTTTCGTTGCGTTGCGCATCGGCAATGCTGTCGATTTGCGTCAGCATGTCTGTGACCGCACGCGCATCATTGTCGAAATACTCGCTTACCCAGCTGCGGGCATCGCCAAGGCTCTGTTTGTAACCGGCATTGTCACCAAGCAGTAGCGATAAGCGGGCCGCCTGCAGTTGTAGCTGAACGTTTAAACGCAGGAAATACTCCGCTTCCGGTGACAGTAGGACCTCGGCATCCTCATCGGCGCGACGCACGCGGAACAAGCCTGAGGCGGCGTTGCCGAAAACCGATTTCACCCGCGTCCAACCGGTTTCACTGGCATCGCGTGTCGCTACCGTTTGCTTTGGCACGATGTCCCGATCCAGCGGCAGTTTCACAACCTGTTCGCCCAGCGTGCCGATCAACAAGGTCACGCCCTCGATGTCGGCTCGATCCAGACCGGATAGCGCTGCAATCTCGTTTGCCAATTGTCTGCGTACCGGCGTGTAGGCGGGGTCGGCGAGTTCGCGTACGCGCTGATCGGCCAGCTGCAGTGCGGTACGGGCCAACTGCGGATTGTTGGCGAGCTGCAGTTGGGCATTGGCGATCTGCATATAGTATTGCGCTTCGGAGATCAGCCAGGACGCCCGCGAACCGGCCGAAATCCCCTGCAGTCGCACCAGCGCTTCTTCGGCACTGCGCACCCGTCCCGGCAGTGAATCGAGCAAATCGACGCGCGCGTCGATCGAGGACTTCAAACTACGGGTGTCATTGGCTTGCAGCGATACACTGTCCTCAACCGCCGAAACGTTGTTGTTGGTGCTGTCGATGGCGTTGCGCAGCGTCTGAATCTCAGCGCGCAGTGCATCGATGTCCGCTACGGTGGCGGCCGGAATCAGATCTTCAGTTGGGGGTAATCGGTTGCGCGTGCTCGAGGTAGCACTCGGCGACGCAGCCTGAGTCGCGCCGGCGTTATCGCGATCAGCTGCCGGCTCTGTGGCTTGCGTCGGATCGCTGGAATCGGTTTGCGCGGCACGGTCAGGCGCTGTATCCACCGCATCGTCTTTGGCCAGAAACGGAATCTGCCCCAGCCACTTGTCTTGCGTGAACCAGGCACCGGCGCCAACTGCACCGAATAGCACCAGTCCGATCAGGATCAAACCAAACCGGGACTTACCCTTGGGCGGTGGCACATCATCGAATGTGGCGTCGCTCTCAGCGCTTTGCGCGTCGGCTTGCACCGGTTCATCGTTGTCGATCGAGTTTGCTTCTTCGGCGTTGTGTTCGTTTTCGCTCATCATTTCCCTCGCCGTTCTTATATGTGTCCGGCGTCGGCCAGTTTACCGAGGCTGTCGATCAGATCCCGCGTCTCCGGGCCGCTGGCCAGGTGTTTGCCGGCATCGTGCCCAAGCTCGCTGGCGCGATTCAGGACGCGCTCGCTGGGACTCACCAGTGGTGTCACCATGAACATGCGCTGCCCACGGGTCGACATGATGCCCATTAAATTGTCCAGCGTAGCCACACTCAGGCATGTGGTGACATCGACGGCGCCGCTTGCCCAGCGATTTTCCAGATAGTGTACTTGCTCTGCGGATAAGCGGTGGCGCTCGCGCCGATAGCACTCGACCAGATCAATGCGGGCGCCGCGCTGGGAGAGCGTCTGCGGTAGCAACTCCCGGCCGCCCACACCGCGCACAATGACCACTCGTTGATTAGCCATGTTTTGAAACGCTGGTTGGCGCAACAGGCTTTCCGAGTCAAAACCACGACGTGCCGCAAAGGGTTGTCGCACGCCGGCACCGGTGAGTGCGCGTGCCGTCGATGGTCCGATTGCGGCGACCTGCGCGCCGTTGGCGATAGTCTGTGTCACCCGTTCCAGGCCATATTCCACTGCGTTGGGACTAATAAAGACCACCCAGTCGGCGTGTTTGGTCACAGTGGCAGTCGGTTGCGGTTCGATTGCTAGCGCTGGCATCAGGATCGGCAAGCCGCCGGCATCGCGCACCGCGTGCATTAGTGGTTCGGCCTGCGCAGTGGCGCGGGTGATTAAAACGCCACGCCGCTCAAGGTCTGTCACGGGCCCTCGACCAACAGGTCTTGTGCGCCTCGAGCCAGCATGGCCTCGGCTACTTTTTGTCCCAGCGCGAGTGCCTCGTTGCGCGCGCCAGATGCGGATTCATGTAGCGATTGTCGGCCATCTTCGGATAACAACAACGCATCTAGCGTAATCGTGTTGCCTTCGAGTGTCGCATGCACCCCCAGGGGCGAGTGGCAGGTTGCGCCGAGCGTGCCGGCCACCTGACGCTCTGCTGCGATCGTCACGGTGGCGGTGTCATCTTCAAGTGTCGCCAGTTGTTGGCGCAGCGAATCCGCGGCGGCCAAGCACTCGATGCCGACAATCCCCTGGCCGACCGCCGGTAACATCGTCGTTACTGGGAGCGCTTCGGTGATGCGATCCTCAAACCCCAGGCGCTTCAGCCCAGCGCACGCGAGCAAAATCGCGTCGTACTCACCGGCATCCAGTTTGGCGAGCCGTGTGTTCACGTTGCCGCGTACCGGTTTGATCTGCAGGTCTGGCCGTTGCTGCAATAGTTGTGCAGCGCGGCGCAGGCTGGAGGTGCCCACTACAGCGCCTTGTGCCAGCTCTGCCAGTGTCGCGCCGACCAAGGCATCACGCGGGTCTTCGCGCGTGAGCACCGCTGCCAGGGCAAAGCCCTTTGGCATCTCGGCTGGCACATCCTTCATCGAGTGCACAGCGATGTCTGCCCGACCTTCGAGCATCGCGGTTTCCAGTTCTTTGATGAACAGGCCTTTGCCGCCCACTTTGTTGAGGGTTTTGTCGAGAATCTGATCGCCGCGTGTTGTCATCGGCACCAGCTCGGCCGCGCCAAAGGCCGGCGATTGGTTGATCAGGTCGGCAACATGCTCAGCCTGCCATAAGGCCAGTGCACTTTCGCGCGTGGCGATACGAATCGTGTCGGTAGTCAATGGTCCCTCGTTATCCTGCCGCCGCGATGATGCGGCGCAGTGCCAAGGGTAGCGTCAAACGCGCCTATTCGCAGTATTTGTCGACCAGTTCCTGCGCCTTGATGCGGGCGGCGTCGATCTCGGCATCGTCGAGGTAGGCCTTCTCACCGGTTTCGGTGATTTTATAGAGACGTCTTGCGATGGCATATTCGTTCTGCTTCAGCTTCGCCTGATCGCAGGCCTGTTTTCTGAGGCGGGCGGCTTGTGCTTCGGGCGAGTCTTCTTCGGCGCCATCGCGCTGCTCATAGAACCGCTCGGTTTGTTCCTCATTGAGCTGTACGGCAGCAGCCAATGCACTGGCCGCGGCTTGCTTGTCGGTCGGCTTGGATTCGATCTCGGATTGGACGGCGTCTTTGGCGCGCGGTTGATCGGAGTAATGCACGACACCGTCTTCATCAACCCACTTGTAGATTTGTGCACTCGCGGGGGCGGCAATACACCACAGCGTGAGCACCAGAGCGACTAACTTCAGTGTGTTGAGTGAACTGCGCATGTGCGGCTCCCTGCCGAACGTTAAAACCCGCTACATTCGACATAGTAGCGCAACCGCTCACGGGTTCAGTGACCCTCTTCGCAAAAACGTGATGAATCGCCGATTTTTTGGCGTTTGTGCACTGGTAAATCAAAAAAAACGGGCCCAATCCGGGCCCGTTTGTGGTTGGTTTGAACCGCTTAGGTTCTAGGTTTCGGCGCTGTGAAACTCCGGGTAGGCCTCAAGACCACATTCGACGATATCCAGCCCGTTGTATTCGTCTTCCTCGCTGACGCGAATACCGACCGTCATTTTCAGAATCATCCAGACGACGAAGCTAGTGACGAACACCCATAGGAAAATGGCGACGATGCCATAGAGCTGCCACAGGAATTTGGCCTCCGGGTTGGTAAAGCACACGGCGATCAATCCCCAGATCCCGACGACGCCGTGAACCGAAATGGCACCTACCGGGTCATCGATTTTGAGCTTATCGAGCGTGACGATCGATAACACCACTAACAGGCCGCCTGCAGCGCCGATCAGCGTCGCGATCGCCGGCGTCGGTGTCAGCGGTTCGGCCGTAATGGCAACCAGACCAGCGAGCGCGCCATTGAGTGCCATCGTGAGATCCGCCTTGCCGAACCACAGTTGTGACAGGATCAACGCTGCAATCAAGCCGCCGGCTGCCGCCATATTGGTGTTGACGAGGATCAGCGCAACGGCATTGGCATTGCTTATGCCGGTGATCTGTAACTGCGAGCCGCCATTGAAGCCGAACCAGCCGAGCCAGAGGATCAGCGTGCCGAGTGCGGCGGCGGGCAGGTTACAACCTGGAATGGGATTGATCGCACCATCTTTGCCGTATTTGCCCTTGCGCGGCCCTAGCAGGATCACGCCAGCTAGAGCGGCTGCAGCGCCAGTCATGTGCACAACACCGGAGCCTGCGAAGTCCAGGAAGCCGCCGGCATGCAGCCAGCCTTCGCCCCATTTCCAGAATCCCTGTACCGGATAGATGAACCCGGTCAGAACGATTGCGAACAGGAAGAATGAGCCAAGCTTCATACGCTCTGCGACCGCACCGGAGACGATGGACATGGCCGTGGCGACGAACACAACCTGGAAGAAGAAATCAGAGAGTTCGGAATAGTGAGCGTCACCCGCGGCGACAGTGGCAGCGTCATTGTCTGAGCTGCCCAGAATGCCAATGTTGCCAAGGGCATTGAACCAGCCGCCTTGGAACGCGTCGCCCGGATACATGATCGAGTAGCCGCACAACATGTACATGATGCAAGCGATCGAGTACAGGCCAACGTTTTTGGTCAGGATTTCAGCGGTATTTTTGGCCCGCACAAGCCCGGATTCGAGCATCGTGAAGCCGGCAGCCATCCACATTACCAACGCACCCATGACGAGAAAATAAAAAGTGTCCAGCGCGTAACTGACGCCCTGAACGGTACTGGTGAGTTCTTCCACCTGTCGCTCCTCGGTGTGGTTTTTTTAAACGGCTTCTGAGCCGGTTTCGCCGGTACGGATCCGGACAACCTGCTCAAGTTGGGTGACGAAGATTTTGCCATCACCGATTTTCCCGGTGCGTGCCGTGTTAATGATGGCTTCGGTCACCTGATCCGCGATGGAATCGTCGACCGCCAACTCAATTTTGGCCTTTGGCAAAAAATCCACGACATATTCAGCCCCTCGGTAGAGCTCCGTATGTCCCCGTTGTCGCCCGAAGCCTTTGACCTCAGTGACGGTGATTCCCTGAATGCCGATATCCGCGACGGCCTGGCGCACGTCATCGAGCTTGAAGGGTTTGATGATCGCGGTGATCAGCTTCATTTGTGGCTCCTTAGTAGTTGTCTGGAAGGGGCTAGCATGGACTGTGCCAATCCGGAATGGCCGCAAAATCAACTACCTGGCAACTCTTCGAACTCACTTATGCACCAAAATAGTGCGACTGGTGCTGGACGCGCACCTCACTGAGGCACCGCAATAGTGCGATTTCTGGCACCATCAGCGACAAATCAGACCGGCAGACTCAGCCGAGAACGGAGACAGTGATGACCTCAGAAGACACGATACGGGCGCTGGCGCAGAAATTGGCTGGCGTGTTGCCGCAGAACATGCGCACCGCAGGCGGCGACATTGAGCGCAATTTTCGCTCGGTGCTCGATTCGGGTCTCGCCAAGATGAACCTTGTGAGCCGCGAAGAGTTCGACGTGCAGGCCGCTGTGCTGGAGCGCACGCAGGAGAAGCTCGCGGAGTTGGAGGAAACACTGGCAGCGCTGGAGGCGCATTTCGACGATACCTGATCGCAGGTAACGGCCATGCCCTCGCGTTGACCGCGGATATAAAGCATGGCCTACGCTCAAGTTCTCAGCCGCGCAGAATGCGGCCTGGTTGCCCCGCTGGTGACGGTGGAGGTGCATCTGGCGGCTGGATTACCGAGTTTCAATATTGTCGGACTTGCCGCCACCGCGGTGCGTGAAGCACGCGATCGGGTGCGCGGCGCGTTGGCGAATTGCCAGTTCGATTTCCCCGTCTCACGAATTGTCGTCAATCTCGCGCCAGCCGACATCCCAAAGCATGGCGGGCGTTATGACCTGGCCATCGCGCTGGGCATTCTGGTCGCATCGGGCCAGCTCAAGGCGCCTTCGCTAAGCCAGATTGAGGTGTTCGGCGAGCTGACGCTGGCCGGTGAGCTGCGGCCAGTGCGCGGCCTACTGCCGGCTTGCCTGCAGAGTTTTGCTGCACGCCGTGTGGCGCTGGTCTCAATATCCAATGCTGCACAGGTTCGTATGCCGCATAATGCACGTGTGATTGCTGCGCAGAGTCTGATGGAAGCCGTCGACGTTTTGCGCGATCTGTCTGATATCAATTCTCAAGTTATTGAAAATAAAACAATCAATTTGCTAGTCGATGATCAAAATGCTGCAGAGCGAGAATTGAATTTTGCTGCACAAAATGTTGCAGATATGCAGGATGTGCGTGGTCAGGCACAGGCCAAACGAGCGCTGGAGATCGCTGCTGCTGGCGGGCACCATACGCTATTGTCTGGCCCCCCGGGAACTGGCAAGAGCCTGTTGGCCGCGCGGTTGCCAGGATTATTGCCGCCGCTGACCCGCGAGCAGGCGATTGAGGTGGCCTGTGTTCGTTCGCTCTCGGCCGCGGTAGACACCGCGTCGGATATCGGCGGTTTGCAGCGCGTGATGCGCGCGCCCCATCATGGTGCATCGGCGGCGGCATTGATCGGTGGCGGTAACCCGCCTCGACCGGGCGAGATCTCGCTGGCTCATCATGGGGTGTTGTTTCTGGACGAGCTACCGGAGTTCTCACGCCACACGCTGGATATGTTGCGCGAGCCACTGGAGACCGGTGTGGTGCATATCTCCCGAGCCAACGCCCAAATCACGCTTCCATGTGATCTACAGTTGTTAGCTGCTTGCAACCCATATCACTGCGGCTATTTTGGGGACGGCGAGCGCGACTGCCGGTGTTCACCAGATCAACGCCAGCGTTATCAGTCGCGTGTCTCTGGTCCGTTGATGGATCGGATCGACATCGCGGTGGATGTGAATCGTGTGCCGTTTGAGGTGCTGGCGGGTCCGCCCGATGGCGAGTCGAGTGCAACTATCCGAGCGCGTGTTATCGCAGCACGGGAGTTGGCGCTGCAGCGGCAAGGCTGCATCAATGCATCGCTGTCAGGCGAGGCGTCGCATCAATTGATGCAGGACAATCCGAAAGCACGGGCGATGCTGGGTAAGGCCACCGAACAGCTATCGTTGTCTGCCAGGCACTGTCATCGATTATTGCGGGTCGCTCGAACGATTGCAGACCTTGCGGGTGCGTGCGGGATTACGACAGAGGCGATGGCTGAGGCGTTAGCGTTTCGCGTTGACAACACAGTGCGATGATCTTGCAGATCAAAACCGAATCCAGATTAAGGGTAGTGTGATGTGGTGTCCACGACCTCGATTTTAATTCGGTCT
>JBCCZN010000096.1:0-9893 GCA_039187375.1 Pseudomonadota bacterium
TTACGAGAGTCTATTACAAACCAGGTGAGAGTTTTGTAGATCAGGTGACACTGCCATACTGAGAGGGTGGTTTTTTCCGGGGTAGCGAAATGATGTCGCTGTGCTCAACGATCCGCTGCATTTGTGTTGCAATTTCCTTCAGTGTCTTTGCCAGTGGCGCTGTTTTATCTGCGGAGACGGACTGCAAAGCCAGTTCTGATACGGTGGCCTCAAAGGCGCAGGCACTCATCAACAGCGGCGAAATCGCTGAGGCCCGGGCCTTATTGGTTGGGTTTCTCAAATCCAGCGAATGCGACATTCAATCCGATGCAGTGGCAGGCAAGATCGTCGAGCTGGATCAGGTACTATTCAACGAAGCCTTGCAGGCAGCGCAGCGCCTGGCAGAAAACGGACAGGCGGCGGATGCGATCGCCGCGTACCAGTCTCTGATCCAGCAATATCCAGAGACGGATTATCTGCGCGAGGAAATTCCGACACTTAAGCGACAAGTCTTCGAGCAGGAACTCGCCGGCATCAGTCGACTCGCGTCCACCGGGCAACTGGACGCAGCGCGGGAAGCGCAACTTGATTTGATCAAACGTTATGCGGCGGACGACGATGTTGATCTGGATGCGATCCCGGATGAGTTGAAGACGCTCACCGGTGGCAGTTTCGGTTTCTGGCGTGCCTTCAAACGTTTCTTGTTCACAACGGGTATGACGTTGCTGGAGATATTAGCGGCAGGACTGATTGTGTTTGTTGCGATCAAGGCCGTGCTGTCGCCCCTGCAGGAAGTGCCGAACATCAGCATTGAGGCATTCAGTACTCGTGGCAAAGACGTTGCAAGTTCTCTGGGCCAGCATTTCAGTAACAGCATACTGAATCGAATGCAGAAGTTACGACATTCGTTTACCGGTGAGCTCAATGTGATGACCGGCAATGTCGATGCAGCTGATTTGCCCAGTGAAATTAGTTCAGTGGTTCCCGGGAATACAGATGCCTGGTATTCGCCGGTCAGTTGGTTGAAGGTCCTGGGTCATCTGTATGCCTGGCTGACGCGCAAGAAAATAGTCACGATCACTGGTGATTTGTTGGTGGATGCGGATAAGGCACTGCTGGCTGAGGTGCGGCTGATTCGAAATGGCCGCATTGAGGCAGCCGAGACGATCCGGTTTGATGACTTCGATGATGAGCGTGAGCCGATTACTGTCGATCTCGAGGAGCGATTCCAGCGCTTCGCTCAAATTATCGCCATCTGGGCCGTCTTCGCGATTAATCGACAGCGCGTACCGTCACGTGCCGTTGGTGGCACGTTGTCGTGGCAAGCGTTTGCCCTATTGCAAAGCGCATTGGATGCAAATAAAGACAAACGCAAAAAAGGTTCACGCCTGCTGTACCAAAAGGCACTGTCGTTCGATCCCGACTATCGCTCGCCAAAGATCAATCTTGGCAATCTCCTCTTAGGTTCAGAACCAGAAACCGCCCTGCAATATCTTGAACGTGCCCGTGAGGAAGCGCGCCGTGACCCTTGGTGTTACATGCAATCCTCGTACTACGTGGCCTCTTACAATGTCATTGTGATTTACGCGCGCCGCGCCGCGTTATCATTGAATGCTGCCAAGATTGATCTTCACTCGGCTCGCATGGCGATATCAGAGTCAGAGCAGTTGTTTGGTCACATCAATTTTGCTCGTGCGCGAATTGGAAATCTGAGTTGGAGTTCGACTTCGGCAGATGCCTTTCAATATTATCTCAATCGTGTGCAAGTTACGCTCGGCCCGCTGATTGCTGCCATGCTTTCGATGGAAGAATTCGAAACAGGTGTCGCTTGGTTGAAAGATGTTCAAAATGCGAACTCTCCTCATGCATTGCACCTTCTGAACGTAGCTTGTACTAATGCGGTGTTCGCAACCATTGCCAGAAAACTGCAGAAGCACGCATTCAACACGTATTTGGATGAAAGCGTCGCCTATCTGCGGCGATCGTTGAAGCGAGATAGCAAGAACATTGAAGCTGTCCGCAATAATCCTGTACTCGGCATTGTAAGAGAGCTCAGAGCAGATGAGATTAGCCAGCTCTACACAATGTATGCCATTGACGTCGCACCCTCGCCGCCAGCACCCACTGTCAGGCCGTTAGCCGGTTTGACGCTGATCGGCTCTGACTATGCAGGACAACTGGCAGATCACGGCATAGAAACGCACGACCAACTATTGCTGGCTTGCCGCGACGCAGGTGGCCGGGATGCGTTGGCGCAGAAACTCAGTGTGCCCAAGGTGCTGGTGATGGATTGGGCGTGCGCTGTTGATCTGATCCGAATCAATGGTCTTGAGAGCGAGCATCTCGATTTGCTGCGAATGGCCAACGTTTCATCGATTACTGACTTGATTCAACAGCAAGCGACGGTGCTTGCCAGTGCATTACACGGCTATGCCAATGCGATTGGTGCTGAGGCGCCCGATAGTGCAACGCTTCAGCGGTGGATAACAGACGCCAGGACGCACACGCTGCCATCGATCACCTGAACAACACACAGCAAAGGAGCGCAACGTATGTATCAACAAAACGAACAAAAGAACTTCATGCGAGTACCCGCCAACGCCAGGTTACAGATCACAGCTTCGAGTACCGACGGCAATGCGATAGGGGTCAACGCGCGAATCGATCGAGGCGACACGATGTTGAAGCGTTGGAGCTCGGGTTCACTCATGAACCGAACGGTCAACTATACGTTTGATCAGACCGGCGTTCATTATTGCCGGGTGATTGCGACGTTCACCTCGCAAGCGACAACAACCGTTAATCTTGAGTTCAAAATTTTCAATCAGGGCAGTACGGATACACGACGCGTCTGGTCCGTGGCATTACGCGGCAAGAACGAAGACGTTTGCAGTGCTGAAGTTAGAGCCGGGGTTCGATGATGCGAGCCATTGTATTGCTGTCATGTTGCATCGCGGCTGCTGCAAGCGCAGCATCTTCCGAGGAGTTGTGCACGTTCGACATGACCGAGCCGCAATGCCGAGAAGCGGTGAAGACATCGCTACGTGCTGCCGGGATGAACATCGCCGAAACCGCCACAGGGCAAGCCAAGATGGTCGAGGAAACCAAGCAGCTCGTATTAAGGGATGCGGATGCACTGCTGGATCAATTTGGCTCCGGACTCACCTCAGCTGTGGCGAATGGCCAACTGACCAATCTCGAGGAGTTTCTGCCAGCGCTTAATCTGTTTGCGCTAGATGGAGACGGGAATGATGCACAGTCGATCGTTCTGGAGCTGAACAATATATTGAATCTGCCGATCGACGATAACTATAAATTTTCGATCACATTGAATCAGCCGACACCGTTTGAGGCGCTACTGGGCGCGATCCCGGAAGCGGACCGTGCAATACGGCGCGACGAGTTCGAGCAACAAATCGATGATTTCGATGATGTGACGTTATCGTTTAAATACAGTTGGGTGTCTCAGTCGTTGGGTAGGTCGGATTTTGCGTTTAAAACAGAAGGCGGGGCGGCCAATAGCCAGATTATCGAGCGTGTATTTGATGATGCTGTCGATGCCGTCACACGCGATGACGCTTTCGTGTCTGCAAGGCAGCGTGTTGATGCTGCACAGGACAATCTGATCGACATCCTGCCAGAGTCGATTGACTTTGGTGTCGATGGCAATTTCGAGTCTCTCACTGATCTGGTTCAAAACAGTATTGATTCGGGTGGTCGCTTGTGTAGCGCCCACCTCACGCAGTTGGCGCAGTCATTGAGCCTGGACTGGAGCACGGAAGACGCAACCGGTTATCAGTATTTTTGTCTGGCCATGGCACACGCTGTTGATAGGGGTCGTCTAGGGGGATTTCCGGATGCCGAGGTAGTCGACGCACCGCAGATTCTGGCCTCGGATGAATACAGAGTTGTCCGGGAGTACATGAGCGCAACAACAGATTACATGCGTGCCTCGGTCGAGAATATTGTGCTACTTCAGAAAAAGCTGGATAGCTATAAGTATTTTGAGCTGCCGGCACTCGCCAACAATCAGCCGCAGCTCAACCTGTCTGTCGACTGGCGCGAGCGTTCGGATCTGGTTGGGCAGGATGCGTTCAACGCCAAGCTCACCTACGAACATGGTTTCGTCAATCTGAACTCTCTGACGGCATACATCGATAACACCTGTTCGTTGGGTGGTGCGGCCTCGTGCGTGCAGGCGTATCTCGATGATAAAACCCGCCAGAAGCAGCTCAAAAACAGCGATCGATTTTCAGTGTCAGTTGAGTACAGTCGCAAGCAAGCCTATTCGTACCTGTTCGATACCAGCATGATGCCGTTCACGATGCCATCCGAAACGAGTCTAATGGGTTCATTGAGTTATGGCCGCTATCTGAACTTCCGCGAATCGCGCAATGGTCAAACCCGACTCGAAGTGAGTGCCAGCTACGAGGACGTCGACGGGGATTCAATGCGCCAGGATCGCTGGTTCGCTACGGCATCATTGTCGCAACAAATCACCGAAGGTGCAGGGCTGTCATTGTCATTGGTGTATTCCAATAAGCCGGAGTTTCTGATGGATGTCGGTACCGAAGTTACTGCGCGACTCGGTCTGAACTACAAGCTGTTTAAGCCCGACTAGGCCCAATTCTCAGCGATGAGTGTAGACTCGTCACACTCATCGACCTGACAGGAGGCCATGCATGGGACGCTGGCGCGCGCCGCGGCCAAAATCGGCACCGTACATCACATCCGCGGGTTTTAATGCTCTGCAACAAGAGCTTGATGGGTTGTGGTTGCGGCGGCGGGACGTGGTTCAGGCGCTGTCGGCCGCTGCTGCAGAAGGTGATCGGTCGGAAAACGCCGAGTACATTTATCGCAAGAAAGAGCTCGGCGGCATTGATCGGCGCATACGATACCTGCAAAAGCGTCTGCCGGAGCTGAAGGTCATCGAGACCCCAGCCGGCGGTGATCGGGTATTTTTCGGCGCCACTGTGACATTGCTGCGTGATGGTGAGGACGAGCTGCAGGTGCGCATCGTCGGTGCCGACGAAATCGATGCAGCCAAGCACTGGATTAGTGTTGATTCTCCGCTGGCGAGCGCTATTCTGGGCAAGCCTGTCGATACCGACGTGTCGTTGGTCATTGATGGCGCCCAACATACCTACGAAATCCTTGAGCTGAGTTACGCAGAATGAGTTTGGCGATTATCTCGCACCCCGTGTTTGAGTCCCACGCGGTACCGGACGGCCACCCGGAACGGCCAGGCCGGATCACCTCTGCCTGGTCCGCACTCGAAAGTGTCGAGCAGGGCGTCGTTCGAGTTGAGGCGCCACGCGTCAATGATGTGCAGCTTGCTCGCGTACATACGGCACGGCACATCGACTTTGTTCGTGCGACGGCGCCGCAAGACGGCATTGCTGAGCTGGATCATGAGACCACAATGGGCCCGCAGTCTCTTGAGGCGTTTGAGCGCGCGGCTGGTGGTGTCTGTCACGCGGTCGATCTGGCGTTGTCGCAAACGCATCGGCGTACGTTTGTCGCGGCGCGTCCGCCAGGCCATCATGCCCGTGCGGATCACGTTGCTGGATTTTGTATCTTTAATAACGTCGCAGTCGGTGCCGCACACGCACTGGCGCAGCCGGGTATCGAGCGTGTTGCAATTTTCGATTTCGACGTTCACCACGGTGATGGTACGGAGTCGATGTTCCGCGAGGATCCGCGAGTGTTGATGGGTTCGACCTACCAACATCCGTTATATCCGGACGTGAATCTGCCATCGGTGCCGGGCAGTCAGATCAACATGCCATTGCCAGCAGGTACAGATGGAGAGACGTTCCAGCGTACTGTGAGCGAGCAATGGCTGCCATCGGTGGCAGCATTCGCACCCGACTTTGTGTTCGTGTCGGCTGGGTTCGATGCGCATGTTGACGATCCGCTAGGTAGTCTGTGTTTGACGACGGATGACTTCGCCTGGGCGACGTGCGAGATGATGACGCTCGCCGAGCGGTTTTGTGACGGCCGCATTTGTGTCGTTATGGAGGGTGGCTATAACCTGCAGGCGGTCGGTAGCAGTGCGCGGTGTGTCGTCGATGCGATGAACACGTTTAACGCGTAGAATTAAAGCCAGCTATTGTCGCGAAACAGGACCCCCATGGGCACGCGCAGTCCGTTCAATTTTCGCCGCTGGATCGACGAGCACCGTCATTTGCTCAAACCGCCTGTGGCCAATCGTACAATCTGGGACGATGCCCAGATGACGGTGATGATTGTTGGCGGCCCCAATCAACGGACTGATTTCCATGATGATCCGGTTGAGGAGTTCTTCTATCAGATCGAAGGCGACATGCTGTTGAAAATTCAGGATGGCGATCAAACAGAGGATGTCATCGTTCGCGAAGGCGATATTTTTTTGATGCCACCGCATGTACGACACTCTCCGCAGCGACCGGTCGAAGGCAGTGTGGGTCTGGTCATTGAACCCAAGCGTCCGCCCGGTGAGAAAGACGGGTTTGAGTGGTATTGCTTCGACTGTGGTGCATTGGTGCATCGAACCGAGGTGCTGCTGGAATCGATCGTTGAGGATCTGCCGCCACTGTTCAATGCCTTTTATGCCGACACGGGCCTGCGAACCTGTCCACAGTGCGGCTCGCTGCATCCCGGCAAAACGCCACCTGGTGGTTGGGTCAGTCTGCCAGCAAAAAATCGATTGCTCAGTGAAACAGATTAACGCTGTGTTTGAGAACTCGCGCAGTGCAGCGCAGGCATTGGATCAGCAGGATCCACTGCGGCAGTACCGAGAACGATTCCATTTTCCGGATCTCGGCACGACGGATCTGGCGTATTTTTCGGGCCATTCGTTGGGTCTGCAGCCGGACGGTGTAGCGCAATCGATTCAGAACGAACTGGAGTCGTGGTCTCGCTACGGCGTTGAAGGGCACTTTAAATCAGACGATCCATGGCTCGACTACCACGAGTTGTTGACGCAGCCGATGGCGGACATCGTCGGCGCCTTGCCGTCAGAAATTGTCTGCATGAACGCGTTGACCGTCAATCTGCACTTGCTGTTCGTGTCGTTCTATCGTCCAACGCCTAAACGATTCAAGATCATTAGCGAGGCGAGGATGTTTCCGTCGGATCGCTATTTGCTCGAGACACAGGCGAAATTCCACGGCTTTGATCCGGATGACGTCATCGTCGAAGTCGCTCCGCGAGACGGCGAATGGGTGATCCGGGAAGACGATATTTTGGCAACCATCGAAGCACACGGCGAGTCTGTCGCATTGGTATTTTTTGGTGGCGTCAACTACGTGACCGGTCAGTGGTTTGATATTCCAACTTTGACGCGTGCTGCACATCGCGTGGGTGCGCTGGCGGGGTTTGATCTGGCTCATGCTGCGGGCAATGTGCCATTGGCGCTGCACGAATGGGGGCCAGATTTTGCGGCCTGGTGCAGTTACAAATACCTCAACTGTGGCCCTGGTAACGCTGGTGCAATTTTTGTGCATCAACGGCATGAACAAGCAGACGACCTGCCTCGCTTCGGTGGCTGGTGGGGTCACGACAAAGAGAGCCGATTCCAAATGGCGCCTGGCTTCACGCCCATACCCGGTGCTGAGGGCTGGCAACTCAGTAACGCGCCAATTTTTGGAATGGCGGCGATGCGCGCATCGTTGGGTGTCTTTTCCGAAATTGGAATGGCTGCACTGCGCGAAAAGAGCGTGCAGTTGACCGCCTATCTTGAATACGTCATCGACGATCTGGCGTTGCACTACCCGGACGCGCAGATCCGGATCATCTCACCGCAAAACCCCGATCAGCGCGGCAGTCAATTGTCGGTGCATATCGCCGGTCATGATCGCAGCTTGTTCGATCGGTTGATCGCTGCCGGTGGCATCGCAGATTTTCGTGAGCCGTGCATTATCCGTATTGCGCCGGCGCCAATGTACAACAGTTTTGAGGATGTCTACGTGTTCGGACAATTGCTGGCACGCGTGTTGGATGAGTCGGCTGATGCGTAACAAGCGTTTTACGATTGTCGGTGGCGGTCCCGTCGGTGCCTTACTTGCCATTACGCTGGCCCGTCACGGCTATACGGTCGGCTTGTATGAAGGTCGCCCCGATTCAAGGACGACCAACATTTATCAAGGACGATCGATCAACATCGCGCTATCAGATCGCGGTTGGTCCTCGCTGGCGGCGATTGGTGTCAGCGCCGAGGCCAAGGCACAAGCGGTGCCAATGCATCACCGCGCAATCCACGCATTGGATGGTGAGTTGAGTCAGATTGCCTATGGCCGCGATGATCAGTCAATCTGGTCGGTCTCCCGGGGTGGGATCAATCAGCAGCTGTTGTGCACAGCAGAGCAAGAAGCAGGTGTCACGACCCATTTTGAACATCGCCTGGTCGATGTCGATTTCGATACCGCGACAACCCGGTTTGTGACCCCGGGTGGCGATACGGTAGAGGTTGAAGCCGACTATGTGTTTGCGGCGGACGGTGCCAATTCAAAAGTACGGCGTCTGGCGCAGGAGCGGCCCCGCTTTAGCTACAACGTTGAGTACATGCCTGAGTCGTATATCGAGCTGAACATACCCTGTCATGATGATGGCTCGTTCCGGCTTGAGAAAAACGCATTGCATATCTGGCCGCGTGGCAAGTTCATGTTAATCGCACTACCGAATCCGAACGGCAGTTTCACCTGCACTCTGTTCTTGAATCAATCCGGCGATGTGTCATTTGATGCGTTGAAAACAGCCGAGCAGGTCGGTGATTTTTTTGTCGCTAACTTTGCTGATGCCATGCCGCATCTGGAGGCACCGGTCGAGACATTTCTGGCTCGTCGACCGGCTCCGTTGTACCTGGTGCAGGTCAGACCATGGTCATTCAACAACACCGTAGCGCTGATCGGTGACGCTGCCCATGCCATCGTGCCGTATTATGGTCAGGGCATGAATTGCGGCTTCGAGGATTGCGCAGCGTTGCATCATTTGATCGAGGAATTCGATCATGACTGGGAACAGATATTTCCCGCCTATGAGGCGGCACGTCGACCCAACGGCGATGCCATTGCTGAATTAGCCAAGCGTAACTTTGTTGAAATGAGTGATTTGTCGGGGGATCCGCAGTTTCAGTTGCGCAAACAAATCGAGGCGTTGTTTAGCGAGCGCTATCCGGACGTCTGGACGCCGTTATATTCGTTGGTGACATTCCGGCCGGATATTCCGTATGCGGAAGCGTTACGGCTGGGGGACATTCAGGATTCGATTATGAATGAGGTGATGGCACTGCCAGACATTGAAAACCAGTGGCGCGAGCCGGCGGTGTTCTCATATCTGCATCAATTGGCAACCGCGAGACTGATTGACGCATGAATAAACGCCCCGGCAATTATCGCGAGCTTGAGGACAGTATTCATACCGACCTGAAGGATCGGATGAACTATGGCACGTATCTGGATTTGGACAAAATCCTGGATGCTCAGAACCCATTGTCAGAAGAGCATGATGAGATGTTGTTCATCATTATTCATCAGGCGAGTGAATTGTGGCTGAAGTTGGCTGGACACGAGGTAGCGGCAGCCATCCGTTTCGTGGAAATGGATGATTATCGCAATGCGTTCAAGGTGATTGCGAGGGTCAAACTGATTCTCAATCAACTGACCCAATCCTGGTCGATTCTGGCAACACTGACACCGGTGGATTATCTGAAGTTTCGCGATGTGCTGGGCCCGGCGTCAGGTTTCCAGTCGCACGCCTATCGAACGCTGGAGTTCCTGCTCGGCAACAAGAACGCCAAGATGTTGCGTGTCCATCGTCATGATGCGAGTGTTCAGGATCGATTGGCGCAGGTATTGAATGCGCCGAGTTTGTATGACGTTGCCATTCGAAAACTCGCCGAACGCGGTTTTGATATAGACGCGACCAAGCTTGAA
>JBCCZN010000097.1:0-9862 GCA_039187375.1 Pseudomonadota bacterium
GTCGCAATATCGGCTGATTGCCTCGGATATGCTGGGTTTCGGTTTTTCCGACAAACCAAAATCGCATACTTATTCCATCAACGAACAAGCAGACATACTGGAGTCGTTGATCCAACAGCTTGGAATCCGACGCTTGCATGTTCTGGCGCACGATTATGGGGATACCGTCGCGCAGGAGATGCTGGCAAGACAACTGGAAGGCACAGGTGTTGGTGAGTGGTTGTCGGTGTGCTTTTTAAATGGTGGCTTGTTTCCGGAAACCCACCGCGCGCTGTTCATTCAAAAGTTGTTGCTCAGCCCTCTGGGTCCTCTAGTGAATGCGCTTTCATCAAAAAAGCGCTTTCGCAAAGCCCTCTCGCGGACGTTTGGCCCTGATACGCAACCTGCAGATGATGAGATCTCCGCTTTTTGGCATCTGATCAACTACAACAACGGCAAGCATCTGTTTCACAACCTGATTACCTATATGCGCGAGCGCAAGGTTTATCGTGAGCGTTGGGTAGGTGCGTTACGAGACTGCAACGTGCCGTTGGCGCTCATTAACGGATCCGTGGATCCTGTCTCGGGCGCCCATATGATCGAGCACTACCGCAACACAATCGGTGAGCTGGACTATCTTGTACAACTGGATGACATCGGGCATTACCCCCACGTCGAAGACCCGCAAAGTGTCATTGCGGCGTATACAAGCTTTCTGAACGAAAACGGGGCCACTGCAACGCAGTAGCCCCGTCTATCGAGCGCAACCTAAGTCTGCGAATCAGAAGCGCAGGTTTACGCCCAGTCTGAGGTCACGACCTGGCAGCGGTGCTGATTGCGACAGGAAGCTGGTCGAAGAGCGTGCGAACTCATCGAACAGGTTGCGCACACGCAGCGAGACATTCAGGTTTTCGAATGTGCTGATCGGCTGGACGTTCAGATAGAGATTGACGAACGTGAACGAATCGGTCGGAATCGTTCCGGCGATGTCGACCTCACTACCCGCTGGGGCCTCACCGACACGATCTTGAGCGGCAACGTACTGAACCTCGAATCGTGCGCTGGTGCGCCACGGTGCGTAGTCCACATCGATCCCGCCCAGGAAGCGTACGGGCGGGAAGAACGGCAGATCGCCAGCGGCGACGGTGGTCGCATTGCCACCCAGCGGTGTGAACTCATCGCGCACGTTGTCGATACCACCGAACGTGGTGCTCTCGGTTGATTCACCGCGGGCAACATCAATCTGACCGTCGAATGTCACACGCCAGCCATCTGCCTCCATCGCGACAAAGTCTGCCTCGAGTTCGAAGCCGTACAACTCGGCATCCGCTTGCTGATAGGCAAATACGGGCAAGCCTTCATCGGCCGGGAACGGGTCGCCTTCTTCGAACAGGTCGCCGGTTGGGCTTTGGAAGATGAAGTCGCTGTAATCGATGTAATAGACATTCGCGCCAAAGCTGAATCGATCCATCGTTTTCTTGTAGGACAGCTCTGCTGAGTAGGCGACTTCGGTGTCCAGATTGACGTCACCGATTTCAACCGTGTTGGTCGCCGGGTGGAAGCCATTCGAGAACAGCTCTTCGGCGGTCGGTGCGCGCTCGGAACGGGCCAGGTTGACCCCGACGCTGGAGCCATCACCGAACTCGCGCACACCAGAGAATGCGACCGAGAAGGTGGTGTTAGTATCGCTGAAGCTCTCACCCGCGAAGCTCAGGTTGCTGGTCTCGTTTTTCTGACTGTCTACACGTGCGCTGGCTTCCAGAATGTAGTCATCGAACGAGTAGCGACCCAAACCGAACAGACCCCAACGGAATTGCTCGTTCAGCGGCACAAACGCCTCTTCACCGTCTGCCTCGAACTCACGATCCGCAACGTTCAGACCGAACGTGCCGGTCACCTCACCCTTGCCAAAATCAAAGTTATCGAGAAATGCCTCTGCGCGCAGCTCCCACTCGTCATTGGTGAATACGGTTTCGGGCTCATCGCCAGCAAACTCGGTGTGCTCGTAGTCAGACAGGCCAAAACGGAACTTCGCCAGCTTGACGATGCCGCCATCAAAGTTGTACTCACCATCCACATCGAAGCGGGTCTGCTCAAAGTCGATCGAAATCGGGCCTTCTTCTTCCTCTTCTTCTTCACCACCGATTGGCGTCGTGCCTTCGTCTTCTTCCTCTTCTTCTTTCTTGCCACCCGGCAGGCCGTATTTGCCGTCCTGGAAGCCGATTGAGAAACCGATATAGCCCTTGTCGCCGAGCCATGACAGGCCGGCTGTGCCCGAGGTTGCTTCGGACTGGCTGTTTTCTACAAAGCCTTCTACGCCTTCTTCCTCGGCCTCTTCGCTAGCGAAGCCAGGAATTTCATAGACGGACGACTCACGGTCGTTGATGTCGGCGTGGAAGACGAGGTTGTCGCCAAGGCTGATGTTGGCTGCGCCGCCGATGGTGTCGCCATCATCAACGCTGGAGTGCGCTGCGGAGATCTCAAAATCGTAGCCATCCTCCGGGCGCGCACGCGGGATACGGTTGTCGAATACATTGACCACACCGCCAATCGCGTTTTGACCATAGCGCAGGGTGGCTGCACCACGCAGAATTTCAACCTGATCAGCAAAGGCCACCTCGGTTGCAACCAGGTGGTCGTTGCTTGCGGTTGAGACGTCAAACGCGGAAATGTCATTGGTCAGGATGCGGATTCGATCACCACCCAGGCCTCGAATAACAGGACGTGATGCACCGGGTCCAAAGAACGTGGAGCTGACACCCGGTTGACGTGCCAGCGTCTGACCGATGGTGCTGTCGATGTCACGGACGATCTCTTCGCGCCCAACGACGGTGGTGCCCAATACGATCTCTGAAATGCTGGAGCGCAACGGAGAGGAGCGCACAATCACTTCATCGATTGTCCCTTCTTCCCCAGTGCCGGTCGTCTGGGCTGCCGTCACTGCGCTCACCAGCAACAGACTGGCAGGCGGCAACTTGCGGATGATGTTCATTCAAGAATCCTTAACTATCGTGATTGATTTAGCATCGGCAGAACGCGGAATGGCCGCCGAGAGACGTTATAATATATCAACTCGCTTTCAGAGTGAACGCTCTGCGCGTGTCATTTTGATCCTTTTCAATGGAAAACAACCTGATGCGGATTGAAGTCATCGACACCGTCGAGCGCCTGTTCGAAATCGAGTTGGCCTGGGACGAGCTCTACCGAGCTGATCCACACGCGCACCTGTATTTGTCGTCTGACTATCTATGCGCTGTGGCAATTCGGGTGCCGGACACGTTCCGGGTCCTAGTCGCGTGGTCGGAAGACGGTCGCTGCGTTGGGATGCTGCCACTAATGGTCACGACGCAATGGAGCAAGTCAGGCGGCTGTTTGGTCAATGTGCTGGACATGCTTGGCCACGTATTCGATGCGGACTACACCGGCATCCTCTGTGATCCCGAGCGTGAGTCACAGGTTTGTCAGGCCCTGGCCGAGGAAGTGGCGAAGATGGACTTCGCACGCATCATTTTGAACTACATGAGCGCCCCTGCAACGCGCCTGGCGCATTTCACTGATGCATTTGACACCGCCGTCTTCGACAGCAAGGCAAACGAGCACCGCATTAACGGCGGGCAGACCAATAATCTCATTTGCCCGTATATTGAATTGCCCAAGCAGTTCGAGGACTACCTGACCAGCCTCAGCGCCAACTCGCGCCAGAAGATCAGACGGCTGCTGCGTCAGCTCGATGCTGACCCGACATTGACCATCCGAAAATCCCGACCCGAGACCTACACCCAAGACGTGACGATCCTCTCACAGCTTTGGTATCAGAAACACGTAGACGACAAGGGTGAGCAACGCACTCAACGACTTGCGGACCTTTTCAAAGAGGCGGTGATGATTGGCCTTGCCAACGGCATGGTGTATCTGGCAATCCTCTGGCGCGATGGTAAACCGGTGGCGGCGCAGGCGAACTATCTGGATAAGGTTAAACGGCAGGTGCTGTTTCATGTCGCCGGTCGCGATGCGCATGTCAAAGACGTGTCGGTTGGACTGATGCTGCAAGCGCATTGCATTCGTTGGGCAATTGCCAGTCGGTTCGAGCGCTATGATTTCACTATTGGCGATGAGCCGTATAAGTACAGCTTGGGCGGTACTGATCGCGAGATTGTCTCAGCCGAGGTGTTTGCCCGTTCCGGCGCCAACGTGACAGGCAAATTGGCTGATTCCTGTCGCAACGACGTCCTGCCGCTGATCCGTCACTACGCTGCAAACGGGCGGCACGCCGACGCCAGAGCCGCGTTGCAACAAGTTAAAGACACGTGGCCGGATCTTGAATTGGACGCTGGATTGGCCGCGCTACTCGACGATACCCATGATTTCATTCGATAACGCGCTTTCGATGCCATTCGCGCGCTTCGCGATTGCGACAAAATAATAATTGCCGGGCTCCAGATTTTCGAAGGTATAGGTGGAAATCGCGTTATCGTCGATATCGATTCGATTGGGGTAATTACCGGATTCGGTGCCGTAATAGAATGCAAAGCCGACCAGATCAGTCAGGGGCGAGCCGTCGACATTCTGTGTCGGTGAATCCCATTGAAGGGTCAATACGCTAGGCGTCGGATCGGTTGGCGGTGTCGGATCTGCTGCCGACGTTTGGGTGTCATCATTTCCGCTGCTACCGCCACAGGCGGCGAGCAGAACCATCATTGCGAGCGCACTGACCCGATACAGTTTCTTCATCATTACATCTCCGCTAATCCGGTGTCACGAGTCTGAGGTTGTCCGGTGGCATTGGCGCTACAACGTCGCTGGGATCTTGCTCGAGCTGTCCACCATCACGAAGGTCAATGATTTCGGTGGCATCAAAGCCGCGATTAAACAGGTAGACGTCATCGAGCATGCCAACCAGGCCTCGGCTGGCTGCACCAGCTGGCTGATTACCTAATGCAACTGGCACGGTATCTTGCGCAGCAATATCGCCAGACTTTGCAGCGCTTGCGACCTCAACTCCGTCGACAAACAACCGCATCCGATTACCATCATAGGTCGCTGCGATGTGGGTCCACTGTCCAAGTGCGATAACGCCCTCCGCACTAACCAGAGTCGTTGTGTCGGTTGTTTTTAAGCGAAATCGAACCGCGGTGCCGTTCTCATACAAGCCAAGCATCCATACATGCTGCTGCTCCAGCGTGCCACTGGCTTTGGAGATCAAACGAGCTTCATTGGCGCCGTTTGCGAAACTCATCGGTCGTATCCACGCGGAAATGGTGAGGCCACTGCCTGATGCATCGATGGGGCCGACGTCAACAGCATCGTCATCACCATTCAACTCGAGAGCACCACCATACTGACCGTCTATTGGATGCCATTCGGGCGCGCCGCGCAGTGTTCCAACGAAACGACCAGTCGTCTCGGTCACGGATTGGCCGGTGGTCTCGTCCAGTGTCCAATGAGCAATTAGCGCAGTACTAACATCCGGTCGTTCGGGCGTTGTGATCGACAAACTGTCGCTACGAGCCGATTGGTTACCACTGCTGTCACGTGCAGACACTTCGATCAGGTAATTCGTTTGTGCTTGGAGGTCGGCGAGTGTCAATGCGGTTTCGGTGGCGTTACCGCTAAGAGTGCCGTTTAGATAGACGTCATATCCTGCAACACTGACATTGTCTGATGCTGCCGCCCAGGTGATTTCAATGCGATTGAATGTAACGGTTATCGCGCGTAACGCAGTCGGTCTGGAAGGGGGCTCGACATCCGCAACAGGTGACACAGAAGTTGTGACACTGACCGCATTGGAATAATCAGACTGGCCCTCTGCGTTGCGTGCCATCACGCGGTAATCGTATTGCGTGTTAGGCGCAAGATTGTTTCTGTCTTCCAGTGACGTCACGTTGGCGATAACGGAACCGATAGACTGAAAGCCGTTGTTCGTCGAGCGACGCTCGATAATGAATTCTGTTTCATTGTCGGCGTTGTCTTGCCATTGCAATGATATTTCGCTATCGCCAACAGCTGTGGCCTGTAGGTTCGTCGGCGCGACCGGTGGTTCGTCGTTGGTCGGATCACCGTCAAGACGTCGGTTATAGTAGGCGTGCACAGAGCTTTGCCAGCGTTGTGGTCCTACGATATCCAGGTCGCCATCGGCTTCCAGATCGACAACGCTGGCGACATACAATTGTTCTGTAGTGGAAACGAAACTCTCGCTCCAGGTGTTGCCATTGTTATCGCCATAAAAAATACTGATACCTTCGCTACCATTGAAGCCAGTACCCGCCAGTACGTCGTTATGGCCATCCGCATCAAAGTCAGCAATCTCGATGGCGTGATAGTTGGTGACATTGTCCTTTAAGACCACCTTTTGCCAGGCGGTTTCGCCGTCCGCTGGATTGCCAGTGAGTCGATACCAGGCAATATAAATGAGCTCCTGGCGTTCAGCTTTGGCCATAACAATGTCGTCAGCCTGACCATCATTGTCCAGATCACCAATCGCTGTTTTCACAGCTTCCCGCAGGAATACGCCATCCAGCGTATACGCCTGAAAATCACCCGTGCGCCAGCCAATGTCATTATCCAGAAATTCACCGGAACCGATTATCTCGGGTCTACCATCGTTATCAATATCACCCACCGCCAAACCTTCGGCACGACTCCCGTCAGTTCGGCTGATTGTGCGAATAGTCCATGAACCGATGTCGGCGTTTTGAAATGCAATGATGAAGCGCTTTGATTGCGTCCATGATCGGATCACGATATCGAGGCGACCATCGCCGTCCATGTCATGAACGGCGAGATCGTTCGGATGTCGCGGCGTGCCATCGCTATAGCGGTAGACAACAATCCGCTGCCAAGGGGCCGTGACCGTTTGTGGATTCGCCGGATTGAGAAATACATATAGATCGCCTGGGTCATCGCCACGCAAGGTACCGTCCGAGGCGACCAGATCGATCCAGCCATCACCGTTGACGTCCGCTGTTGTGGCGCCATATGACGTACCAAATCCTTCACCTATGTTGTACTCATCGAGCGAACCGTCAAAGTTCGGACCGCGATACCACTGGAAACCACCATTACGCGAATAGGCAACATCGACCTGTCCATCGCGATCAAAATCGCCAGTCGCAATGACGCCTGTGGTTCGATCACCGACCAGAACCCGATCCGACCAATTCACCGAATCGGCAAATACGATTGCTGGCTTGAACACGATCATGAATGCGATCAAAAAACGCATTGACAGCATGGCCGCTCCCCGATAATTCAAAATATGCCTGCGTTGTAAGAAAGCGGGATTGCAGTGGTATAGAACAAAATCACCACACACCACGATTTTTCTTGTTGTGAAGAGACACCAGCAAAAACTGTGAAACAGTCACGGCTAAAATCCCTGGTTTTGTCGGGAAAGGCAGACAGCGCCACATTCGATTCACAATCCAATCGCGCACGATCCGGTTACACTTAAAACAGGAGGGCACACATGGCCAGTACACTCGAAAATCATCCATCGCTTGATGGTGTTGTGTTGTTTTCTGCACCGTTGGGTATGCACGTTCATGACGATCACAGTCATGATGGGTTTTCAATTATCGTCGTAACGGGCGGCAGCAAAACGTTCAGGAATACCGGTCGCGTGTCGCGGGTATCCGAACTGGAAATTGCCATTGCGAATCCAGGCGAGATTCACGGTTGTGGACCAGCAAGTGATGCACCGTGGTCGCACAAAACCTGGTATGTCTCAGCCGCATTCGTACAACAACTGATGGGCGAGACTCAGATTCCAAAATTACAGTCGCCGGTCATTCGTGACGCGACAATCGCAGCTGGGTTGATCGAGGCGCATGACGGCATCTGCGATGGTGCGATGGATCCGGATGCAGCGATGATCGCCAATGAAGCGCTGGCCGCGCTGTTTGATGCTTATGCGCAGACAGGCGCTAAGCCCGAGTCAGACGATCTGACGAAGCCCCAGCAACGTACGGCACGGTGCATCGAATATATGCAGAGTAATATCAACACAGGCGTTGATCTTGCTGCGCTCGCTTCGTTGGCCGGCGTGTCACGCAATCAGTTGATTCGTGACTTCAGACGTGTCTACCAAACCACACCAGGTCAGTATTTTCGTTTGCTTCGGCTTCGACAGGCGAAGCAGTCGATGGAGTCCGGACAGTCATTGAGCGATGTGGCCAGCGCGGCGGGTTATTCTGATCAGAGTCACTTTATTCGACATTTTCGCAAGGCGTTCGGCGTCACACCCAAGCATGCACTGAAACTCAATCCCGGCTCGCCACTCTAGTCATTTGATCACATAGAGCTTGCCGGTCTGCGGGTCTTTGAATACGCGACCCATTGGTTCCAGTCCTTCGCCGTTAGCCTCAGCCGAGGCGGGTAGCTCGGCAATCTCACGACTCATTTCCGTGCGCTCGATAATTTGTCTTTCAGAGAAGCTGCCGGTCGCTGTAGCGAGTGCAGCGATCAAGCCGGTTACAAAGACCAGCATCAGATCGGCAAGATTGGGCAGATCCAGACCCATTGCCTGATCGCTGGGCTGATCAAACCGTGAACGATTGAAATCACGCATTGCCTATTTCCTTTGCTTCCAACTCGCTCAAAGCATGGTCATAGGCGACGCGACGAAACCGGCCAATCAGAAAACCCAGCAGTCCAATCAACAAGCCAAACACCGTCGTATCGAAGGCGGTTGCCACCGCTTGCGAGAGTGTCAGAAAATCGCCTCGACCGAGTGCTGCAATGCCGGGTCCTAATGGAATCAGTGTACCCATCAGGCCCAGGGTTGGACCGACGCGAGTCACCAGGTCGGCACGCCGGATTCGGATTCGTGCCACCTTGTCTAACGCATCATGACCGCGAGCCGCTAATTTTCTGACACCCCCAAAATACTCGCCAAGTGTCAGGCCGATGTCGTACAGCGCGACAACACCCAACAGCAACAATGCGGCAATGACCGGCCACAACAACAGATCTACGGTGGTATGTAATACGGCCTGTACGTCGAACATCATGAGAGCCTTCTGCTGTGGACAAACCCGCTGGCGATGATGCAGGTCGCAAGTAGCAACATGAGCCAGGGTGTCCAGCGTTGTAATCTGTCAGAATCATCCGGTGCGGTGCGTGTGAGCTCACGGATGCTCTGTGGTGGAGTGGGTTCTGATTGAGATGCGGCATTGCCGCGCGCCGCGTTGCGAGCAGCGGTGAGTTCAGCGCGCGCCTGTGCTGAGATGCGTTCGGCTATCCAGTCGAGCATCGGGTGATCGGGGCGCGTGTGACCGCTACCAGGCAGGCCGACGCGGGCGACGAGCCCGGCAAATCGCTCGCCAAGCTCAGTGATGGTCTGGTCATCGGTTTGCCAGAATTCTCTTTGCGCGGCGACCAGCATGATCGCAATCATGTTAGCTTGCACCGGCTGATTGGCAGGCTCATTGAGAAACTCACCGACACCGATGTCATACCGATCATCCAGGTACACCGCTTTGGTGTCGTCCCAGATCGTATCTGGGAATAGCGTCGGGTCAGTGACCTCCCAGCCCCAAAGATTCTCAAAGAACGCAACGTTCATTGTGCGAGCACCGGCATAGCCATGGGGCATCAAGGACTGGATCCAGGCGGGATTCAGCTGCCGTCCGCGTAGCTCGCTGACGATCGCACTTTGTAGTGCGGGCATCGTCGGTCGTTGTGGATTGCTAACGTCAATAACAAATCCGGTTGGTGAGTCGCCGTCTATCGATTCAACTGCGAGGTTGAGTCCGCCGAGATAATCGAACGCATCGTTGTTATCGACGAGACCATAGAGATTACTGGCGCGACCGAGAAAGCTCTGACTGGTGTTGGCAAGCCGCCGTTTGAATACCGCTTGATTGGACGCACCGTCGATGTCCAC
>JBCCZN010000098.1:0-9821 GCA_039187375.1 Pseudomonadota bacterium
TGCCAATGGTGACGACATCGAAAACGCATCATTGCTGCTTGAGCAGTTGCGTGAAGAGTTGCCGCAGGACGGGGACGTGCTGGAAGCCTATGCACTAGTCAAGCTGCGTCAAGGCGATGAGGAAGAGGCACGCCGGTTGTTTTTCGAGTTGCTCGAAACCGGTGACAACACGGCCGATGCGATGTTTTATCTGGCCCGTTTTGCCGAGGGCGATCGGCGTCCGGAACAGGCGGTACGATTATATTCGCAGGTGACCAATGGCGATTTTGTGATCGCCGCACAGCAGCGTGCCAGTCAGATCATCCGCTCCAGAGAGGGTATCCCGGCTGCGATCGAACATCTGGATTCATTCATCTCACGGCATGCTCGCTACGGTTTGGCGTTGAGCACCGTGCGCGCCAGTTTGTATGCGCGGGGTGGCTATTTCGATCAATCGCTGGAGTTGTATGACGACTACCTCACCGTCAAGCCTGCCTCCGAGTTTGCGTTGTTGGCGCGTGCGGATGTCCTGTTGCAGTCCGATAATCTGGACTCGGCGATCGATGCCTTTCGCGCTGCCGTAAAACGCTATCCCGATTCACCCGGAGCCTTGAATGCACTGGGTTATACGCTGGCGGATCGAACCAACAAGTTGCGTGAAGCCGAGCGCCTGATCGACAAGGCACTGGACAAAGAGCCAGACAACGCTGCCATTATTGATAGCAAGGGCTGGGTGTTATTCCGGCGCGGCAAGTTTGCTGAGGCGCGCGATTACCTGCAGCGTGCTTATGATGAATTCCAGGACGCGGAAGTGGCTGCGCATCTGGGCGAGGTCATGTGGCGCATGGGCGATGAGGACGAGGCACGCGAGTTGTTACAAGAGGCCTGGCAACGCCAACCCAACGATAAGGTGCTGCGCGATACGATCCGACGCTTGATGGAAGGCGGCCCGACAACCCGTAGCTAGCCATGTTGCCTGCGATGCGTCATCGGCGGCGCATATTGCTTGCGCTCGTGCTCGGCACGCTGTGCGCCTGCGCACCGCGCGGGGTACAGGAATTACCGTTGCTCGTCGATTGGTCCGCACGCCAGCAAATTCTCTCGGCGTTGCAGGTCTGGTCACTGCGCGGACGCGTTAACATCCGAACCGCAGACGACAACTCCAGTGGCAGTTTGGTGTGGGAACAGGATGCCGAGCGTTTTCGCGCATTGATAGATGGTCCGCTGGGCATTGGCGGCTTGCGCATCGTGGGCGACCCTGCCGCGGTTACCATCAGTGGCGGCCGCATTGAGACGACAACCGTGGCAGACCCGGCGCGTGAGCTGCTGCGCCAGACAGGCGTCGCCGTGCCGGTCAACGGCTTGCGCTATTGGCTGCTTGGCATTCCGATTCCTGGCATCGATGCCGCCGTGAGCCTCACCGCTCAGAACGTTGCCCAGCAGATCGATCAACAGGGTTGGTCAATTCAGATCACCGAATATCGGCGTTGGAATCTGAATTTGTTGCCACGCAAGCTCATTGCCACCTCGGGAGATACGCGCTTGATGGTCGTTGTCGGTGATTGGGACATCCGTGAGCAGTCGGCTAGCAAGACGATGGGTGGTGGGTCACGTTGACATGATCCTGTCAGGCGACGACACTACGCATCGTTGAAACGGCGCCACTGGCGGCGTTTGACAGGGCGGTTATTGCACCAGTACTGGGGTGTAGCCAAGTGGTAAGGCAGCGGGTTTTGATCCCGCCATGCGCAGGTTCGAATCCTGCCACCCCAGCCAGCCCTTATCGAATGATCTCCGGGGGGAGTGCGTTTGGAAATCGCAAGTCTGGCGTTATTTACCGGTAACGCAAACCTGCAGTTGGCCGGGGATATCGCCCGTTATCTGCATTTGCCGCTCGGCAAGATTCATGTGGGACAGTTCTCGGATGGCGAGACCACGGTCGAAATTCTTGAGAATATTCGAGGCCGCGAGACCTTCATTATCCAGCCGACTTGTCCGCCGTCTAATCAGAATCTGATGGAACTGCTGGTGATGGTCGACGCGTGTCGGCGCGCCTCGGCCTCCCGCATCACCGCCGTGATTCCCTACTTCGGTTATGCGCGCCAGGACCGGCGTCCGCGCGCATCGCGTGTCCCCATCACCGCCAAGCTGGTTGCCAAGATGATCGAGTCGGCCGGTGTCGATCGAGTCCTGACCGTGGATTTGCATGCCGATCAGATTCAGGGATTTTTCGACATACCAGTGGACAACGTCTACGCATCACCGATCTTGCTCGGCGACGTCTGGAAGAAAAAATTCCCCAGCATGGTGGTCGTATCACCCGATGTGGGCGGCGTGGTGCGCGCCCGGGCGCTCGCCAAGCGTCTTGATGATGCAGATCTGGCCATCATCGACAAGCGCCGACCGCGCGCCAATGTGGCTGAGGTCATGAATATCATCGGTAACGTTGAAGACAAGCAATGCGTGTTGATCGATGATCTGGTGGATACCGCCGGTACGTTGTGTCAGGCGGCTGCGGCATTGAAGGAGCACGGGGCACAGAGTGTGTCTGCTTACATAACCCATGCGGTGTTGTCCGGCCCCGCCGTTGAGCGGATCAGCAATTCCGAGCTCAATGAGCTGGTGGTGACCGATACGATTCCACTCTCACCAGCCGCTGCTGCGTGTGACCGGATTCGGCAGTTGTCGACCGCCGAGTTGCTGGCTGAGACGATGCGACGTATCTCCGACGAAGAATCGGTTTCGAGTATGTACGTCGACTGACGTGTCAACGCCGATCCTCTACCACTACCCGCTGCGCGCCTGTTCCTCAGTAACAGTCAATGCGCTAGTCGAAACGGGTATGGAATTTGAGGATCGAGTGATCGATATTCGCGCCGGCGAACAAAATACGCCAGCGTATCGCGCGATCCACCCCTACGGCACGGTGCCGGCATTGCAGGTTGATGATCACGTGTTGACTGAAAATGTCGCGATCTTGCTTTACATCGATAGCCTGCGCCCGGATGTGTTGTTTCCAGCGACCGACAGCGCACTACAACGGGCGCAATACCAGGCGGATCTGATTTGGTGTACGGCGTCGATGCACCCATCGATTAGACGACTGCGGATGCCGATTCGGTATACCGACGGTGATGTCACCGGTGTGCGTGAAAAGGGCTTACAAGCCACCACCCATGTTTTCGACACGCTTGAGCAGCGGCTGGCGGCCCACCCTTGGTGGTACGGCGAGCGTTGGTCCATTGTGGACGTCTACGTAAACTGGGGCATCATGACCGCAGCCAGCACAGACCTGCTGCCGATGCAGGACTATCCCGCAATTCGCGCCCACATCAAGCGTGTGCGCAGCCGAGCCGTGTTTATCGAGGCGTTGGAGCGACAGACCCAGGCAAAAGAGCGCGCGGGTCTGTCGTTTCCAGATGAAGCCAGCTGGCGGACCGACTTCGACTGAACTGCACGCCAATCAGACGGGTTTCTTTTTGTCCGTCGGATTGCGCATCTCGATACTGCCATTGAACGTGGCACCTTCGGTGATCGCAACGACAGGCGCGACGATATTGCCGGTGACGTTACCCGTTTGACGTACCGTGACGCTATCGGTGGCGTGCAGGTCACCGTGCACAGTGCCTTCGATGAAGATCTTCGTCGCGTTGACATTCGCCTTGATCTGACCTTTAGGTCGCAGCGTCAGACTGCACGCACCCTGTTCGATGGTGCCTTCGACGGTGCCTTCAATAATCAGGTCTTCGTCGGCGGATAACTCACCCTTGAAGTGCAATGTCTCGCCGATGACCGAGACGACCGTGTTGCGGTCCGCGTTGATGTAGTCTTGCGCCGCGCGCACTGACTCAGGCACCTGATTGAAGCTCAGTACCTGCGAATCAGTGACCGCGGGTTCTTCTTTTTTCCAGGACGGTCGTTTCATAATTTCTGTGTCACCCATGGTTGTAATGCTCCGGGATTAAGCGGCACTGGCCGATTTTTTGTCATCGGCAGGTTCGCTTGGCGTCGCGGTCACTTTCGTGTCAGCGGAGGCGGTGCGTTTCTTGCTGTTCTCGGCCGTGGATTTGCCACTCATGTCGATCTTGCCATTGAATTTGGCACCTTCACGCAGCGTGACGACCGGGCTGAAGATGTTGCCGGTGACATCGGCGCCTTCACTGACGATGACCGACTTGCTACCGCCAATATCGCCAACCACGTTGCCGTCGATGGAAACGTACTCTGCGGTCACGTTCGCTTTCAGCGTGCCGTTTTTGGCCACCGTCAAAAGAGACGAGTGCTTGATTGAGCCTTCGACTTCGCCGTGGATGAGCAGGTTTTCATCTGCTACCAGTTCGCCTTTGAATTTCAATGTCGGTCCCAGTACGGATGGATGTTTGACGTTTGGGTCGTCGTACGGATTGCTCATCAGGGTCTCCCTTCGGGTTAGCGGGACGTGAAGGCTGTACCGATTTCACACCGTCTGCCGTGACTGTGATCACAAAATGGTCGAATATGACTAAAGTTGTCAGTATGTGACGGTGGTGGTCAGCCTCTGACAGGGCGGTTGTCGTATTGATGCGGTCCTGTTTATGCCGTACACTCGCGCGTCCGCGGTGGGGTAGACCGCGTGCTGCTGGTCGCAAGCAGCGCTGTTGGCCCACCGTCACAACACCCCAACTCAACCGGAGACTGTCATGTCTGACAAAATTGATCTGGTTGCGGAATTCCGGGAAGACCAGGGCAAAGGTGCGAGCCGCCGCCTGCGTAAAGAAGGAAAAGTACCCGCAATCCTGTACGGTGGTGGCCGACCACCACGTTCTATCTCTCTGCAGCACAACAAATTGATCCGTGCGCTTGAGGATGAGTCTTTTTATTCGAGTATCCTGAACATTCAGGTTGGCGATAAAAACCAGGAGACCATTCTTAAGGACTTGCAACGCCATCCGGCGAAACAGCAGATCCTGCATGTCGACCTGCAACGGATCGTGGCGGATGAAGAGATCCGTACCAACGTGCCGCTTCACTTTGTCGGCGAAGACGTTTGCCCTGGTATCAAGATGCAAGGTGGTGTCGCCTCTCACTTGATTACCGACGTCGAGGTGATCTGTTTGCCGCGCAACCTGCCGGAATACCTCGAGGTGGATGCGTCCGAGCTAGAACTGGATGGCATCGTGCATCTCAGTGAGATCAAACTGCCTGAAGGCGTTCAATTGCCGGATCTGACGCACGGTGAGGTCAATGACCAGCCGGTGTTGGCGATCATCAAGCCGCGTGGGCCGTCGGTCGATGACAGTGCCGATGAGGCGGATGGTGATGCCGCAGCAGCTGACGCAGCAGAGGGCGGCTCTGACGACTAAGGTCTCGATCATCGCCGGGCTTGGCAACCCCGGCGATGAGTACGCTCAGACGCGCCACAATGCCGGTTTCTGGTTTGTTGACGCACTGGCGCGCAAACACGAGGCCGAGTGGAAACACCAGCGCCGGTTCGATGCCGAGACCACACGGATTACCCTTGCAGGCCAGGAGCTTTGGCTGATCAAGCCAATGAGTTTCATGAATTGCAGCGGTGGCCCCATCCGTGCTGTTGCCGATTACTTCCGCCTCTCTCTCGACACCTTACTGGTTGCGCATGACGAGCTGGATCTGCCAGCCGGTACGGTGCGATTAAAAACGGGTGGCGGTCATGGTGGGCACAATGGCTTGCGCGACATCATCAGCCACTGCGGATCGGGCTTCTTGCGCCTGCGCCTGGGTATCGGACATCCCGGTTCTGCGGATAAGGTATTGGGATACGTTTTGAAACGCGCCAGTGCCAAAGAGCAGACGTTGCTTGATGAGGCGACCGAGAAGGCGGTGTCGATTGTGCCCAAGATGATCCGCAAGGGTCCGGGTATCGTGATGAATGAGCTCAACCGTAAGCCCAAAAAGAAAAAGCCACCGAAGATAGACTCGGCAACGCCGCAAGCAGATGCCACGGAGACACCCGATGGGGATTAAATGCGGAATTGTGGGTTTGCCGAATGTCGGTAAATCCACATTATTCAACGCGCTGACGGCGGCGGAGATTCCGGCTGAGAATTATCCGTTTTGTACCATCGAGCCCAACGTTGGTGTGGTTACCGTGCCCGATCCACGGCTGGACGCGCTCGCTGCCATCGTCTCGCCGCAGAAGGTGATTCCCACGACGATGGAGTTTGTCGATATCGCCGGGTTGGTGGCCGGTGCCTCCAAGGGCGAAGGCCTTGGCAATCAGTTTCTGGCCAACATTCGCGAGACGAATGCGATCGCGCATGTCGTGCGCTGTTTTGATAATGATGACGTCACGCATGTGGCGGGCAAGGTCGATCCGATTGACGATGCGGACACGATCAATACCGAGCTGACGCTGGCAGATCTGGATCAGGTCGAGCGGGCGTTACAAAAAGCCACCAAAATGGCCAAGGCGCAGGACAAGGCAGCGATTTATCGCCGTGATCTGTTGACCCAGGTGCGCGATCATCTGGCGGACGGCAACCCGCTGCGCACGCTGGAGCGCGATGACAACGCGCGCGCCGAGCTGCGTGATCTACAACTGCTGACGGGCAAGCCAGTGATGTACATCGCCAACGTCAATGACGATGGCTTTGACGACAACGCCTATCTCGATAAGTTGCGGGACTTGGCCACTGCGGAAGGTGCCAGTGTGGTGCCGGTTTGTGCGGCCATCGAGGCAGAAATTGCGGTGTTAGATGATGCTGATAAGGCGGAATTCCTGACTGATCTTGGCTTGGAAGAGCCTGGCCTGAATCGCGTGATTCGAGCCGGTTATGCCTTGCTGGGGCTGAATACCTACTTCACCGCGGGCGAGAATGAAGTGCGTGCCTGGACCTATCCTGCGGGTGCGACCGCGCCACAGGCAGCTGGCGAGATTCACACGGATTTTGAGAAAGGCTTCATCCGCGCCGAAGTAGTGGCCTACGATGATTATCTGTCCGGCAACGGCGAACAGGGCGCAAAGGAAGCCGGCAAGCTACGCCTGGAAGGCAAGGACTACATCGTCCAGGAGGGCGATGTGATGCACTTTCGATTTAACGTTTAGGCGCTATGGTAGCTGCATCAGATGCAGTGCCAGCACAACCCACATCGCCCAGACGAACAGCGAACTGATGATGTAGACGCTGAAGCGATGCATGACGCGGTTGTAGGTGATGTGGATCAAACTGTGGACAATGCGAAGCGCCACAAACGCCCACTCGAGCATCACCATCGTCGAGGAGACAAAGTCAATCGCCAGACTGATTGAGATGACGGCGTAGAACAGAATCGGCATTTCCAGCAGATTGGAGAAGTTGTTCGCCGCGTCGGTGTCCTCAAGCAACTGGGCGGCAGCTTGCCGGTTCGATAGCTTCTGTGGGTGGATATGCTTGGATTGGGATTCGCGGATGCGTCGCACATACAGCACGACCCAGACCATCGCGGTCAGCCCAACCAATGTCACGGCCGGCCAGATCAACGCGGTTGCTTGCATTGTGTGCTCCCTCTCAACGAACAACCTTAGTCTACCGCATCAGCCGCTTTGGGTTGGGTGACGATCGGCCCGCCAAACAAAACCGACAGCACTCGGTTCCGCCGAATCACAAATTCATACAGCACCGCGCATCCGACTATCGTCGTGCCCAGTACAGCGATTGGTTCGACCACAGGACCAAGCCCCAATTGAGAGAATTCATAACCGGCGGCAACGGTGATCGTCTGATGCAGTACATACCAGGGGAAGACAGCGGCTGTGCAATAGGCCAGACCCGGTAGTGGGCGGTTCAACAATACGAAGCTCCAGGCGAGCAACGCCAGGATCCAACTGAGCCGATTGACGTAGATATTCAGCATGCTTAGCTGATTGATGATGACGCTCGGTTCTTCGCTGACCCAAACAGACTGCGCACGCAATAACACGTAGCTCATGATCCCCAGTAGCAGCCACACCCACCGCCACTGTTTGATCGAGGTCCAAATTGCGTCGGCTCGACCGATCAGGAAGCCGAACAGAAAGAGCGTGCCAAACAGCGCGTGCGCGTAAAAATCGTTTAGCAGACCGTGATCAATATACGGCCAGTGCGGAAACACGAAGTTGCCATAGAGCATCAACGGCAACAGCGGCAGCAACAAAATGGCGCCGCCGCGTAGCTGCTGGAATCGTTGTCGCGCAGCCAGCACGGCCTTGGGCATCAATGCACCAAAGGCTGTCAGCACCAGTGTGTAGAGCAGTACGTAAGGCAGGTACCACAGGTGATTCCAGGTTGTCAGGCTGTCCTCGCCTCGCCAGGCCTCTCCCGGGAAGTCATGGTAGGTCAGGTATTGCCACCAGAATTTGAAATAGCCTCGCTCGATTACGTCCTGTGAGAGAATTTCGTAGTACGGCTGCGGCACGATGATGACCAGCGCGCCGAATACGAGTGGCAAGCCCAGTCGCCACAGCCGTTTTCTTGCGAGTTGGCCGGGCGTGTAGCGCTGCCAGACGATGCTGACGGCTAGTCCCGAAATGATGAAAAGCAGTGACATACGCCATTGGTTGGTGAAGCGCATCGGCTCCTGCAGCAGTACAGACAGATGCTCGGACTTCACATGCCAACCCCAGTCGGCGACATAGAACATGCCACAGTGATAAAGGATCAACAGGCCAAATGCGATCACTCTGAGGGCGTCGATGTCATAGCGGCGTTGCGATGGGTTCATACTAAAGCTCCGAAGTTCGGTTTTCTGCAGACTCAACGAATTCGGGGCCTATTGGCAGTGCTTTGTGACCGCTGGCAGGGGCTTTGTGACTAATGGTCGCCATCGGGTGATGAATGGTAGGCGCAATGTCACCGCGACAGGTAGGATGCGCGGATGAATCTGCAACGCTATCTGCGTCATCGACGCCTTTGGGAAAGTCTGATCGTTGTCAGTCTGGTCGCAATTGGCTTTGTTGCCAATGCGTTGGTCGAGGTAGCAGATCTGCGGCGTGTCGGGGCAGATTATCCAGCGGCGCTGCCGTGGGTCTTGGAGGGCACCAGTCATCTGGGGCTTATCGCGGGCGTTGTCGCGTTGTTGTGGTGGGATGCCCGCTTCCCGATGCGGCTGCGGCATTGGCGCCGGAGCGCGCTGACGCTGGCGCTCGCGACCGTCGTCTACGCGCTGGTGCATGTGGGTGTTATGTATGGCCTGCGGGTGGTGCTATTTCCGGTCTGGATCGGCGAGCCCTATGGCTGGCCAAATTGGTTTGCCGAGTTCCGTTACGAGTACTTGAAGGACTATCGTACGTGCCTGAATCTGATCGGCACCGTGTATCTATATCGGTTCATCCTGATGCGACTGCAAGGCGAGGCAGGTCTGGTTGATGAGTCCGATGTGCCCGAGGCACAGGCGAGCGTTGCTGATCGGTTTGTGGTCAAGAAACTGGGCAAGGAATTTCTGGTACGCACCAACGATATCGAGTGGATCGAGAGCGCGGGCAACTACGTCAACCTGCATGTGGCGGGCAAGGTCTTCCCGTTACGTGACACGATGCAGCGTATCGGCGAGCGACTGGCTTCGCGTGGGTTCATCCGCGTGCATCGCGGTGCGATCGTCAATCTGGATCGGGTTGCCGAGTTGGTTATTCACGACGCTGGCGATGGGGCCCTGCGGCTCACCACTGAGGCGGTCGTGCCGGTGAGTCGGCGATATCGTCAGGCCTTGCGCGAGCATATGGCAGGTTGAGTGCGCATCGCTTGACAGTACTGGGCCCGAATCAGACAATTGCGCGCCTGCTAGGAAGCGGAAGGTGATGTAGCTCAGATGGTTAGAGCGGCGGACTCATAACCCGCAGGTCGGTGGTTCAATTCCACCCATCACCACCA
>JBCCZN010000099.1:0-9668 GCA_039187375.1 Pseudomonadota bacterium
CGGCAAGCACCAGCGCTATCGCAACATCATGATTACGATGCTGCTCGGCGGTCTGTGGCACGGTGCGACCTGGACATTCGTCGCCTGGGGGTTTTTCCACGGCATCATTATTACGGCGACACACTTCTTGAGCAGCCTGAGTGCGTTTGCAGGCTTTGTTAGCAACAAGGCACGCAGTGTAAGTGTCTTGAAATGGGCGATCACGCTTTACCTGGTGTTGATCGGCTGGGTGCTGTTCCGCGCCAACTCAATCGGCTCGGCATGGGACATTGTGATTAATCTGCACACGTTTGCCGGTTTGCCCGAACAAGGCCCGATCGCGGGGCGCGTGTTTGCGGTCACCGTCATCGCCCTGATCTGGATGCACCTGCAGGACTGGTTTGTCATTAACAAGGGCGAAGCATTCGAACGTAAGAAGTGGCTGTTCTGGCCTGTTTTGATTTTTTTCCAGGGGCTGTGCCTCATGACCGGAGAACCCAGCAGTGAGTTCATCTACTTCCAGTTCTGACGCGACGGATCAACGACGCGTTTTCGCTCGCATCTTCCTGACTGTCCTCGTCGGGATGGGCGCTGCGCTAGCGCTGGTTCAGGGTTTTTTATTTGCAATGGGCGCAGGCTCTGGCAGCTTGCTCGGGCGAGTCACCGAGGCGCGCGCCGCATTGCCGCAAATCGTCGCAGAGCCTCAAACCTTGGTCATGAGCTTTGGCTCCTCTATGGTTCAGGCAGGATTCTCCCCACGGGAGTTTGATCAGGATATCGCGGCAGCCGGTGGCGACATCAAGTCATTCAACTTCGGCTTTGGCGGACTGAATCCGCTATTCCAGGACTATCTATCACGCCGGATCCGTGAAGACTTCGAAGCCAATGACAAGCGTCTGAAACTCGTCATCATCGAATTCAATCCGTTCCAGACCACGGTTGCGCGCCGCAACCTGCAAAAGGCACTCGAGGACTCTTTCATCGCCCTGATGGCGAGCCCGGCGGAGCTGCTCGACCAGACGCTTGAGAACCCGGAAGCCGGTATACGCCGGTCACTGATTCGCTATTTGCGTGACGGTATCTCGGCGGAGATGATCACCACCTTTTTTTGGGGCGAGCCGTTTCAGACGCCACGATCCGATGCGGGTGTGACCTATGAGCGCGATACCGCCGCAGACGAACGACTGGGTGAAGTCGGTCGTGCACTGGGTGAGAAGTTTGATGCCGAATATCCTGACTACGACGGTTCCGACTGGTATTACCCGTGGCAAGGTGGCGGCACGATCAAGTCAGAGCGCTCCGCAGAGACCCTCGAGCTGTTTGAGGAGTACTACCAGCTGATCACCACCGACTATCGGATGGCGGTCGATCGCCTGGATCGGGTTCAAAGCGCTGATATTGAAAATCTGCACTTTGATGATGAACTGATCGAAGCATTTGTGCGCATCGTTGAAAACTTCAAGGCCATCTCAGATCACGTTGAAGTCGTGATGTTGCCAAAGAACACCGACTGGATTAAGAACCCACCGGATGCGATCGAGCGCCAACGCGTGGCAATCCAGAAGATTGAAGCGGCAACCGGCGTGAGCGTACGAGACTTTCAGAGTATCGAGCCGGTCACCAATGCGATGTTCAGCGACACCACCCACTTGAATCGCTACCAGGGTGCAGCAGCGTTCACCGAATTTTTGTCTGATTACTATGCCAAGCTACTGGTGCCATCACCACAGTGACGCATCGTCCGCACATCATCTCTTTTGGCATGCCACTTGCGCTGCTTTGGGCAATTGCAAGTCACGGTTTGGCACAGACACCTTTCGAGCGCAGTTGGTATCTGCAAGGCGGCGCCTACGTGCACTACAACGATGATGAAGATTATGAGGGGCCGCCGTTGTTCGCGGGTATCGAACGACACATCAGTCCGAAGTACCAACTCGGGTTTTCGATGTTTCAAAACTCGTTCGGACAATTTACGCAATACGCCTATGTCGGGCGCACCTTTCATCCGTGGGCAGAACACCCACGCTGGCGCTTCAAGCTCACCGCCGGCGTCATTCAAGGCTATCGCGGCGAGCGTCATGACACGCTGCCGATCCGCTGGAGCAAGAGCTGGGGGCTTGGCGCGGTGCCGACGTTCGGCTGGGCCGGCGAGCGCGTCGGTTGCGATGTCGCAGTACTCACCGATGCCGGGCTGTTGTTTCTCGTCGGTTATCGCTGGCAGTGATGGCGCTATGGCAGAGCGATATCTACGTCGATTCGAACCAGTGTTTCGGAAAAGGTAAACGGTGCGGTGTACGCATCACTGATCGGGGCGCCGTGGTTAGCGCCACACCGAAGACCGGCATTGGGCACGTAAATTGCCCACAGCTTTGGTAACTCGCCACCGCCGGCAGGTTCGCCGTCGATCGTAAACGCCAGTGTCGCCGAGCTCTCGCCGGTTTTACTCAGATGCAGTCCAAGCTGGCCTGCGCCTTTCCTGACACGTCGTGCAGAACGAATCGCGTAGCGTTGCTCGCGTGTAAACACGTAGTGAAACGTCAGGTAACCGTCCTCTAACAACCACTCGTATCCGGCGCCACCGTCTCCACTGGCAAGCAACACACCCGATGCCCGGTGTTGTTGTATGTCGACTGTCGCAATCATCCTGGAGTCGTAGTGGTAAATATCCGGCGCGCTGAGTCGATCAAGCCGAGTCATCCCAGGATAAAACACATGCCGTTCGCGTGGTGCGGGTACTGCCTTTTTGTAGAGTTCAAATGTGTTGTCAGCTAGCGGCAGAATATTGTGCGCTTGCGCCTCGGCATCCCACAATGAAACCAGCGCGGCCAACTTGTCCGTATGTTGCTCAGCAAGATTGTGCGTCTCAGAGAAATCCGCAGCGGTGTGGTAGAGCTCCCAGACGTCGTCCTCAAAGCTGTGCTCACCATGATGACGAACAACCGCCTTCCAGCCATCCGCCCAGATCGCGCGATCACCCAGCGTCTCATAATATTGAATCTGCTTTTGTGTGGGTGCGTCGTGGTGATCCAACGCATACGCAAAACTGGTGCCCTGGATCGGCAGGGTCGGACCGCCAGCATGTTCAGTGGGCGCCTCGGTTCCACTCATTTCAAGCAAGGACGGAACGATATCGGTGACATGGTGATACTGATTCAGAATATCACCGGCACCGATCTCACCGTCCGGCCAATGCACCACCAGCGGCGAGCGCGTACCGCCACCGTGTGTATCTCCCTTGAACCACTTCAATGGCGCATTGCCCGCACTACTCCACCCTGGTGCATAAAGGCATTGCGAGTGCTCGGTGCCAATCTTGTCCAGATGCTGCATCAGGAAGTCCAGCGGCTCCGCTCCCATGTAAGACACCCGTCGCACATCGAACATGCCTTGTATCGGGCCACCGCTCGCGGCACCGTTATCCGACAGCACCATCAGTATCGTGTTGTCCAGCTGACCCTCATTGGCCAGCATATCGACGAATCTCTGAATCTGGTCGTCGGTGTGGCGTAAGAACGCGGCATAGGCTTCCTGCATTCGAGCCGATACCCGTTTCTCATCAGCGCTGAGCGTGGACCATTCAGGCACTCGAGGACTGCGCGGCGACAGCTCAGTGCCTGGTGGCAAAATGCCCATGGCTTGCTGACGCGCGAATCGCTGCTCACGCAACTCATCCCAGCCTGCGTCAAACTGACCGCGCGTTGCATCGAGATAGTCTTGCGGTGGATGCAATGGAAAATGGCATGCACCGAATGCCAGGTAGGTAAAGAACGGTTGATTGTCGGTCGCCGCCAAGTGGTCCTTGATGTAAAACGCCGCCTGATCGACCAGGTCTTCACTAAAGTGATATCCCGACTGCTTGTCCGGACGTATCTGACGCGTGTTTTCAAACACTTCGGGATGAAAGTGGTCAATCGCGTTGCCATGAGCACCGTACCAACGATCGAAACCACGACCGATTGGCCAGTGATCATGCGGTCCGGTTGCGTTTTGATCCGGTAAAGATGACAGATGCCATTTGCCGAGCGCCATTGTGGAATATCCAGCCGGCCGCAGCATCTCTGCAACAGTGAGCGCATCGGGCCGAATCCAACCGCGATAACCAGGATGGTCCCGGCCCCATTCAGCGATGTTGCCGACACCAACCGAATGCGCATTGCTGCCCGTCAATAAACAAGCGCGCGTTGGGGCACACAATGCTGTCACATGGAAATTATTGAATCGCACACCGTTGGCAGCCAATCGATCAATCGCGGGTGTGAGCCCGTCTGAGCCATAACAACTGAAATCGGAGAACCCAACATCATCCAGAACGATAATGGCAATGTTCGGTGCCCTGGCACCGTCGCGTGGCCGCCAAGCGGCATCATCGCTGCGGTTCGGTCGTGGCAACGAAGCCATCGACGCTGAGAAGGGCACGCTCGTGGCTGCGCCCAGCGCCGAGGACAAGGTCAGAAAACGGCGGCGGGATAATGGCACGATAAGGGCTCTCCTGATGGTCGCGATAGCACGCTTGCGTTCAGCTTAGCGCTTTCGGGTCCAAAACGGCAGGGTATGCTTGAGGATTAGCCCTTGAGATTCGCAAGCAGATCACCGACGATTTGCACCCTTAAATTCAGGAATGAAAGCCGTGGAACTCTCAGGAAAAATCACATCGGTCTTGCCAGAAAAAAATGGTACGTCAGCTCGCGGCCCGTGGCGCAAACAAGAATACGTCATCGAGATTCCTGGCGACTATCCGAAGCAGGTCTGCTTCATGGTCTGGGGCGACAAGATCGACCAGTTCAAGATCGAAGAAGGTCAGGAGTTGACTGTTCATATCGATCTGGAGAGTCGGGAATATAACGGGCGTTGGTACACCGATGTCAAAGCATGGCGCGTCACGAAATCCGACTCACAGCCGGGTGACAGTGCACCGCCACCGCCCGCTGACAATGCACCGCCGCCGGTATTTGACGACGACATTCCGTTCTAATCAGAGCGCCAGTCGCACCGCGGCATAGCCGATGAAGGCCATTTGTAACAGGTTGATCACCACTGACAATCGATGGCCGTTGGCGAATTGCGTGCCAGCTGCTGTATCCCCTGCCAGTTGTGCATCGCGATAGCCGTTGATCTTTGGTACAAGCCACTGCCGGACCCAAAGCGTCGTCAGGGCCACAACGCCAAAGCCAATGGCCAAGGTGGGCTGTTGATACAGCGTAGCCGCTGCAATCAGCGAGCAGACAATAATGAAGACGTAATAAGCCGGGAATAGCGTACGCAGGAACCGGCCCGCGGGCTCTGGCTCCAGCGCTCGGAATACATTGGGCGCCACCACAGCCGGAAAAAACACCATCCCGCCAAGCAGAATGCCAACGATCAATGAACTTGCCAGATGCATGGTGACCCTTTAACTAATCAACTTGGTTCGTCTATTCGACACCAGTCGCCGGATAGATGCCACGCTTTCCTGTCGATCATCGGAACTGATAGGCTGAAGCAGTCGCAATGCAGGGCAGACCAATGAGTGAAGACACGACGGCTTCGGCCGGCAATCTATTCATATGGATCGAAAAGGCCATATTGGTTCTGGTGGCGCTACTCACCGTGGGAGCGGTGTTTATCGAGCTGCAAACCGTCTGGCGCAATCAGACGATTGAGATTGCTGACATCCTGTTACTGTTTTTGTACACCGAGGTCATTTCCATGGTCGGTGTGTTTTATCGCAGTCAGACCATCCCGGTGCAGTATCCGATCTTTATTGCGATCACAGCGTTGTCCCGATTGATTGTGCTGCAGAGCAAAGACATGGCGCCAGAGACCATCCTGTATGAGGCGTCAGCCATTCTGGTGTTGGCACTAGCGGCGATTGCGTTGCGCGGCAAATCGGGTGCTGCGGACACGGAGCACTAAATGGCCGACGACAAGATCGACGTTGAGAATATCAACACACCGGGCAAACGCTCGCGTGTGAATCGCGCCAAATACGATGCCATGCGCAAGGCGTACCTTGCCGTCCTGCCGATGGACGCTCCCGGTTTGACGCAGCGCGAATGCATGGATGCAGTCAAGCCGATGCTACCGGATGCACTGTATCCGCAAGGCAAGACGAGTGGCTGGTGGGTCAAGACGGTCCAACTGGATCTGGAAGCCAAAGGACTTGTGGTGCGCTCGAACACGCGCCCACTGCGATGGTGGCGGCTGAGCTAAACCACAATCCAGCATCATCGCCAAGCTCGGGGTACACTTAAATCATGCGTCATTGCTTCATTTTGTTATCCGTCGTACTGCTAACCAGTGCACTGCCAAGTTACGCTCAGGACAATGCGGCAGCCGAGCGCGCGCGCCTTGCTAATGAGCGTATTCGCGCTGAGATGGAAGCCAAGGCCAAAGAAGAGGAAGAGCGCCGGCGCAATGCCATGCAGGCCGCCCCTGAAGCACCATTGAGCGAAGTTCGTCCGGCACCACCACGTCAACCGGTGACAGTGATGCCGCCAACGCAATCCGAGCCCGAGCTCGCACAAGCGGCGCCTGTTGAACCACTGCCCACGCCTGAACCTGCGATCGAATCCCCGCAATCGACATCAGTTGAAAAGATCCCGGCACCAGCAACACGTCCGGCACCACCCAGAACACCCTCGCTCACACCGACCGCGCTGGATCAGCTACAAAAACTCGGGGAGTTACTCGACGCCGGTTATCTGACCGAGGCGGAGTTCGAGCGGATCAAGATGCGCATTCTCGAACAGAATTTTTGATCACATGTCGTTTATTGGACGTAGCGAATCTGATCTAGATAGACGGTGATCGGCGTGCGCCTGCCCTCCAGAGTGATGAAGAAGCCAGTGCGAATTTCACTCAAGTCGGCTCGCTTTAATGGCACACGATAACGCTGCCACTCGCGCGTCAGCGTGACACCTTCGCGTTTCACCACCGCAGAATCCGGGAAGTTCTGATCCTTGCCGATGATGCCGACGCCATAGCCAATTTTTTCGCCGCCGTATTCACCACGCGCCCAAAACTCGAGTGCCGTGGCGCCGGTCAGATCAAAGCCACCGTCTTGTGTACCCCAGTTGTTCGCCGGGTGTTGCCAGGCAACACCAGCCCAACCGAATGGTCCCTCAAGCCGCATCCGAATACTGTGCTGACCGCTGTAGACCTGCTCTGTTGATTCACCATCGACGCTCAGTTTCGCCGTATCGCCCATCCAACCTGAGGGCACCCAGGGCATCGCTTCAAAGCCATCGTCATAGACCGGAAACGGCATCGGTGTTCTAGGCTTGCCCTTCACCAGAATCGGTACATTCGCGGTGGCGGCGCCGCCGGCCTCGTCGTATACCGTGTAGAAAATCCGATAAGGCCCGGGAATATCCGGCACGCGAATTTCCGCCCGCTCGAGTTCGCTGACGATGATGGCATCCTCCAATGCCGGCCAAAGCGGTCGGTAATCGCCGCCGGTCATGTTGTCCAGCGTGTCGTAGCTAATCGACCACTGCGCGCGTAGCGCATCGTCGTCACTGGCCTCGACCGTGACTTCAATCAACTCACCAGGATCGACCTTATCAAGCCCATCCAGCGACAATGGCGTGACAGCCGGCGCTGGATTGGCTGGCGGCTCACCCCGCCAGATGCTCTGCATCACATCGACACTGGCCAGACGCGCACCATCACGCAGCCACATACCAAACCAGGTTGGCGTGCCCTCGACCTTGTTGCCCCAGACAAACGCATAACCGCCGAGCGCCTTGCCAGTTTGCGAACCGATGGCGGCGTCGTAGTGCCGCTGATACTGCTGAGCCTTCTCAGTACTGGTCGGTTCGATGGCAGCGCCCCAATCGGTTTTGCCAACCTCCCAAGTGCCTTGGGGTCCGAATTCCGATAACAGATACGGCTTAGTGGCATCACCGTCGGCCAGAAACTGGGGCACCGCTGGCGCGCCGCCGTAGGCGTTAATGCCATGAATGTCGATGGCGGGCAGCTTGTGGTGCACCCAATCAACGCGCTCGCCGTGCACGAATGTCGTGACCGTCATGGTCGGATGATGTGGGTCGATCTCCTTGATCATCGCGGCAACCTCATTCACTGCAGTCCAGATCCTCGGGTTATCGCCCTGGTCGAAGCCTTCCATCTCGTTGCCAACGCCCCACAGCAAGACCGCAGGATGATCCTTGTGTTGCTCGACCAGTCGTTTTGCTCTGGCGAATTGATCCGCGACCTGTTTCGGATCGTCATAGTCAAAACCGTGACGTTCGTGCCCGAGCCAGATGCCAACGGCCACCGTCAAGCCCAGCGAATGGGCATCATCGAGCAGCGTGTCGATACCCTCGGCGTCCCAGGTTCGAATGGAATTGCCACCGGCCGCGACTAGTTCGGGCAATGACTCACTGCCGCCGGCGCCCCGAATGAAATAAGGCTCACCATCGCGCAGCAACTGCCAGCCACTATCGGTGCGCGTCAATGACACGGGAATCGCTTCAGCCATTGCCTCTCCCCAAAGCAAAAACCCCGCATAAAGCAGGGTTTTCACTATTGACGATCTCTGGCTGATCACTAGAAACCGTTAACGGAGACGACACCATTGTCGAAGTTAGGTGGTGTCGCTGGCTGATAGCTGTAGCCCCAATCGAGGAACAATGACAACGCCAGAATCGGATCGCCATCAACCAACCGACGCAAACCGGTTGCATCGGTTCGATACAGGTTATCGGCCGTCAGTTCGTTCAGCGGAATTGAGAACGGCACCGGGTCGCCAGTCGGGCTGGACGCCGGACAACAGGTGAACACCGTCACAGAGCTGAAGAAGTTATCGAGTACGGAGCGATAGGCTTTCAACGCCTGTTCACGGACCAACTCGTCAGTCGACAGGACGTTACTGTTCGCATCAAACAACTCGTGCAGCGCCAGTGCCGTGTAGAACTGATTCTCACCGCTGGGCAGGCGTGCAAGTGCCGTCGCCCAGAAATAGAATCGCGCTTTGGCACCGGTTGGCCCAGCCGGGATCGAGTTGAACAAGTCAAATTTGTTCTCGGCACCCGGGTTGTTCGGATTGAACTCCGTGATGGTTGTCGTTGCAAACGGATTGTCCGGATCGTCCAGAACACAGGTCTCGGGGAAAATACCGACTTCCGCGCAATACAGATCGAGCACAACGTCCGTCGGCAGAATGATCGCATTGATCACCTCGCCATCACCATTACTGCGCTCTTCCTGACAACCTGCCAAGCCCAGCACGACCAAACCCACCAATACCTGCGCGAAGCCCTTAATGAAGCCCGGCCGCGTTTCGCTTTGTTTTGAAATAGTCATTATTGCCAATCCTCTGGATCGCATACGTCCGACTTAGAAGCCGTACGTGAAATAAAGAACCGTCAGGAATGAGTAGTCGTTCATTCCATTCAGGAACTCGTTGTCCGGCGAGTTCTCGTCATTGGTGCGGTAAGTGGTACGGATGCCGACGCGTGTCGCCATTTGCTCACCAATCGCATCACCAATCGCACCGAAGCCACCGCCCAGCCAGTATGAGTAATCAAGCTGGAGCTGCTCCGGGAACGTCGTGTTGAACTGACGGAAGAAATCGTACGGGCCCCACGCATCCTGCAAGTAATACCCTGTCAGCGTATGGCGACCATTGCCGAAAATCGCACGACCGCGCAGTTCCCAGAACTTGCGAGAACCCCCATTCGGGTCGCCGGTGGACTGACCGAAGCCAC
>JBCCZN010000100.1:0-9645 GCA_039187375.1 Pseudomonadota bacterium
CGAGGACACCGGTGATCCGGATGTGCCACATAACAAATACAACCTGGCCGTGTTTGGTGAGTGGGGCACCTCGATGATGGGGCTGGCCGGCCGCGATCCGATTTTTCATGCGCAGCTTGAGGCCGAGCAAGCACTGCGACCGGAGATCAAGGATTGGACGGCCGATCTGTGTTTGAGCTGTCATCAGGTCGCCGGGCAGCGGCAATTTCATCTGGATGGCAACAACGGCCATTTCACTGCGAAATACACCTACGACAAATCGAATGGCAAGACGCAAAGTCCGGCCGCTGAATACGGTGCCCTGGGTCGCGATGGCGTGACCTGCACCGTGTGTCATCAAATCACGCCGGAGGGTCTGGGTGAGCCGGAGACCTTTACCGGCAAATTCAATATCAATGCCGAGCCGGGCACAATGTGGGGCCCGTTCGCCGATGCCGACATTAAGCCGTATTACATGCAGCAGTCGATGGCGATGCAGCCCAGGTTTGGCAAGCAAATAACAGACTCCGGACTCTGTGGTTCGTGCCACACGATCAACCTGCCGGTGTTACCACGGGATGCCAGCGCACCGCCTGGGCCGGACGCGAAGATCGTGCATGAGCAAACGACCTATCTGGAGTGGCTCAATAGCGATTTCACTGACTCCCCGGATACGACCTGTCAGGGTTGTCACATGCCCAATATGTTCAAGGGCAACGGGCCGCTGAAGAGCCGCATCGCTAATGTCGAGGACGAGAACTTTCCCTACATCGACAACCGTGCGGATGGCAGTTTGATTACGCCGGAAGAGAAGGAATACCGTCGTCACACGCTGGTCGGTTTGAGCCTGGTCGCTAACCGCATGTTCCAGCAGTTTCCCGAGGTGCTGGGTATCACCACGCTCGATCCCGGTACGCCGTTAACCTATGGCCCTTCCGCAAAGGGTGCTGTACATCGACTGACACTGACGCAACAGGAGATGGAGCAGATCGCCACCGAGACGGTGGCGCTGGATGCGTCCGTGACCTCGCGTACAGCAACAGGTTGGGATGTGACGGTCGATATTCAGAATCTGGCCGGTCACAAGTTTCCGTCCGGCGTTGGCTTTCGGCGTGCCTTCATTCAGGTGATCGCCGAGAACGCCGACGGTCAAACCGTCTGGGCGTCGGGTGCAACCGATGGTGCCGGTGTCATTCTGGGCAGCAATGGTGAGGCGTTGCCCGGCGAATTTTCACTGAACTGGCAGGATCTGCAGCCCAACTACAGCGTCATTGACGCGCAGGATCAGGTGCTGATTTTCGAAAGCCGCCACATCAATGATGAAGGCAATCTCACCACCAGTTTCCTTGGGCTTGCAAAAGAGGTGAAGGATAACCGCTTGTTACCTAAGGGATGGCAACCGGATGGTCCGTATGCGGATGAAACACAGTTGCGCAAACTGGGTGGCGAGTTGTTCAATCCGGCGCAGCCGGGCAGTCGCAATGTGCGCTACCAGATTAACGCTAATGACATTGCACAGGTACGCGTGCGCTTGTTGTATCAATCGACGCCACCGTATTATCTTCGAGACCGTTTCCAAACCAGCGGACCGGAAACAGATCGACTGCACTACTTGGCCAGCTACGTGAATCTCGATAAGACGATCGCCGAAGACTGGGCTGTGGAGGTAGCCAGTACGACTGTGAAATAAATGACGCCGATAACACCGACTTTCACGCATCGAATTGCAACCGACGCCGATGTCCCGGCAATCATCGATCTGATGCGCGCATCAATCGAGGTCAACATGCGCGAGTTTTTGTCGGCCGCCGAAATCGAGTCAGCAAAAGAAACGATGGGCGTCGATCAGACGTTGATTGATGATGGCACCTATTTTGCGATCGAGACGATGCATCAGGGTGAAACGGTCATGGTGGCCTGTGGCGGCTGGGGCAAACGCCGAACGCTGTACGGTGGCAATCACACCAAGGGCCGCGATGACAGTTTGAGTGATCCTGCGCGTGAGCCGGCTCGGATTCGAGCCATGTATACCCATCCCGACTGGATTCGTCGTGGCCTGGGCACATTATTGCTCGATCTCGGTGAGGGGGCGGCCAGAGCGCATGGCTTTAAGACGATAGAGTTGGGGTCGACGATTCCAGGCGAGCCGCTGTATTTGAAACGTGGCTATGTGGAGTTATCACGCACGACGCAAACCGGTGCCAATGGTCAGCCGAACACCATCATCCACATGCGTAAGTCGCTTACTGAACCAGCACCCTGAAGCGTACCGCGAAGCTCGACCCCGCTGGCATGCTGCCGCTGGGCGAAACACGAATGCCGTCGACACCGGCATCGGCACCCGCTGCGGGTGTGTAGGCAAAGCTGCCGCCATCGTCGTCGGAATAATTGAGATCGTCGGCCAGTAACGTCAGCGTGCTCGAGGGGCTGCCATCATCGAGTGCAACGGGTAGTCCGTTGGCGATGGGGGTATTTACAAAGCTGACGTCGTCTGGAATCAGGTCGGTAATCACAATACCGTCGGTATCGATCGCAATACCCGCCGGATTCACCACCTGGATCGTGTATTCGACAATGGCGCCGGGGATCGCATAACTGTTAGCCGATGTGCCATTGATCGGATCGCTGATGACCGCCACGGTTTTGGTCACATTGAGTGGTTCGGTGGCCGTGAGCGTTGCAGTGGTGGCCAGTGCATTGATGATGCCCTCACCGTTGATCGCCGCTGTTGCGTCGCCAACCGCGATGACATTGTCGAAAATACCCCCTGACGTTGCGACCACATCGGCTGCGATGGTGCAGGTCGATTGTGCGGAGATGCTCGCGCCACTGACGGAGAGGGTATCGCCTGCGCCGATGGCGCTAATGCTGCCGCCACAGGTACTCGTTGCATTGGTAACCGGTGCGTTCACCACACCGGTCGGATACAGGTCCGACAGCGTGACCGAAGTTGCCGAGAACAGCGTGTTGGGGTTGGCGATGTCAATTTCCAAACGCACGGCAATGCCGACGCCTGCGGCAGCCGGTGTGAAGCGTTTGGTCAGATTGAGTGTGCACTCTGTGCTGGGTCGAGTACCCAATGGATCACCGGGTGCCAATGTGACAACGGCCCCGGCGCTGCCCGCCGTCGCCCCGTAGTTGGAATTGAACGGCGCGGGATTGCCGTCTGTCGTGCCGGGTTGTCCGCCACCGACGTTTGTCAGTGCACCGGCCAGCGCCGCTGATCTTGCGATGAACCCGCCACCGCCGCCACCGCCAGGGCCATGCGGCGTGCTGCGTCCATTGGTACCGCCCAATCCACCGCTGGCGGATAGCGTCAAACTGGCGCTGGCGTTATTGGCCAATACGGCGATGGCACCGCCTGCACCGGCGCCGCCGCTGCCATCGTTGCCAACGGTTTGGTTGGCGTCATTGCCGTCGGCGCGAATGCTGCCACTGCCGGCGATGGTATCGGCGCGTACGATAACGATGCCGCCGCCGGTTTCACCACTGGAGGCGAGTCCATTGCCCGGACTGCCGGTTCGATTGTTGGTCGTCCCGGCACCGCCGCCACCACCGAAGAGCAAGCGTTGCACACCTTGACCGGACACCCCGACGCCACCGAAGCCGCCCGATTGTTCACAGACTGCGGGCCCGCCGGGACACCAGGCGTGACCACCGCGTCCACCATCGCCAAAACCTGCGCCCCCGCCACCGCCGGTATTGCGATCGTTGGCTGACGGTCTTCCGTCGGTGCCACCGCCGCCAGCATTGCCCGGTGCGCCGCGCGCGAAACTGCCACCGGGATAGCCTTCCGAGGTGTTGGTCGTCACGCTGCTGCCATTCCAGACGAAGCGCGGTGTGCCTGCGACACCTTCACCCTTGCTGCCATTGGCAAGATTGGTGGAGCTGGTCACATAGTCGGTGAATACGCCACTGCCCGAGGTCGAGCCGCGGCCACCGCCGCCCCGAAATCCCATGCCGGAAACATCGATTTGCCCCCCACTGAATGTCAGGGTGTTGATGGCATCAATCGCAACGATGCCGCCGGAGTTGCCGTCCCACGGCAGTGCGGTGACCGTCCCGACAATGGTGCCGTCTACAAGTTGCGGCACCCGAATGACCTGAAACGTTCGTTGACCCCAGGCGCCGGACGCCGCGCGCTCGGTGAGATCGAACTGAATCGGTTGCGAGATGGTCAGAATGCCGCCACCCAGCGGTACGTCGCTGGTTGCGCGGGCGAACTGATAGCGACCGCTATTGCGGATCGCCCGATAACCCGAGCCGGGGTCGCCAGGCTGGTTGTCTCCGTAGCGTGAATTATTGGTGCTGCGAATACGGGCGTCCTGAACCTGCATGATCAAAACAAGATCGCCTGAAGAAATAGGCGTGAGTCCGCGCGCTGGACCGAGGACGAAACCAATATCACCGACTGACGGATTATTGGTGCCCGGGTAGTAGGTGTTGACGACGCCGGTCAGTGTCGCGGTGCCATCGGTGCCGGCGGCAGCACAGCTGTCTGCTGCCGCTCGTGTGTTGAGCAGCAAACAAGCGGTGCAACAGACTAAAAGCAGGAGGCGACGCATACGGGTTCATTCACCGGCCCTGCCGTGTACAACACGGATTGCTTCCTGCAGTCAGGGGTTTAACTTAAGTTGGCGTCAGCTTAGCAATCCGGTCTATTGCTTATCGTTAAGCGAGTCACAGATCGAGGATGTCAATTGGCGGTAGTGAATGACGTCACCGAACGGCGATTCGTCGCCATTTGCCGCTGATATCGCGACATTTAACGAGATGCATTGGTTCGGTTGCTCGGGTGCCTGCCAATCGAACGACCAGATCAGATCCTTTAGCGGCTGGGGCGATATTGAACGGACTCCCCGTCCGGTCGGCGAAATCTCCAGTGGTGTCATCGCTGGCGGCGGACTGGCTGGCAGCATCAGTCGACCGGATGTGGCGTCAGTGCTGTTAAGCAATGCCTGAAATCCAGAAATGGCACCATCAATTTCGATAAGCCGCACGGTGATGGCATAGCGGCGACCTGCGGCATAGTGATCAGGCCAGCCTGTAACCTGCACACGCTCGGAGGCCATGACCGCATCCTGTTCCCAGTGACAGCTCGCGCAGTGCTCGTCACTGGTCGGGTCCGCTGCCCCCCAGGGTGCGCCCTCTGGGTAGGCAATGGTCTTGGTGGGGATACCAAACCACGCGCAACAGGCGAGCACGCCGAGCCATCGATGGCACGGTGTCATCGGGCGACGCTAATCCGTGATGACCACTGCACGCCCAACGGTATTCGCATCCGAACCAAACCAGACGCTGCCGGTCGGTTGGTGGTAGTGCATGTGGCGAATGGTGCCACCCCCGGACGCGACCGGTGTCATAGCGAAAAACGTCTCTCCCGCCGGATCGAATCCGACAAATTCGTTGGGCTGGACGCCGGTGGCGACCATCCACAGACGTCCGAGATGATCTGAGGCCATGCCATAGGGACGCGCGTTCTTGCCTTGTGGCATTTGCCATTCGTCGATCACACCGCTGTCCGGTGTCAGCCGTCCCAACTTGCCGCCAACGTAATCGACGTACCAGACCGTTCCGTCTGCCAGCACCTCAAGCCGCCGCGGTCGCGATTCGTTGCGGGGTAGATCGTATTCGGTGAGTACCAGGGTGGTGGCATCGATATGCGCCAGCTTGCTGGTGCCAAACAGCGCGACCCAAATGTCACCGTCTGGTGCGAGCTTGATGCCATACGGTCTTGATCGTTCTGTTTTGGATTCGATCAGGTCGATCTGACGCGACTCGATATGCAGTCGACCCATGAAGTTGCCACCCTGCACCGTAAACCAAATGTGTTGTTCATCGGCATCGAAGATCAATGTATGGGGATCGCGAGCGCGCGCATCGGGCATCGGAATTTCTTCGATCGCACCGGACTGCGGATCATAACGGCCGATCAGTGTCGTGCGGTTGCCGGCATACCAGACAATGCCATCACGACCGACGATCAGGTTATGTGGGCCCGAGCCGTCTTTCAGGTCGACCTTTTCAATCTCGCCGGTAGCCACGTCCAGATGTGCCAGATAGCCGCTGCGCTGACCGACGAACCAGACGGACTCATCACTGTTGGCGAACGGATCGCGTGGCCTGGACTTCGCATAGGGCACTGTCCACTCCTTAATATCCAGCATGTTGCTGTCGTCCTGTGCTCGTGCCTGCGCAGCCGACACAGTCATGATCAAACCGAATACAACCGTCAACGCAAGACGCATCATCCGTGCTCTCCAATCAGGGTGGATCACCATTTTGCACAAAAAATGAACCGGATGTGCGCGCACCGTCTCTTACCGCCTGACAGCAGTGCAATGTGCGCTGCAGCAAAAACCCCTACCACCCAGGAGAGTGATATGAAGTCTTCATTGAAGAGCGCGGTTGCGATTGCGGTCGCCGGCGCGCTGGCGGTGTCATCGCAGGCGGAAGCCGGCGGTGCCACTAAGATTCCGTCAGTTGTGATTAAAGTGGAAAACAGCGCGCCGTCGCGCGGTAGTTTTTTGACCCCCATCTGGTTTGGCCTGCATGACGGCACCTTCGATTTGTATAACCGTGGTGAGCCGTTGGGCGCTGAAGGTACCGTACCGGCACCGGCCGTTGAGCGTATTGCCGAAGATGGCGCTATTGGCCCGTTGAACGAGGCGTTCGCTGCAGCACAACCGTACGGCCAACAGGGTATTTTCTTTGCCCCCACCGGCCCGTTTGCGCCAAGCGACGTGTCTGCAATCACGATTCAGGTCGATCCGCAGTTTGATCGTTATTTCAGCTACGCCTCGATGGTGTTGCCAAGCAATGATGCGTTCATTGCCAACGGCAATGCGCTGGCACATGAGATCTTTGACGATCGCGGTCGCTTTGTGGCGCAGAACTTTGCCGTCGCTGGCACCGAGGTGCTGGACGCGGGCACTGAGTTCAACGATGAGGTCGCGGGCAACACCGCATTTGTTGCGCAAGCGGCGCCCGATACCGGTGTACCGGAAAACGGTGTGGTCTTGCTGCACCCCGGTTTCCGCACCGATCTGGCCTATCCGGATGGCATCATCAATCGCCCGGTTCTGGGCAACGCCAACTTCCTTGCCGACGGCTATCGTGTCGCGACGGTGAAGTTTGAATTCGTCGATCTCGGCGGGCGTGTGCGCTTTCGTGCGAACCTGAACGCACACCAGGAAGCCAGTGCCGAGTTGGTCGAGAGCCGTGGTCGGGGTCGCGCCGACATTGTCAGCAATAACGCGGAATCACTGGACATTAATGTGTCTTATCGCCGCCTGACAGGTCCACTGGTTGCCGCGCACCTGCATCTGGGCGGCGAAGGTAGCAACGGTCCGGTTGTTGCGGATCTCAGTGCAGCGATTGATGGCTCGGGTCGATTGAACACGACCATCTCCGCCGCTGACATTGTTGGTCCGTTGGCGGGTGATACCGACGCGGTACTGGCGCTGTTGAATGAACTGGCGGCAGGTAATGTCTACGTCAATCTGCACACGGAGGCGAACCCGGCCGGTGAGATTCGTGGTCAGGTAGACCTGCGCTGATGGGCGGTTGCGGGCAGGTGGCCGTGCGCTGCCTGCCCGCAATTCACTCGATCAAATCGCTAGTCGTGATCAGCCAACCAACGTTGCAAATGAGCGGTCACATCCGCAAGGCCTGCTTGCGGATATCGGTGCATGAAACACGCCGCCATGGCCGTGACCAACGGTGCGGTAAACGAATGACCAGACACCAGGTCATAGCCGGACATCGGCGCCAGCGACAGTGCCTGCCTCGGCGCATAGACAATCGTCGCATCGTCCATCTGCGGTCGGGGACGGTCATCGGCAACGCCATAAGCAAACAAGACGCCTTCGCGCGCCGTTGGAAAACGATTTTGTGCGCCGCGCTGTTCATCGAATGCAGCAATGACCAGTGTGCCGTTGTCGACCAGTCGGTCAATCAGTGCATCGAGGATGCGATCCTTCTCGCCACTTAAGCTCAAATTGATGATGTGGGGTTGCAGATCAATCGCCGCATTCAACGCCATCGACAACGTCAAAGTGTTACACGCGCCTTGTCCAGTCGTAGGTTCCCAACAGGCGCGCAACAAATGCACATCGGCTGCATGTGCAACTCCGGTTAGTCCAGATGGATCGGCCGCTTTGGCGGTGATTAATCCAATCACTGCCGTGCCATGCGTCTCTTTCATCGGCATGCCGCGTGACCCGGCGAAATTGGTGACCGATAGTCGACTGCTGCGTAAGTCGGGATGCGACTCGTCGACATCGGTGTCAATGACGGCAATCGTCACGTCGCGCCCGCGCTCATCGACATCCTGCATAAACGTCTGCATTAACGCATGCGCGGCTGAGCTCGGATCATCGACGCCCGCATCAGTGGACTTCATTTCCATCGTATTGACCGGCTGCGTCCAGTTCACGCGCGTGTCAGCTTCCAGGGCGTCAATCACTGCGTCGGCCGGAATATCGACCACAAAGCAATAGACGCCCAGGTGGTTGACCGGCCAATCGCCCAACACGTTGAGTGAATACTGATCGGCAATATCCATCGCGACCTGATGTACATCAATGGCATCGTCCGCGTTCATACGCGCGGCATACTCGCTTGCGCTCAAGCCCGATGCGCCGATTGGATCGTCAATGACGACGAGCAGCGCATCGTTCATTTCTTTTTCTTTGGTTGCGAGCTGAGTGCCAGCGCAGCCGGTCAGCATCAGTACTGCCAGCAGACATGCGGCGACGCGGTGTTTGCTCACGGGCTGGCGACGAAGCGCACGGCAGGATCTTTTGAGAGCGTGCGCTGCAGCGCGACGACGTCATGCTCCGGATCGATACGAACCTCGATTGCGGACAGATCCGGCAATTGACGAATCAGCGTCAATTGGTGCCGCTCGATCAGTGACGCCACATCACTGTCAGCATGGATGACCACGCGAAGTGTGTCGGGAACAGCAACAGCAGGCTCGTCGCCGAGGGTTTCGAACGCAGGCGGTGTGTTGGCTGGCATCATTATGACAGCGACCACCGCCACCATGACCGCTGCCGCAGTGGCAAGGCCGACCGGGCGATACGACGGGCGGCGTTGCTCGCGCTCGGCCAGTACGGCAGCAAAATCACCGACGTGATCCGCATTGGTTTGCGCGGAGCGTTGCAACTGTGCCCGGACTTGTTTGTCCAGCTCGACGCGCGCACGAAACGCCGGGTCACTGGCCATCGCTGCCTCAACGCGCTCGATATCGCGTGGCGCCAGATGGCCATTGAGGTAGTCGGCGATCAGTCCGTCCAGAGTGTCATTGTCGTGTTCGGCGTTCATGAGGCGTGTTGTTCGATGTAGTGCCGCAGCTTCTGTCGTGCGTGGTGTAAACGGGTTTTTACCGTGCCAGTCGGGCAGCCGGCGATGCGGCCGATCTCCTCGGTCGAGTAGCCCTCATAGTATGCCAGCGTCAGTGCCATCCGGTGACTGGCACTGAGCGTGGTCATCGCGCGCGCCAACAGGTCTGCGTCGGTGAGCTGCGATTCAAACTCGGCGCTGTCAGTGCGTGGCTGCAAGCGCAGTATCTGCAGCACATTGCCGCGATGGCTCTCGCGCTTGATGACGCGCAGACACATGCGGTATGCGATGGAGAAAATCCAGCTCGATACCTTCGAC